>CAYPFC010000001.1:0-30796 GCA_964409815.1 uncultured Pseudobdellovibrionaceae bacterium
TACCTTTTTCGCCCACGGGCTCCGGCGTCGTCGGCGGAGAGTCCGGCTGGGCGTCGTCAACCGTATCGGGATCGGCGAGCTCTTTGCGCGATTCATTCCAGCGCTCTTGAACGTCGTCGGTAATGTGAGTGGTGATCGAGTTTTGCAAATCGGAAGTGGCGCGGCGCCACTCGTTCAACAATCGTCCCACCGTGCGCGCGACCTCGGGCAATTGATTCGGGCCGATGAAGATCAGCGCGATCACTCCGAGCAAAATCAGTTCGGTGAACCCGAGGTTAAACATGCCTAAAAGGTAGCAGTTCCCTTTTCGGAACGCAAAGCGACGCCAAGGTGGCGCAAGGCGTTCCGAAAAGGATTCACTTCGACGACAAAGTCGAAATACCTACATCTTCGTTTTGGATTTCTGAAGGTCGGCGGTCAGAAGGCCCTTTTCCACGAGCTGCTCTTCGGCAAGCTTGGAGCCCGTCGCCAAGTAGCGATCATAGAGCTTCAGCAGGTCCTCGTTAGTCTGAACGAGGGATTCCTGGCTGATGTACGTCAACACGTCCACGAACTCGGCGAAGCGCACCGAAAACTCCTCGAACATCTGCGAGGACTGCTCGTCGGAGGCCGAGCGCGAGAGCGATCCGTACGCGACGCCGCCCATCCCTACGTAGTAATCGATGTCGACCACCTTACGCGAAAGCGAGTCGCCGAAAAACCCGCTGATGTAAAGCGATGAGTCCCCGAGCTTTTTCAAGAGGTCGGCCCGTACGGGGGCCGGAGCGTTCTGCGCCTTGAGGTACATCTCGGCGAGAGTTTCGCGCTTCACCCGACCGGTTTCGTCGTCGGTGGGAAAGAGGTTGCTCGAAAACATGAAGTGCTCGAGCAGCGAAACGAGGTACTGGCGCGAGAGCGGAAGAGGCTCGAACTTCACGCGCTTAAAGGCGTCGTCCACGCGATCGAAAAAGAACTCGCGCGGAGACTCGAGTAAAATAGAATTCGTGCCTTTCAGTTGATGACCCATTATGAGCCATTCCTCCTTCAAAGCGTCTACCCATAAGGCTTCGGAGGCCTTCATTCGTTATTTTAACGCAAAATTGCAGAATCAAAGTCTGGAGCGAAAAAAGGTCCGGTTTCGACCCTATTCGAGGCGTTTTTCCCTCGTGAAAAACGCCCGAACAGCCCGGGAAATTATGCGGAAAATAAACGACTCTTATGGTTTACCAAGGAGCTTTGGGGCCCACCAAACTGAGCACGAACTTCTGCGAGAAAATTCGCTGCGCGAGTTTACGGATGGATTCGCGGTCCACGGCGCGGATGCGCTCCGTATACTTGTACGTCTCCATGTAATCGATCCCGTAAATGAAATCGAAAAGAATGCTCGACGTGATTGCGGAGTTCTTTTGCAATTCGATGTCGTGCTTTCCGATGAGGTAGCGTTGCGCGCGCGCAAGCTCCTGTTCGTGAACCGGCGTTTCTGCGAGCTTGGTGAACTCGTCGCGCATCATGCGGATCGCAGTTTCGGCTTTCTCGGGCGAACAGCCGATGTACGCGCCGAAGTAGCCCCCCTCAAGGCCTTCCATTCGCATCGGCGAGACCGAGTACGCCAAAGACGCCTTATCGCGAAGCTCGACGAACAAGCGCCCGCCCTGGCCGGCGAGGATCGCCTGCATCACTTGAAGCGTGTAGCGCTCAGGGTCCTTTAAGTTCAATCCGGGGAAGCCGAAGATCAGATGGCTTTGCTCCTTCTTGCTCTCCTGGAACACGCGTACGTCTTGATCGGGATAATGTATCGGGAGCGTCTTGCTCTGCCCGGCCTTGATACTCACTCCGGCGAGCGCCCCGGCGACGTTGTCGCGCATCTCCTTCGCGTCAAACGCGCCCGAAGCCACGATCGTAAGTCCCGACTTGAGCGCGAAAATATCGCGCACCTTTTTCGAGCTTAAAGTGGCGATGGCCTTTTCGCTGCCGTAGGTATCGCGTCCGTATGGATGATCGAGGAACATCCGCTTCATGAATTCCAAGATGCAAAGCTGGCCCGGATTGTCCTGGCGGAGCTTCACGTGCTCCTGCATGGACTTGATCTCGCGCGCGATCGCGATCTCCTCGAAACGCGGCTCAAGCAAGGTTTTAAAATAAATATCGAGCATGTCCTTCGCGAACGGCTTGAGGCAGCTCATCGTCAGGCCTTCGGAGTTTCGGCCGGCGAACGCCGAAAGCGAGGCGGCCATCGCGTCGATCCGCTCGTTCATCTTCAGCTCGCTCATATCCCCCGCGCCCGAGGTCCACACGCGCGACAGAAGCTCGGTCGCTCCTTGGTGGGCCTCGTCCTCGAGCCGCGAGCCGCCTAAATACGCGCAGCGCACGTTGATCACCGGCGTGTCGAAACTGGGGCGGGTGATGACGGTGACGCCGTTTCCGAGCGTCCACTTCTCGATGCCGGGCTTTGATTCCGAAGGGCCCTTCACGACCCACGAGATTTTCTTGCCCGCTTTTTCTTTCAAACGCGGCGCTCTCACCGCGCCTTTCTTCGCCTTCATTTTCTTCTGGAAAGTTTTGATCCATTTCTGAATCGTTTTCTCGACGACCTTCCGCTCGGCGGGAGTCATCACGACGAAAGAAAACTTATCCGTCGCCAGATACTTCCGTGCGACTTTCAGGATATCCGAAGCGGTCAATTTCTCGACCTGCTTCATGAAGCGGTCGAAATACGTCGGATCGCCGAAGAGGTCCTGGTAGTGCCCGACGTTGCGGGCAAGGCCGTCGACCGTCTCGAGGTGATAGAATTGCTCGCTCGCGAGATTGGTGAGCGCCTTCTCGAGCTCTTCCCGCGCGGGCGGCGCACTCAGCGCTTTGACGAGCTCGTCGACCATCGAACCCATGGCTTTATCCAGATCGGCGGCGTTCAAGGACATGCTGAGAGCGAAAAACCCCGGATCGCGCGCGACGAACACGCTCGAGCCCGCGAAATTTACCAGATGCTCATGCAGGCGCAGGCGCTGGTTCAAGCGAGAGCTGTCGCCCTGGCCGAAGATCAGCGCGAACACTTCCAGCGCCGCGATGTCCTTGTGCGTGGCTTTGGGAATCGGAAACGCCATGTGAACGATCGTTTCGTTGAACGGCGCTTGCTGCACGACCAAAGCGGGCTTCTTCGGCGCCTCGACGCGCGAGGGGCGCTTGACCACGCGCAGTTTATTCGGCCGGAACCTGGAAAAATACTGATCGATTTGTTTGCGCATCTCGGGCGGCTTGAAGTCGCCGGCGACGACGAGGGTCATGTTCTTCGGGTTGTAGCGGCCCTCGAAGTACGACGTCAAAGTTTCGCGCGAAACGGTGTTGATGTTCTCGGCGAATCCGATCACGGGCGTTCCGTAGGGATGCTTCTTATAAACCGTTGAGAACAGCAGCCGCGAAGCCTGACGGTGCGGAGAATCGTTTGAGCGCTTGATCTCCTCGATCACGACTTCGCGCTCGTTGTCGATCTCTTTCGACTCGAATTGCGGAAACCCCATCATCTCGGAAATCACGTCGAGCCCGACCTTCTGGTACTCCTTTGAGATCGTGACATAGAACACGGTTTGATCGAACGAAGTGTAGGCGTTCAGCTCGCCGCCCGCGGCCTCGACGGCGGCGGCCACTTCTCCCACCTTGTATTTGCGCGTGCCTTTAAACACGAGGTGCTCGATGAAGTGAGAGATCCCCTCTTCACCTTTTTTCTCGTCAGCCGAGCCCGTCTTCACCCACATTTGAATGGAGAGCACGGGGCTCTTGTGGCTCTCGACCAGCAAAACCTTCAGACCGTTTTTGAGTTGATATTTCTTCAGCATAAACTACATACCTACCATGGCATTGTCGGTTTACGTTCACATTCCTTACTGCATCCAGCGGTGTCGCTACTGTGACTTCACCACTTTCGAATGGTCGGAGATTCTTCCGCCCTCAAGTTACGTCGACCAAGTTCGCCGCGAGATTCGCGCGCGCCGGGGACTGTGGCGTGAGCGTGAGATTGAAACGCTCTATTTCGGCGGCGGCACGCCCAGTCTGATCGACCCCAAACTTATTCTAAACATTTGCGACGAACTTGCAAACTCGGGGTTCGCGTTCACCGCGAGCAGCGAGCGCACGATCGAGATCAATCCGGCGACGCTGACCGAAGAGAAACTGAATGACTACGCGCAGGCCGGAATCAATCGCTACAGCGTGGGCGCGCAGTCCTTTAACGACGATCTGCTGAAGATGTGTGGGCGGAGGCACTCGGCGGCAGAGACGCGCTCCACGTTACAGCTACTTGCCGAGCGTAACCTCAACTACTCGTTCGATCTCCTCTTCGCGCTTCCCGGACAAACTCTTGCCGACGTCGATCGCGATCTTGACGAGGTGTTGACGTTCTCTCCCAATCATTTGAGCGCTTATTGCCTCACCGTTCCTGAAACGCATCCAATGAGTCGCGGCCGCCCGCCCGAGGGCGAGCAAATCGAGATGTTCGAGCTCATTGAAAAGCGCCTGAAAACCATCGGCCTCGACAAATACGAAATCTCGAATTTCGCCAAGCGCGGTTATGAATCGCGTCACAATCAAGCGTACTGGAACGATTCGAGCTACTGGGGGATCGGCCTCTCCAGCCACTCTTACGGGCGCGACCTTGGTCCGTTCGGCACGCGCTTTTGGAATCCGAAGTCGCTCGCCGTTTACGCCGAGCAAGTCGATCGCCAAGGCGAGACCTGGGACGAAATTCTTCCCGAAGATCAGTTTGAACATCTGCTGGCGCACGAGTCGCTGACGGACTTCTGCCATATGCACCTGCGCACGAGCGGCGGACTGGCCTGGGCCGCGCTGCGCAATAAGTTTGCGCCCGAAATCTTGGCGCGGGTCACTCCCCGTCTCGAGCAGCTGATGCGCGAGGAGCTTCTCGCGTATGCCGACGGGGCTTGGTCCCTGACTCCGCGGGGGCAGCTCATTAGCAATAAGGTATTTGAAAAACTCACGTTTTTGGCGGGAGAGTTGAAGCCCGGCACATTGACACTTGAGGCTGCAAACTCATACTTTACGGTATGAGCGAGAACCAAGATCCTACGGCGTTATCGCCCGAAGAAATCGCGAAATTGCAGGCCGAGGCCGCCAAGGCCAAGAACGATTATCTCTACCTGCTCGCCGAGTTCGACAACTACCGCAAGAACGCCATCAAAGAGCGCTCCGATCTGACGAAGTACGGGTCCGAGCGTTTCGTGCGCGAGTTTCTAAACGTCTTCGACAACTTTGAGCGCGCGCTCGATGCCGAAGGCGGCAGCCCTGAGTCGTTTCGCGAAGGCGTGCAGATGATCGCGGGCGAGATTCGCGCGCTCCTCGGAAATTTCGGCGTCGAGGAGGTTAAGGCCGAAGGCCAGCCCTTCGACCCCTCGAAACACGAGGCCCTAGGGAGCGAGCCGAGCACCGAGCTCGCGCCCGGAACCGTCGCGCGAGTTTTCAAAAAGGCCTACAAGATGCACGACAAGTTGATCCGTCCGGCTCAAGTGATCATCGCGGCTGAGCCCGTGAAGAACTAAAGAGGGGCCCCCGCTTTGGCGAACAAAGACTACTACAGCGTACTCGGAGTCTCCCGCCAGGCCACGCCCGACGAGCTTAAGAAGGCATTTCGCAAACTCGCGATGAAGTACCACCCGGATAAGAACCCCGGAAACAAAGCGGCCGAGGAAAAATTCAAAGAGGTCAACGAGGCCTACGACACTTTAAGCGATCCAAAGAAGCGCCAGATGTACGATCAGTTCGGACATGCGGCTTTTCAGCCCGGCGGACCGGGCGCGGGCGGGCCCGGGGGCGGACCGTTTCGCGGAGGCTTCGAAGGTTTCGGCGCCGGCGGATTCGATCCCCGACAGGGCGGTCAGGGGCAGGCCGACTTCAACGACATGTTCTCGGATTTCTTCGGCGAGTTTTTCGGCGGAGAAACGCAGCCCGGAGCGCGCCGTGGCCCGCGCGGCGAGCAACGCGGCTCCGACTTAAGATACGCGCTCACGATTACCTTGGAAGAAGCCGCGACCGGCACCGAGAAGCGCATCAGCTTCGTGCGCCAGCGCGGCGGCAAAGAAGACACCGCGAAACTTTCAATCACTGTGCCCGCCGGAGTGAAGGCGGGCCAGCGACTCAAGCTTCGCGGCGAAGGCGACGGCCCGGCCGTGGGCAACGGCAAGCCCGGTGACTTGTACGTCATCGTCGGCTTCCAGGACCACCCGCTTTTTAAGCGCAAGGACAACGACGTGCTGATGGAGCTTCCGATCTCGTTCGTGGACGCGCTTCTGGGCTCGCAAGCCGAAGTGCCGACGCTCACGGGTAAGGCGAATCTCACCATCCCGAGCGGCACGCACCCGGGACAAGTGTTCCGCCTCAAAGGGAAAGGCTTTCCCGATATCGGCGGCTACGCGCCCGGGGACATGTTGATCAAGATCATCGTCGATGTACCCAATTCCATTACCGAGGAAGACCGCCAGCTGCTCGAGCGTTTGCGCAAGAGCGCGAACACCTCGCCGCTGGTCTCGGACTTCCGTGAGAAAATGAAACGCCTGATGCAACAGAGGGGCTCATGACCAAGTTCATCCGCATAATTTCGATCGCTTTCGTTTTCGCGCTCCTTTCCTGTACGAGCGCGCCCAAGAAGAAGCCGCTCGCGCCCGCTCCGGTTGACGCGAAAAAAGAGCTCAGCCAGGCGCAGATTGACGCCGCCGCCGGTTCCGACAAGAAAGCCACGCAGAGACTGCGCTCGCTTATCACGAAGCACCCGAAGTCCGACGTCGCCGACGACGCCAGCATTCAGCTCGCGAAGATCTACTACAAGCAGGGCAAGTACGAGGACTCGTACAAGACGTATATGAGCCTGGTCGAAAGCGACGTGTTCAGCCCGAACGAGGGCGAGGCGCTGCTTGGGGCCTCGCGCGCGCTCCACAAAATGGGACGACTGGATGAATCGTCGGCGCTCAGCGCCCGCGGCTTGAAAATTCCCGGAATTTCGGACGCGTTGAGATTGGAGTTTCACAAGCACCGCTTTCTGGTCTTAAGCACGATCGGCGATCGTCTGGAAGCGTTGCGCACGCTCGCTTACATTCACGCCAAGGAGCCGAAGGCCGAAATCCGCACGAACGCGCAAGCGCGCGCGGGCGAGATCATCAATTTATATTTGAGCGAAGGCGATCTGGAAAAAGTCGTGGGTAACGAGGAATTCGGTTTCGTGCGCGCGCAAGCGGCCTACCGACTCGGCCTGCTCAAGCTGCGCGGCAAGGATTACGACGCCGCACGCTCGCTTTTCGCGAAGGCCGCCGATTGGGGACAGGGGACTCCGGTCCAGGCGCAGGCCGAAAACTATTTGAATCAGGTCGATGCCCGCCGGCGCGTGGACTCCAACACGATCGGCGCGGTCTTGCCCATCACGGGCAGGCACGCGGCCGTCGCGCAAAAAACTCTTCGCGGGCTGCAGATGGGTCTTGGGATTTACGGACCCGACCGCAGCTCCTACCGGCTCGCGGTCGTGGACAGCGAGGGCACGCCCGAGGGCGCGCGCCGCGCGGTCGAGCGCTTGGTTACCGAGGACAGCGTGATCGCGGTCGTGGGAAGTCTGCTGAGCCGCGAAGCTTCGGCGGTCGCGCAGAAAACGGAAGAGCTCGGTGTCCCGTCGATCGCGCTCTCGCAAAAGTCCGGACTTACTGAAGGTGGAACTTATATTTTCAGAAACGCGGTGACGAGCTCGATGCAGGTCAAAGAACTGGTTCGTCTCGCGATGGAGCAGTTGGGCCTGAAGCGTTTCGCGATTCTTTATCCTAACGATTCCTACGGCATCGAGTACGCCAATCTCTTTTGGGACGAAGTCCTCGCGCGCGGCGGCTCGATTACCGGCGCGCAAATTTATAATCCGACCGAAACCGACTTCCGCGGCCCCATCAAGCGCTTGGTCGGGACCTATTACGTGGAGGATCGGAGGAGCGAGTATTCCGCGCGCGTTCGCGAATGGTTCAGAAAGCAAAAGAAAATTTCTACGCGCCAAAGCCCTCCCGATGATCTGCTTCCGCCGGTCGTGGATTTCGACGCGATCTTTATCCCGGACACGCCCAAGGCCGTCGGTCAGATCGCCCCGATGCTCGCGTATCAGGGCGTGACAAACACGCGACTTCTCGGGACGGGAATTTGGAATTCCTCCGAGTTCGTTCGCCGCGGACAGAAAAACGTCGAGAACGCCGTATTCGTCGATACAAATATAGTCAGCGATCCCGCGTTCAAATCGTCGCGATTTTATCGTGAGTTCGAAAAGACTTTCGGAGAAGCCCCCGGACTATTCGAAGCGCAAGGCTACGAGGTCGGCGTGATGCTCAGACAAGTCATCAGCGGCGGCGAAAGAAGCCGCATCGGCCTCGCGGAAGGGCTGAACGGGCTTCGCCAATTCCAGGGCGTGTCCGGACCAATGACCATGAACGATCAGCGCGAGATGATGCGCCCGTTGACGGCATTCATCGTCAAAGATTCCGAGATCGTCACTTGGAACCCGAATTACGAATCCTCTACGCCCGGCGCGGGCGGAGCGCCGACGGCCGCTCCTAAAAAAACTCTGAAGAAATAACCGCGTGCGCCAGGCCCCCTGTCCCATAGTTACTTCTTGGGCCCCCCAAGAAGGTGACAAGGGGTTCTCTTATGATCGACCAAGCGACTTTCAAGCTCTGCAAAGAAAAACTTTTAACCGCGAAGGCGGATTTGCTGAATCGATACCAGGCGCACTTTCGCGAATTCCGCGATCGCGCTTCGACCGCCGCCGGCGATGAGGCGGACCAGACCAATGCCGTGCTTGCCGAGAACCAACTCTATGCCGCGCAGTTGAGATTGCGCGCGCAACTCCTTGAAATCGAATCGGCTCTCAGCCGCATGGAGCGCGGAACTTACGGGATTTGCGAAGAGACGGAGGAGCCCATTGAAAAGGAAAGATTGCTCGCGATTCCGTGGACCCGATTGAGCATTGAGGGCGCCGAAATTCGAGAGTCCCACGAATCGCGTCACGGATAGGGTGCCAGGCACTCTTTCCGGGTCACGCCGCGAAAATTCTTATTTCTAAAAATATTTTTAAAAATTTTTGAACCCGTTAACCGTCCGGAAATCATCTCGATTTGAAATTTTCGAGAGGGGGCTAACCGCTTTTTTCTCTCGAAGTATCCCTTCGAAGTAGTGAGAACTGCGGCTCTTCCGCTCCAGGAGCCCGTCTTATGGCTGGTCCAAAATCATATTGTTCCGGCGGTCCAGGAAAGGTCTAAGTAGGCGTAAGATACGTCGATTTCCCGACTTACCTCTCGCTCTCAGGCCTTAAAGGGATTTCCCCCTCTCACCGACAAGATTCATACGAGCAACACCTTATTTCCCGCTTGCGAGGCGGAGGCATTAAATGAGCTTTGATGACAAAGTACTAGAGATCCCCGAATCACTCCCGATGCTCCCCGTGAGAGACATCGTGGTTTTCCCCTACATGATTCTGCCCCTGTACGTGGGCCGCGAATCTTCGATCCGCGCGGTTGAAGAGTCGCTCGCGAAGAATCGCCTGATTTTCTTGGCCTCGCAGAAGGAGATCACGGAAGAGAATCCGACGGAGAACACAATCTACCGTACGGGAACGATCGCGATGATCATGCGCATGCGCAAGCTCAGCGATGGTCGCGTGAAAATTTTGATTCAAGGCGTTTCCAAAGGCCGCATTAAGCGCTTCAACAAGTCCGAGCCGAATTTCGAAGTTGCTGTCGAGAAAATCGAGGAAGTTCCGCTTCAGGGCTCGAATGTCGAGTTCGAAGCCATGATTCGCCATGCGAAAGAGCATCTTGAGAAAATCATCGCTCTTGGCCGCATGCTCTCGCCGGATATTCTGCTCGTTCTTGACGACGTCGCCGACCCGGGCCGCCTCGCGGACCTGATTGCCTCGAACCTCGGCCTCAAAGTACAAGACGCTCAGAAAGTCCTTGAGACGTTCAATCCGAAAGAACGCCTCGCTCTCGTGAACGAAATCCTCGCGAACGAGCTCGAAGTGCTGCAAATGCAAGCCAAGATTCGCACTCAGGCCAAGGACGAAATGTCCAAGAGCCAGCGCGAGTATTTCTTACGCGAGCAAATGCGCGCTATAAAAAATGAGCTCGGCGAAAACGACGCTAAGGGTGAAGAGATGGAGGAGCTTCGTGAGCGCGTGCTGAAGGCCGGCATGCCCGAAGCCGTTCTGACCGAAGCGCTGAAGCAACTCGGCCGCCTCGAGCGCATGCACCCGGACGCCTCGGAAGCCTCCATGGTGCGTACCTACTTGGATTGGATGGTGGACCTGCCGTGGAACAAGAGCACGGTCGACAACCTCGACCTGACTCGCGCGCAAAAGATCCTCGATGAAGATCACTACGATCTCTCGAAAGCCAAAGATCGCGTGCTTGAGTTCCTCGCGGTTCGCAAACTTAAAGACAAAGTCATGAAGGGCCCGATCCTTTGCTTCGTCGGCCCTCCCGGCGTCGGAAAAACGTCGCTCGGCAAGTCGATCGCGCGCTCGATGGGCCGCGAATACTTTCGCATCGCACTTGGCGGCGTGAAGGACGAAGCCGAAATCCGCGGTCACCGACGCACGTACGTCGGCGCCATGCCCGGAAAGGTCGTTCAAGCTCTTAAGTCCGTAAAGACGAACAACGCCGTCATCGTCCTCGACGAGATCGATAAGCTCGGCTCGGACTTCCGCGGCGACCCCTCGGCGGCGATGCTCGAGGTCTTGGACCCCGAACAAAATCACGCGTTCCGCGACAACTACCTCAACGTCGACTTCGACTTGAGCAACGTGTTGTTCATCGCGACCGCGAACGTTTACGAAAACATCCCGGCCGCGCTCCGCGACCGTATGGAGACAATCCAACTCAGCGGTTACACGGACTCGGATAAGCTCCTCATCGCGAAGAAGCATTTGATCGAGCGTCAAATGGAAGCGAACGGCATCGGACCGGATCAAATCGAAGTCACCGATGAAGGCTTGGCGTTCCTGATCGCGCACTACACGCGTGAGGCAGGACTGCGCAACCTCGAGCGTGAAGTCGGTTCCTTGTGTCGCAAGGTCGCTAAGAAGTTCGTATTCGGCCACACGGAAAAGGTCGTCGTTACCGGCGCCTCGATCCCCGAACTTCTTGGTCCCCCGCGCTACTTAAAAGAAGAGCGCCTGACCGAGAACCAAGTCGGTATCGTGACCGGACTCGCTTGGACTCAAGCGGGCGGCGAAGTTCTCTACGTTGAAGCTTTGAAAATGAAAGGCAAGGGCGGACTCGTTCTCACCGGCCAACTCGGCGACGTGATGAAAGAGTCGGCTCGCGCCGCCTGGTCGTATGCACGCGCACATCACGAAGAGCTCGGTATAGATGAAGAGTTCTTCGACAACTACGAAGTGCATATCCACTTGCCCGCGGGCGCCATCCCTAAAGACGGCCCCTCGGCGGGTGTGACCATGGCCACGGCTCTCATCAGCCTCATGACCGGCGTTCCCGTCCGCCGCGATGTCGCCATGACCGGCGAGATCACTCTGAGCGGTCGCGTTCTTCCGGTCGGCGGAATTCGTGAGAAGGCCCTCGCAGCCCTCACTCACGGCGTGACGAACATCATTCTTCCGATGGCTTGCCAGAAAGACCTGGCGGACATCCCCGAAGAGTTCAAGAAGAAGATGAGCTTCGTGTTCGTGGAGAACCTGGATGAAGTGCTGACGGTCGCGTTCGATAAAAAGGCCGCGAAACAAAAGCCTCAAGGTAAGCCCGCAAAGAAACCGAAAGCTCCCGCGGCCGCAGCTTAACGCTGAGGCCGTCTGAGCGATGACTCTGAAGAGCGACTCAAATTGGAAGAAGGCCCGTAAGCACGGCCTCTTCCCCCTCTGAACAGCGTTCGCTTCCGACGAAGAAAAATAACGTCCGAATTCGCCTCCCATTTCACCCAAATAAAGGCATTTCGACTCACAAACTGCGATTTCACCGGGCGACTTCCGGAACGCTCATGGCATTATTTATGCTCGCTTCTCCCGTCAGAACATCTTCTCGACAGGAGGGATAAACATGACGTTATTAAAATCTCTCGCGCTGACGTCTATCCTCGCACTAGGATTCAACGTCTCCGCGAACACAAACTCGGAAGAGGGGTTTAACGAAGAAGCCATTCTCCTCTTCAACGGGGACGAAACACCGATGGATGAAGCTGAAGCTCTTGCCCTCGACGAAAACGCCGTCGAGACCGACCCGGCTATTCGCAATATACGAATTCGCTGCCAGAGCTTTTTCTTCTTTACCAGCAGGTGCCGCGTTCCCGGACGCGTTCTTTCGGTGCGCCTAGTGAATCAGTTCGGCTTTCAACCTTGTATCGCTGGCCGCACATTCGGTGCGAACAATCGCGCGATCTGGGTGAGAAACGGATGCTCGGGAAATTTCCGCGTTCGTTACTGGAGATAGCTAAGCCTCAAGCCCCAAATCGAAATCCAGGTTCGGGGCTTGAGTGTTTTTCAGACGCGTGTTCTCGTCTTCAAGGACGCGGACCAATGTTTTTAGGTCCGCGACCTCTTCCTTGAGTTGGAGTATCTGCTCCTCCTTTTCCTGGAGGATCAGGGAGTAGGCCTTCTTGATTTCATTCAACAAGCCCTGTGTCGTCCGCCAATACGGGTCACTCTCCGGATCGGCGTGAGCGGCGGGTGCCGCCTCCACTCGGACTGACTGCGAACTCTGATTCTGAGAGCCAAGCGATGTTGGGGGGGCGATGGTCTCAGAACCAGGGTCGGTCAGAGTGAGCGGGCCGTCCTTCAGGAGATACTTGCCATCGTGGAATTTGTGCTCGATCTCGCCGGCCTTGATGCGACGGCGGAGCGTGCTCAAACTCACCCGATATTTGGCTGAGTATTCCATTAAGGGTAACCAGTTTTGAGTGTTCAACACTCTCTCCTTTGGTTAATCAAACCGTATCATACAAAGTGAGCATGTAAAGACCCGATGACTACTCATTTCTCAAAACTGGGCCAACGCCTCGAACACAAGGCCCAAAGGCCAGTTCACGGCGTTCGTCACTCTGACTATCCGACTTTTTTGGTGGCTGACTACTCAACTTTAGGTACAGTGATTTCGTGAAGTTATCGGATAAAAAACGAATAGCCTTGGTACTCAGTGGAGGCGGGGTGAAGGCCGCCGCGTTCCACATCGGCGTGTGCCTGGCGCTGCGCGAAAAGGGGTTCCAATTCGCGGGAGGGTCGAGCTCGAAAGATCGCCTTCAGTTCGAGGGAAAATCTCTCACCTTCAACATCTATGTCGGCTCGAGCGCGGGGTCCGTGGTCGCGACTTTTTTGGCGGCCGGTCACCCGATCGATGCGATCATCGAGGCCTTTACTCGCGGCACTGGACTTCAGTCGCTGACGCGATCGAAGTCCGAGAACCCCTACTTGAAGCCCATCACCTACCGGGACATCTTCGCGCTCAATATCGGCGCCGCCTACCCGGCTAGACTTTTGCCCAGAATGTTCCGCAAGCGACTCAATGTCAGTGGAGGCGTCGAAGCTTTATTTAAGGAAGCGTTCAAAGTGAACGGCGTGTTCTCGACCCGCAACTTGGAAAAGTACATGCGCCAGCACGTTACCCACGACAACAACTTCAAGAGTCTGGGGGCCGAGCTTTACATCTGTACGACGCAGCTCAACCACACGCGCAAGGTGGTCTTTGGTCCGTATTCGGAAACCACGAAGAATTCCGAGGTCGGCCGTGCGGGTTACGCCAAAGTCAGCGAGGCGGTCGCGGCTTCGGCGGCCCTGCCTCCTTTTTTCGCGCCGTACGGAATCAATAATGAGAAGGGCAAAGAGATCTATTATTTCGACGGCGAGATTCGCGACACGTTAAGCACCCACGTCGCAGCCGAAGCCGGCGCGGACCTGGTGATCGCCTCGTATTCGATTCAGCCCTACCACTACACGCCCGAGATGGGCTCGCTTCACGAATACGGAATGCCATTGATCTTCAACCAGGCTCTGTACCAAGTCGTGCAAAAGAAGATCGAGTCGCACATCAAGCACCAAAGCGACGTGCGCTCGATGATCCGCGCGGTCCAGGGTTACATGCGCGAACAAGGGATTGCCGAACAACATATTGAAAAGCTCACCGAAATCCTCGTCACGCGCACGCAGCACACCCCGAACGTCGATTACATTTACATTCATCCCCAGCCGAACGACTATGAGTTCTTCTTTTACGATCATTTCTCGCTTAATCCGAAAGTTCTGAACGGAATCGTGAAGACCGGCTTCAAATCGGCGATGAACACTTTGCGCGCGTACAATATTTAAGTTTATCGAAGAAGAATCCAGGTGAGCTCGTGCTTATTATGCGTGAGATGCCGCACCCTCGAGCCTGGAATTTTTAGAAATTCCTCGATCGCCGCGAAGTCCGTTGGGCCCTGAAACTTGATCGTGCACACCATGTTGCGCGCGAAGGGCTCCCATTTTTTGACGAGCGAGAGCAGGCGATCCGGATAGCAAATGATGTCCGAGAACAGCCAATCGACTTTCTGAGGATTCATCGCGAAGGCGCTCTCTTCGAAGTGCTGTACGCGCTCGCTCGTCTTGATCTCGAGCTTCGCCTTATCGACGCTGGTCACCCGCGCACCGAGCTGATCGAGCACCCACGTCCACCCGCCCGGGGCCGCGCCTAAATCGACCACGTGCTCGCCCGCCGCGGGTTGCTTTTGCTCAAGCGTGAAGGTCTCCCAAAGTTTCAAGTATGCGCGTGAAGGCGGATCGGTCTTATTTTCTTCAAATTCGACTTCTCCGTCGGGAAAAAGGCTCGAGCACCGGGCGGAGTAAAGCATGGTGTTCTCGTCTTTGAGGGTCCACGATCCCATCGGCTGTTTGGGAAGCTCGCTCGGAAATTTCAAGGGCTTTGGCTTAAGCGATGGCAATTGCTCTTGTATGAGCTTCGCGCGACCGCGCGCGTGCATGGGATGCAACCACCAGTTGCGTTGAATCGCGCGCAGGTGCTTCGAGGCTTCGGAAATCGATTTAAATTTAAATTCCTGAACGTCGAGCCACGTATTCTGGGCGAAGTGTGAGACACGATCATCTTCTGCAAAAAACAAACGGCCTTCGAAGTCCACCGGACCGAGTTCGCTATGCACGATCTCTTCCGTTCCCGATTGTGCGACAAAGGCCTTCATTGAATTTCGCTTCACTTAGGTGAGCGGCGCCTACGACGCGCCGCTTAGAGAAAGGGAACCTGGTACCTAAAATACCTTCGCGACGGACGCTAGCACCACTTTATAAAACGGCTCGCTCGCGAGGCCGAACGCCAGCGTCGCAAGCGCCAGGAAGGTGACCGTGAAGTAGCTCAACGGACGCATCGCCACTTTGTTGCCTGAAAAGATCGGCTCTTCCATGTACATCGCGACGACCGGGCGCAGGTAGTAGTAAACGCTGATGATCGATCCGATCACGCCCCAGACGGCGAGCCAGATCAAACCTTGCTTCACGGCCGCCGAGAAGATGATGAACTTCCCGAAGAAGCCGATCGTCGGCGGAATACCGGTCAGGCTCAAAAGCAAGACGGTCATGCTCAACGCAAGCCACGGTTTATCCGCAGCCAGTCCGCGAAGGTCTTCGACCGTCAGGTCCGAGTCCGCATGGGGCTCAAGCAAGTGCAAAACGCCGAACGCGCCGATCGTCATGAGTGAGTACGCGAAAATGTAATACATCACGCCGCTCGCGCCGAGCATGCTCGCGCCACCGATACCGGCCGCGATCACGCCGATCATCACGTAACCCGAATGCGCGACGCTCGAATACGCGAGCATGCGCTTAAGGCTCTTTTGCCTAAAGGCACCGACGTTGCCAACCAAGATCGTAAGCACGGCCAGCCATTGCAAGACGTCCACGAATGGCCAGAAGCGCTCGACGGTGAAGGCTTGCGAAGCCACCAGGCGCAGGAAGAACGCGAGCGTTACGGCCTTCACACCCGTCGCCATAAAGGCGGTCAGCGGAGTCGGCGAACCTTGGTAAACGTCCGGCGCCCAAGCGTGGAACGGGAACAGCGCGATCTTAAAGGCCACGCCCGTCAGCAACAAAATGAAGCCGAGCAAGAACAAGCGATTGGTCGCGAGCAGACTCGGAGTCGCGGCGATCAGATCCGGCAAGTACGTCGACCCGACGGTGCCGTAAATGAACGAGATTCCGTAAAGCATGAATGCCGAAGCGAAGCTTCCCAAGATAAAGTACTTAAAGGCGGCTTCCTTGGACGCGCGCTCTTCGAGGCTCATCGCAATCAACATATAAAGACAGAGCGAGAACAGCTCAAGGCCCACGAACGTGATGATCAAATCGTTCGCCCAAGCCATCGTGAGCATACCGACGGCGCAATTCAGAGTGAGAAACATGTTCTCAGTGAACTGCCTCGAGTTCGTCGACATGCTGTCGCGCGCGAAAGTCAATCCGACCGCGGTCACCAATATAACGACGATCGACGTAAATGACGAAACGCCGTCGAACACCAGCGCGCCCTCAAAGGCTACGCGTTCGGTCCCCATCGTCGCGATGGTGAAGCCCGCAGCCGCGATCAAGCCGACGTATCCGTAGATTAGCGTCGCGAACGCGTTCTGCTCGACGTTTCCGCGTAAAACCTTGATGAGCAGCGGAATACAGCTCGCCACGAAGAGCGCCAGAGCCGGCGAGATCAGTACGAAGTCTATGAGTCCAAATTGAATTTCCATCTACTTCTCCACGCTCAGTTCGTAGTGAGTGCGATTCTGGATCAGGTGTTCGAGGCTCGCCTTCGACCAGTTCAAAAAGTCATTCGGGAAGATGCCCATCCAGAAAATCAAGATGACCAAGGGGGCGAGCACAACCATCTCGCGGCCGCCGATCTCGAGCTCGTCGTCGTCATGATCTTTCAAAATCTCACCGCGCTCACCGAAGAACATGCGCTTGACCGCCCAAAGCATATAGACGGCGCCCAAGATCACGCCCAATACCGCGAAGCCCGCGAACCATTTGTTCGCGGCGTACGTTCCGACCAGGATCAGGAACTCGCCGATGAACCCGTTGGTCAGGGGCACCGCGATCGACGAGAAAGTAACGATTAAGAATGCAATCGCGTAGATCGGCGCGGCCTTCGCCAGGCCCCCATACTTCGCGATCTCGCGCGAGTGCGTGCGCTCGTAGATCATGCCGACGAGGAAGAAGAGCGCGCCGGTGGAGATGCCATGGTTAAGCATCTGGTAAAGACCGCCGGTCGTTCCATAGATGTTCAGCGCGAAAAGACCGAGCATCACGTAACCCATGTGCGATACGGAAGAGTACGCAACGAGCTTTTTGATATCGGGTTGAACCATCGCCACCAACGCACCGTAAATAATGCCGACGACGCCGAGGAGCATGAAGAGCCACGCCCAATATTCGGTCGCCTCGGGGAAGATCGGCATCACGAAGCGCAAGAATCCGTACGTTCCCATCTTCAGCATGACCGCGGCCAGAATGACCGAGCCCGGAGTCGGTGCCTCGACGTGCGCGTCGGGCAGCCATGTGTGCACGGGGAACATGGGCACCTTGATCGCGAACGCCAGAGCGAACGCGAAGAACAGCAGCGTCTGAGTGCTCAGGAACTCGCCGGCGACGAACGGAATCTCCAACTTATAAAAGTCCAGAATGCTCGCGCTCATCACGCCGAGCTGCTCCTGGGTCATGAAGATCAACGAAATAATCGCCACGAGCATGAAGAGCGAGCCGGCCATCGTGTAGATGAAGAACTTCATCGTGGCATACAGGCGGCGCGCGCCTCCCCAAATTCCGACCAACAAGTACATCGGAATCAGCGACGCTTCGAAGAAGACATAGAACAAAACAGCGTCGATCGCGAGGAACGTTCCCACCATCGAGCTCAGCAGGATGAACATGCACACGTGGAAGGCGCGGATGCGCTCGGTGATTCCCGTCCAGCTGCCGAGGATCACCACCGGCGTGAGGAAGGTGGAGAGTATGACGAGCCAGAACGAAATGCCGTCGATGGCGACGAAGTAGTTGATCCCGAAGGTCGGGATCCAGGGCATCCATTCGGCAAGCTGCAATCCCGTCTTCCCCGCGTCGAACCGGTAGAAGAGCAGCAAGCTCAGAGCGAAGTGAAAGAGACTCAGGCCCAGCGAGACCGGCCGGATCCATTTCTCCTCGGGCAGAACGGCCACGATCAGGGCGAAGAAGAGCGGCAAAAAGATCAGTAAGCTCAAAAGCATTTTCGCGTCCTCACATCAAATCAGTACAATAGCCATAACGACAACCACTCCGACCGCCATGTACATGGCGTAGCTCTGAGTTTTGCCGTTCTGAATCGTTTTAACGAACTGAGCCAGTCCCGAGACCAAATCGCCGGCCCAGTAGGTAATCTTGTCGATGAAATTCACATCGATGTACACCCAGATGGCCTTCGATACGTCCACGAGCGGATTGATAATGCGTCCGAAGTAGAATTCGTCGACGAAATACTTGTTCTCGACGGCCGTATAGACCGGGCCGAGAGTTTTAGCGATACGCTTCGGGCGCTCGGGATTCTGAATGTAGCTATCGTACGCGAACCACGCGGCGATTCCCGCGAGGCCCACCGAAATTCCCATCAGCGCCCATTCCACGACGGCGCTGCCGTGACCGGCTTCGGCCTTAGGCAGCAGCGGCTCGAGCCAGTGGTGGAAAACGTTTCCGGGATGGCCGGGCAAAACCTCGCCGATCACGTGCGGAATTCCGATCCAGCCGCCGACGGCCGAAAGAACAGCGAGCACCATCAAAGGAATCGTCATCGTCAACGGAGACTCGTGCGGATGCGCGTCGTGGCCGAAGCGCGGCTTGCCCCAGAAGGTCAGCGCCATCAATCGCGTCATATAGAAGGCCGTGCACACGGCCGTTACGGCGCCGATCGCCCACAGCGCCTTGCTGCCGTGGTGACTCGAGTACGCCTGCCACAGGATTTCGTCCTTCGAGAAGAAGCCCGCGAACGGCGGAATCCCGATAATCGCGAGCCAGCCCAAAACGAAAGTGATGTGGGTTACGGGCATGTACTTCCACAAACCGCCCATTTTGCGGATGTCTTGCTCGTGGTGCATTCCGTGAATGACCGAGCCCGAGCCGAGGAACATCAACGCTTTGAAGAACGCGTGAGTCATCAAGTGGAATTGCGCCGCCGAGAACGCGCCGACTCCGACGGCGAGAAACATGTATCCCAGCTGCGAAACCGTCGAGTACGCCAAAACCTTTTTGATATCCCACTGGGTCATGCCGATCGTCGCCGCCACCAACGCGGTCAGCGCTCCGGTCCACGCGATCACTTCCATCGCGTGCGGCGCCATCACCAGCAAGCCGCTTAAGCGGACGAACAAGTACACGCCCGCGGTCACCATGGTCGCCGCGTGGATCAAAGCCGAAACGGGAGTCGGACCCGCCATGGCATCGGGCAGCCACACGTACAGGGGGATCTGCGCCGATTTACCGCACGCGCCGAGGAACAAGAACAGACAGGCGAGCGTCATTGGGCCGGACCACGACATCTCGGCGACCTTCGGGATCACCGCGAGCAAGTCCGAGTAGTCGACCGTGCCGAACGTGAAGAACAAAATAAAAATACCGATCAGAAAGCCGGCGTCGCCGATGCGATTGGTGACGAACGCCTTCATCCCGGCCGCGGCCTTTTCGGCATCGCTGAACCAGAATCCGATCAAGAGATACGAGCAGAGCCCCACGCCTTCCCAGCCGACGAACGTGATCAACAGGTTATCGCCTAAAACGAGGATCAACATGTTGAACAAGAACAGATTCAAGTACGCGAAAAACTTCGAGGGCCGATCGTCCTCGTGCATGTACCCGATGCTGAACAAGTGAATCAGCGAGCCCACGCCGGTGATGATCAGGATCATGACGATGCTGATCTGGTCGACGACGAAACCCATCGGAACGCGCATGTCCCCGACCGTAATCCAATCGAAGAAGCGTGTTTCGAGCACGCGGGCATCGGGGGCGAGACCCGTCAGCTGCTTCCACAAGAGCAGCGAGCAGATGAAGGAGATCGCCGAAGCCGCGGTCGCCACGATCCCGGCGAGGTTCGCGTTCTGAGCGCGGAACCTTAAGCCGTTGAACGCGAATCCGATCAAGGGGGCGATAAGCAGGGTGAGAATAAGGAGCGCGTGATTCATGCGGTTAGCCTCTCAGGTGCTCGAAGAAGCGAATGTTCACTTCGTGGAATTTCTTGTAGATCGCAACGGCCAGCGCCAAACCGACGCCGGCTTCCGCGGCGGCGATGGTCATCACGAAGAAGACCATAATATGCCCGCTAAGGTTGCCGCTCTCTTTGGCGAAGGCGATAAACGAAAGGTTCACGGCGTTGAGCATGAGCTCCACGCCCATCAGCATGACGATCACGTTCTTACGCATCAAAACCGCGATCATGCCGAACGAGAACAAGATCCCCGAAAGAAAGATGTAATGGGGAAGACCGATATTGAGTAGCGCCTCACTGCTGGGCATGCGTGCCTCCCTTCATACGCGAAACGGCGACGACGCCGACCGCGACCACCAAAAGCAAAATGCCTAAGACTTCAAACGCGAACAGGTACTTCGTATAGAGCAAAATCCCGAGCTGCTTGGTGGCGTCGAGGTTCGCCGTGCCCGCCGCATCCGGGGCCTCGAGGATAGACACCGAGCTGTTTGCGGCGCCGAGCGCGAGGCCCGCGAGCAAAGCCGCCGACATCACCTTCAGCGCGCCGGAAATCAGCCCGCGCGAGAACGAGCGAATCTCGGCCTTCAAGTCAAAGAGCATGAGCACCATCACGAATAAGACCATGACGGCTCCGGCATAAACGATCATCTGTACGCCGGCGATAAAGTGCGCGCCCAAATTAAAGAAGCACGCCGCGAGCCCGATCATCGTGAGCACCAGATAGAGCGCCGAGTGAATCGGATTCGGCACCGTGATCACCTTATAGGCGAAGAAGATCAAAAACATTGCGAGGGCATAAAAGCCGATGGCGTTCGCAAGCATATTACTGGCCTCCCCATGGATGGCGCATGATTAAGACGACAACCGCGGTCAGAATCGTATTGAACAACGCCCAAGGCAGCATGGTTCTCCAACCGAGATCCATGAGTTGGTCGTAACGGAAGCGCGGAAGCGTCCAGCGCACCCAAATAAAGATCCAGAGGAAAATGACGATCTTCGTGAGCAGCACCACGTGCAGCAACAGCGCGGCGAACACGTTCGTCCAAGTCGTCGCGTTGAACGCCCCAAACGTTCCGAGCCCCGTCATCATGCTCGCGAAGCCTTCACCGAGCCCGCCTACGATTTTCGGGGCGGTCTCGACAGTGAGCCACGGATAAATCGTGTACCCGCCGAAGAAGAAGATCACCATCAGCGCCGAGGCCACCAGCATATGGCCGTACTCGCCGATAAAGAACATGTTGAATTTAAATCCGGCGTACTCGGTATGGTAGCCGGCGACCAACTCGCCTTCCGCCTCCGGCAAGTCAAACGGCAGACGGTTTGCTTCGGCGAACATCGCAGCGAACAGGATCAGCGCGCCGAGAGGCTGATAGAAAATTCCCCAGTTCCCGAAAAAGCCCCACTCGACCTTCCTGCCGAACCAGCTGAAGTTGATCGGCTGAGATTGCGCCGCGATGATTTCCTGGAAGTTGAAACTGTTAAACAAAATGATCACGCCGACGATCGAAAGACCCATCGCGAGCTCGTACGAGATCGTCTGCGCGCTCGCGCGAAGCGCTCCGTACAGCGAGTACTTATTCGCGCTTCCGTATCCGGCGAGCAGCAATGCGTAGGCCGCGAGCGAGGAAACCCCGAGTACGAAAACGATGCCGATCCCGATTTCGTAGCCCTGGAACGCAAAGTTGTACGGGCCCCAAGTCGATCCCGCCATTTGGAATTGCTCGACGTGAATGGGCATGGAGAGCGGAATCGCCGCGAACGCCAGGGCCGCCGGAATCATCGCCACGATAGGCGCGACGTAGTAAATGAACGGGTATCCGCGCGCGGGCGCGAACTCTTCTTTCGTTAAGAACTTCACCGCGTCCGCCAAAAGCTGGGTCAAACCCAGGGGACCCACCCGATTTGGGCCGAAGCGGTTTTGGATATACGCGGATCCGCGTCTCTCCACCCAAACGAGCAGCGGAACGATTTGCACCATCATTAGAAAGACAAGAACGAGTTTTACGAAATTGACTAGGATTTCAAAGATGTCTGTTCCCACGGCTTATTCCCACTCCAAAGCTTTGGATTTCACTTCCCAGAAAAGTCCGAACACGAAAACCAAGAGGAAAAAGGCCATCGCGGCGAACGTGTAAATGCCGTAGCCGCTGCCTATGAACTCTCCGTATGTCAGCGCCCACGGGTACATGAAAATGATTTCGATATCGAAGAGGATGAAGAGAATAGCAGTGAGATAAAATTTAATCGAGATTTTGGTGGGGCCGGAAGTTTCCGCGGGCAATCCGCATTCGTACGTTTCATCTTTTACCGGGTTCGGTTTCGCGCGGGTCGCGATCAAACTGGAAAATGCGAGGAGCGCGACACCGAAGAGCATGACAAAAACGGCCAGGACCAACACAGGTAGGAGTGGTGACATGGATGTTTCTCCGAGGCTTAAGCCAGGTTGCAAAAATGCTTATACTGGTTATAAATTGACGACGTTTTAAATCCAAGATCTCTAAGCCCTGGTGCGGCGAGTTATGTTCGAGCATTTACCATGGAAAGTTGAAAACTCACTCGATCGGTTTTTCCGCAATCGCGAGCCCCGGCTCGAGATCGTGGGGACCGACTCGGCGACCTTGCTCGCAGGGCTGCTTTCGCTTCCGAAAGTTCGGCTGAACGAGAAACCTCACTTCGTGTTGGTCAGCGACCCCGCCGACGTTTCGAAACTCGTCACGTCCCTCAAGTTTTTACATCCCGAGACGCGAATCCACGTTCTCCCGAGCTTTGATGTCGGGATTTATTCGAATCTTTATCCCAATCGGCGCGTCATCGCGGGTCGGATGCGTTGGCTTTGGCAGGCGCAAAACGCCGGACCCGGCGACATCTTTATCGCGACGATTGAGGCGGCGGTGCAGCGCACGCTTCCTTACAACGAACTCTCGCAGCGAGCGATAAGCCTCGGCAAGAACGATGCCCTGCCCGAGGGCTTCGCGGCGCGCATGGAAGCGTTAGGATATGTGAACGTTCCGCTCGTGGAAGACGTCGGCACATTCAGCGTGAGAGGCGGAATCGTCGATGTCTACTCACCGGCGCACGAAAATCCGGTTCGGCTCGAGCTGTTCGGCGACATCATCGAGTCGCTGCGGGAATTTGATTCCGAGAATCAGCGCAGCCTCGGCGACAGCGACAAGCTATGCATCATCCCGGCCCAGGAGATCTTGTTCAGCGACGAAAATCGCCAGAAGGCCTCCGCGCGGTTTCGCGCAAGCGTCGACGGCCGCGACTTGGATCGCGAGGAAACGCAGGCGGTCCTGCACCAGCTCGTGCAAGGACAGTACGCGCACGGTATCGAGTTTCTGCTTTCTTACTTTTACGACACGCCAGCGCTTCCGACGGATCATTTCAACTCCTCGCTGAATGTTTGGCGCCTCGATCCTTTCGCCCTCGAGCGCGCATACGACCAGTTGGTCTCGACGAGCAAGCAGGATTTCGAGACCGCGCAACACCAAATCATCCGCCCCGAGTTCGCCGATGTGTATTCCTCGGTGGAAAACGTTCAATACCCGCCCGACACGCAGACGCTCACGCTCACGAAGGTTCACGTGAGCGGCGAAACGCGCGAAGGCGAGGAGAGCGGAATTCTTCCGATCTCGACCTCCGATTTGAAAGAAGTGGCGGCGACCGCCAAAAAGCTCGCGGCGCAGGCGAGCGAGCTCACCGACTTCCTCAACCGCAAAATTCACGAGTGGAAGAACTTGGGTTACGCGGTCTTTGTTTCGGTCTCGACCCAGGCTCAGGCGCAGCGCTTACGCCTGCTGCTCGAGAAGTCCGAGCTGAAATCGTCGCTTGTCGAGGGTTACGACTGGGATCAGTGGCTCAACGAGCAGCGCGAGTCGCGCGACACCGTTCACATCGTCGAGCGCCCGCTCGGCGAAAGCTTGCGCTACACCGACGAGCACATCATCTTCCTGCGCGAAGAGGATCTGTTTGGCAACAAGCGCCCTCGCGCCGAGTACAAATCGAGCGGAACGCTCGAGCAACGCGCGCATGCGTTTAACTTCGGCGACCTCAAGGCCGGCGACTTGATCGTGCACAAGCTGCACGGAATCGGAGTGTTCGAGGGCCTGAAGGTCATGCCCATTCAGGGCATCGATGCCGAGTTCATTCAGATCAAGTACAAGGACAACGATCGCCTCTACTTGCCCGTTTACCGCGTGCACCAGATTCAAAAGTACTCGGGGCCAAGCGCCGCCACGTTGATCGACAAACTGGGCGGTCCGGGTTGGGAGAAGACGAAGACCAAAGTGCGCTCGCACCTGCGCGACGTCGCGGCCGAGCTCCTACAGATCTACGCGCAAAGAAGCGTGACCGAACGGCCCGCGTTCGGAAGGCCCGACGACGACTACACGAGTTTCGAGGCGACATTTCCGTATCAGGAAACCGACGACCAGCTGCGCGCGATTCACGACGTGATCAGCGACATGAACAAACCGCACCCGATGGACCGTTTGGTGTGCGGCGACGTCGGCTTCGGAAAAACCGAGGTCGCCATGCGGGCCGCGTTCCACGCGGTTCACGGCGGAAAGCAAGTCGCGGTCGTCGCGCCCACGACCGTGCTCACGTTCCAGCACTTAGAAACGTTCAAAAAGCGTTTCGCCAACTGGCCGATCGAGATCCGCTCGCTCAATCGCTTCGTGCCGAAGAAAGACGTCACACAAACGCTGAAGGATTTGAAAGAGGGTAAGGTCAATATCGTCATTGGAACGCATCGCCTTTTCTCGCAGGACGTGCAGTTCAAGGACCTAGGCCTCTTAATCGTCGATGAAGAGCAGCGCTTCGGCGTGAAACACAAAGAGCGCCTCCGAAAATTGCGCGCCGGCCTCGATACGCTCGCGATGTCCGCGACGCCCATTCCGCGCACGCTCAACATGAGCCTTGTCGGCATTCGCGACCTGAGCCTCATCAACACCGCTCCGGTCGACCGCTTGGCGATTCGCACGTTCGTGACGAAGTTCGAGCAAGAAACGATTCGCAAGGCGATCCTCAGCGAGATCGCGCGCGGTGGACAGATTTACTTCATTCACAATCGCATTCAGAGCATTCATGCGCTGGCTGATCAATTGCGCGAGATCGTTCCCGAAGTACGCTTTAAGGTCGCGCACGGACAAATGGAAGAGGGCGAGCTCGAAAAGTGCATGGTTGAATTTTTCAATCACGAAATCGACATGCTCCTGTGCACGACGATCGTGGAGAGCGGCATGGACGTCAGCGCGGCGAATACGATGTTCATCGACAACGCCCAACAGCTCGGGCTCTCGCAGCTCTATCAGTTGCGCGGCCGGGTGGGTCGCTCGAAGGAGCGCGCGTATTGCTACCTCCTGATTCCGAATCACCGTCAGCTCGACAAGCAAGCGCAGGAGCGCCTGCGCATCCTCCAAGAAAACACCGCGCTCGGCTCCGGCATTCGCATCGCGCAGTACGATCTTGAGCTTCGCGGCGCGGGCGACATCCTCGGAGAAGAGCAGGCGGGTCACGTGAACGCCGTCGGTTACGAGCTTTACCTCGAGCTCCTTGAAGAGGCCGTGCGCAACGCGAAGGGCGAGCCCGCGCTCGACGAGGTCGAGCCCGAAATCAACGTTCGCATCCCCGCGCTCATTCCTGATGCGTTCATACCGGACCTGCGCGTGAGGCTCGCGTACTACAAACAGCTCGCGGATATTGAAAGTCCCGACGATATCGATCGCATCGAGGATGAGCTCCGCGACCAGTTCGGAAAAATTCCCGATCAGGTGCTCAACCTCATGGGTCTCATGCTCATTCGCAAGGTGTGCAAGGACCTCCGCGTGCGCGATCTTTCGAGCGGCGAGGCCACAATCACGTTGGCGTTCACCGAGAAGACCCCGCTTCCGCCACAGAAGGTCATCGAGCTCGCGTCGCGCGCGAATAAGAAGTATTCCATCACTCCTGACAATCGCTTACGGGTGCGCATCAACGAGATCACTTGGCCCCGCATTCATGACGAGTTGATGTATTTGAAGAGCCTGTGCTAAGCCTGTTAACGGGAGACGCGCCGATGTTTGAGCTCAAATCGATCTATTTCAACTCCGCCTACTTCGGGCCCACGCCCGTGCGCGCGAAGGAGTACGTTGAAAAAGCTCTGAAGCGCACGATGGATCCCGCAGGCATCACCAACAAGGATTGGCTCGAGCTCCCCGATAAGATGCGCCAGAAGCTCGCGGCCCTCATGGGCGTGAACGCGAATAACCTCGCGCTTTCGACGTCCGTATCCGAGATCGTGAGTCACGTGGCGAACGGCATCTCGCTCTCCGAGCACGAGGAAGTGCTTTTGCTTGGCGACGATTTTCCTTCGATGGTCTTGCCGTGGATGGTGCTCGCCGAGCGGCGCGGCTTCAAAGTTCGAAGACTACCCTACTCGACGTTTCAAGATCCGCAGAAACTCAAAAAAGAATTCTCGATTCGTACGCGTTTCGTCGGCTGCTCGCACGTGATGTTCAATACGGGCATTAGACTTCCGATCGCCGAAATCGGAAAGGTCTGTCGCGAGCGCGGCGTGCTGTTTATGAGCGATACGTCGCAGTCTTTCGGAGGCATGCGCCTCGGCCCCGAGATCTTCGAAAATGTCGATATTCTCGCGGGCGTTTGCTACAAGTGGATGTTGGGTCCGTTCGGCTCCGCGTACGGCTACTTCTCGAACAGCGCGCTTCAAAAAATTCGTCGCACGCACGCGAATTGGACGGCAAGCCCGAGCTCGCACGAGAACGGCAGTCTGCTTCACTATACGACCGAAATGCTTCCCGGCGCGCGCAAGTTCGACCGTGGTCAAGGTGGCTCGTTTTTGACGATGGCGGCGCTCGAGGGCGGGCTCGACACGCTCGCCGAAATTGGCCTCGAAACCATAGAATCCGCCAATCGTGAATTGACGATTCAGTTCCTTCAGGGGCTGCACCCGAGCTACGACGTCGCGGCCACGGGTGAAAATCTCTCGAATATCGTGAGCATCCGTCCTCCCGGCGTGGACCCCGCCGCCCTCAAAGCACAGCTCGCCGAGAAGGGAATCGAGACCAGCCTCCGCGAAGGGCGCTTGCGTATCTCGTTCCATTTCTTCAATACGCCCGAGCAGGTGGAGCAGCTTCTGCAATCTCTCCCGAAGCCCAGCTAGAATTCGACCCTGAGGCCCGAGCCCCAGTTGACGTCGTTTGAGAAATCCTTGTCGATGGCCGACGCAGACTCGAAATACTTATTCACCGAAACGTACAAGTAACTCGCCTGAATTCCCGAGTCCTGATAGGCGCGCATCGCGCCGATGCGATCCAGGCCATCCAGGAGAATGTTGATGCCGCCGGTTAGGTACGGCGCGACCTGCGTGTTCCCGCTGAGCGTGCGCGTGTCGGCGGTCTCTTCGTAAATCATCGTGTATAGCCCGCCCGCGAGGTAGGGCACGAAGCGAGGCTCGGGCGTCATCGCGTCCATGCTGATGATCCCGCCAAGCTGAATCGGGATGATCTGCAAAGAAGATTCGATGAAGTCGACGGGGTCCACATCCGAATTGTTCATGTAAAAGCCGATCGAGAGCTCGCCACCGATGCTGCCGAAACCGGCGTTTCTCTTAACCGTCAAGCGCACTTCGATCAACGGCGAATCCGGCGTCGAGTAAAGCTCCGACGAATCCATCGTGATGAAGTCGGGCTCGTAGTAAACGGGCTCGTACGAGCTATAGCCGATCGAAAACGTCTGCCCCCATCTTCCGCGACGCTCGAGGTAGGGTACTAGACGGTATTCGCCTTCGACTTCGGTACTGATGACGTTCGTGGGCTCAACGTAAACCATGCCCGGGGTACCGCTAAACTCGTCCGAAGTTTCTTCCTGTGCGGCGCTTAATCCGCTCTGAAAAATGCCGATAACGAGGATGAGGAGTCTTAGATGGCGCATGCTTTGAGTATACAAAATTTCCTTTCTTCAATTGAGCGGTGTTTAAAATTCTCCTCCTTCGTCGCGGGCACAATTTGCCTGGTCATGAGTCCCGCGACAAACGGCCAAACAATCGACGAGCGCATAAGGAGAATGTCCGTCGAAGAGAAAGTCGGTCAGCTGATGATCTGGACCTACGCCGGGACAGAGCTCACGCCGGCGACGAAAAGGCTTTTCGCCAAGTACCAACCCGGAGCGCTGATTGCCTTCTCGCGCAACATCAAATCGATTCCTCAAATCGCCAGGTTCAACGCCGAAGCGCAAAAATTCGCCGCCTACAACATGAAGGCGCCTTTTTTCCTTATGGTCGACCAAGAGGGCGGATCGGTGACCCGCGTGAGAGTGGGAACCCCGATTCCGAGCGCGCTCGCGGTTTCGAAGGCGGACGACGCCAAATATATCGAAGAGTTCGCAAGATCGAGCGCCGAGCTTTTGAAAGCAATCGGATTTAACGTCAACTTAGCTCCGGTCATGGACCTTTCGGATCCGACGGCGGACACGTTCATCGCGAATCGAAGCTTCGGCGACGATCCCGAGCAGGTCGCACGAGCGGCGACGGCCTATGCGCGGGGAATCGCGAGCGCCGGTCTCATTCCGACCGCGAAGCACTTCCCGGGCCACGGCGGCCCCGTCGAAGATAGCCACACGACATCTCCTAAAAAGCTCGCGTCCGCGGAAGAGCTTGAGCGACGAGACCTGATTCCTTTCGCGCAGTTTGCGAAATCGGATTTTCCAAAAGCGCTCATGATGGCCCACATCGCATTGCCGAACATCGACGATACGGGGCTGCCCGCGACGTACTCGGACGTGATCATCACCGAGCTCTTGCGTGGCAAGATGGGCTACCGCGGTCTGGTCATTACGGACGACCTGGAAATGGGCGGGGCTTCCATTTCCAACGATATCGGCGAGCGTGCGGTTCGGGCGTTCGTCGCGGGCAACGACATGCTCATGCTCGCGGGCGCGCCCAGCAATCAAAAGCGCGCCTACGAGGCGCTTCTTGCGGCAGTAAAGAGCGGGCGCATCTCGAAATCGCGGCTCGACGAAAGCGTACGCAGAATTTTCGAAGCAAAAGATCGTCCTAAGTTCGCGAGCACGATTATCGACCTCAAACGATCCGCCGAGATCAAAACGCGAGTCGAGAAGCTCTCGAAAGACGTGATGCAAAAGAACTTCAAGGACGCGATGGAGTCGAAGTCCACGCAGTGGCCGCAGATTCGCCGCGGAGATCACATTCTGGTGATGAGCGCGGACCGCCGCTTCTATAATAACTTTCGCGAGCACTCGAATGGGCATACGAA
Source organism: uncultured Pseudobdellovibrionaceae bacterium (assembly GCA_964409815.1). Taxonomy (GTDB): domain Bacteria; phylum Bdellovibrionota; class Bdellovibrionia; order Bdellovibrionales; family UBA1609; genus JALHOQ01. The sequence goes on from CAYPFC010000001.1 coordinate 29,474, forward strand.
ATTCCAATTGCTCTCGCCGGGCACGATGGATCAAGCGCAATCCGAGTTGATTAGAAACAAGTATTCGCTGATCGTTTTCTACGCGTCGGGCTCGAAGACGGCAAAGTGGCTGCTCGGTCTCACCCCCGAGATTCGAGCGAAGATTCTCATCGTAAACTGCAATCACCCGGGAGAGATTGAATCTCAGGACACATTCTTCAGTGTGCTCAATTTGAACTCTCATTCCTCCGAGTCCGGTGCGTGGCTGGCGAAGGCATTGAACGAGCCGCCTCCACTTCAAGAAATCCGCACTCCCGCGGCCGAGGCGAAAGAGGATAACCCCGAGTAATCATTGGGTTATCCTCCTCCTTTTTCAAAAAAGTCGCGCTATCTTTTCATGCCCCCCTAGCTTTCCGTGTAGCGAATGCTTTATTCTGCGTCACGAATTCGGAAGGCGCCCTCCGAAGTTGGAACTCAAAAAATCTAACTTAGGAGTAGTTATGAAAGCAGTATTGACCAAGATCGTAGTCGCGTTGGCCCTGGTGGGATTGACCGGCTGTTTGCCCCCGGAGCTTGAGCAGAATCAGGCCCGCGTTTTAAATGTCGATTCAATCGTTAACGATTCGAATCTTTCGGACCAAGAAAAGGCTGAGCGCCTAGCGGTGATCGGTGAGAAGTTATTCACGCCGGCCAGCTTTATGCACTCGGCGGACGTGACCAAGCTCGCGTTGAAGTACGACAAAGAGAATCTGCGCGCCCGTCTTTACGACAAGCTCGCCGCTCCCTTGATGGTACTTAAAGGCTCGGTTGGCCGCGTGGAAAAGCTCTCGAAGAAATTTTCTCCGAGCGCGCAACGGAACTACGCGAAGCTCGTCGAGGAGATTTCGGAGTTCTCGGACCTCCGCGACTTCCTGCTCGCTTCGGCTCCGGCGATTTCGACGGAAGCTCAGGCGCAGGCGCTACTCGATCAAGTTCTGTTCAAACAGAACGACCTACGTGTCTTCATCATGTCGATTAAGCAGCATGAGCAGTTTACGTTGAGCCCGCTCGTTCCTTACATGAACGAAGGTCTCGCGGCCTTCTTGCGCGAGTGCACGGTCACGCTCGGAGAAAAGCGTACCGGCTACCGCTCATCCTACACGATCGAAGCGTGCCCGTACCTCGGTCAGAAGACGGTTTCGCTCAACGCCGGCGACTTCGAGATGGTGCAGCACATGACCGCCGGAACGATGATCGCGACGATTCTCGCGAACTCGTACGACGCGACCGGTGCGGCGATCATCGAGCGCCAGAGCGTTCGCGACGGAATCGGCAACACGGCGGAAGAGCGCGTGCGCTTCATCA
>CAYPFC010000001.1:30868-59336 GCA_964409815.1 uncultured Pseudobdellovibrionaceae bacterium
GGTCATCGAGCGCTTGGGTGTCGACTTGTACTCGGGTGCGCGTTGGGCCGACTCGATTCAGAGCTCGCTCTGTCCGCAAGGGTGGAACAAGGTTCAGCGCGAAGGCATGCTGTTCGAACGAGGCATCTGCACGAGCGACTACCCGAGCGAAAACGTACCGAAGTCCGACGTGATCTTCCGCACTCTGCACGCGGCGGTCACCGGCGGAATGCTCTCGGTGTTTACGAGCTCGCAACGCTTCCACATCACCGACTTGACCACGAAGAACGTTTCGAAGAGCTACGAGACTCAGGCGAGATTCCTCGCTCCGATCGTCGCGCCGGTGGCGAACCTGAAGTCGCTTCTCCCGACCCGCTTCAATGCGTGTGGTGGAGCCGCGAACGTGGGCGATGCGACCCTCGGTGGCGTGTTCCCGCACGCCGATGCCGATCGCGTCGCCCGCGAGCTTGGCAAGATCCGCCCCAATTGCTACTAATTCCTTCCCCGCCTAGGCCCCTTAAAAGAGGGGCCTTTTTCAATTTTCTCGCACTCCTTTTTCAAATTAGTTGCGGTGCGTTAACTATGTGGTAATATTTACCTTGTATCAAAACGAGACAGAGATGCTGGATATATTTAAGTACACGGAATTACATAAGTTCCTTACGGACGCCTGGCAGGAAAAGCGCTCAAGAAACCCCGCCTTTTCGATGTCTTCCTGGGCCCGTCAGCTAGGCTTAGAGAACTCAAGCCCGCTCTCGCTCGCCTTTAGCGGAAAGCGCTGCCTGCCCAAGAAGTACCTCCCCCAGATCATTAAAACTCTGGATTTGGATTCGGAGCAGGCCATTTATTTGGAGGCTTTGCTCGATCTCGCCCGCGCGCGAACCCCTGAGCAGAAGCTTCTATATATGAATCGTCTGAAGGAGCTTTCGCCCGGTCAGGCGTTCAACGCGCAAGTGGTGGACGAGTTTAAGTTCCTTTCGAGCCCGCTTCATTGCGCGCTGATCGAGATGATCGATCTCAAAAAATTCTCGGCGGATCCGGCTTGGATTCAGGAGAGGCTGCAATTTCCCGCAACGCAGGCCGAAATCCAAGAAGCGCTCGATCGCATGCTGCAACTGGGATTGATCAAAGAAGAAAACGGCAAACTTCAAAAGACTCACCGACACCTGACGACCGTACAGGACGTCGCCGACCTCGGCACGAAGAACTACCACAAGGGCGTGAGCGAGCTCGCGGCTATGGCGATCTTTACCCAAGAGCTCGAGCAGCGTGAGTTCAATTCCTACGCGTTCAACATGAGCAAAAGCAAGGTTCCGAAGGCGAAAGCCATGATTCGTAAATTCATTAGCGATTTTTTAAGCGAATGCGAAGCAAACCCTGGAGAAGGCGATGAGACCTTTCAATTCAATCTTCAGCTCTTTCAAAACTCTAAGTAAGGTTTTGATCGTACTGACGGCGATGGCGACGCTGGCTTCGTGCCAGAAGAGCTCCGAGCGCAATTCCGAAGCTCCTCCTGACGCGACCGGAAGAGGCAACGGCGGAAATACGATCACGCTTTCGAAAGCCCAAGTCGACGAGCTCTTTAAAGACCTGAAGCCCAAAATCGAGATCCTTTTCGAAGGCCTCTCGTATCTGATCAAGGCCGAGAAGAAAGCGGCCGGCTCGACGGAAATCGGCGTTTCGAACGAAGCCCTGTTGTCCTCACTCGAGGCGTTGTTCTTAAAGCCCGAAAACGAGACCGATGCGATGGAGGACCTGGCGACTGAAGACAATCTCGTCCTTCAAGAAGATCCGTGCGTCGATTTCCGTGGAGTTCCGAACATCGCCGCGGCGGTAGCGGGAGAAGTCGGCGGAAAGATCTGCTTCTCGAGCAACAAAATCCGTACCGCCTCCATCAAGAATCTTGAGAACGCGGCCGAAATCTTTTTGCTCGCGCTCGCCGCGCACGAGTTCACGCACCATTTCGTAAATTCCGGGAACCCCGAGGCCGACGAAGCCGCGGCCCGGGCGGTTCAAGATTTCGTTGAGCAACAACTCGCGAAGAGGCTCGAAGACGAGGAATCCGAGATCATCTCCACGGCCGGGGATAAGTACCTTCAGCGCTTCCGCGACCAAGCGAAGCAAGTATACGACGCCGTGGGAGGATTGAGTGAGACGCCTTAGTCTTTTACTCGTCGCCACGCTCCTTTGCGCGTGCACCGAGAAGATCACCGAGCGTATTCGCCAGGCGCCGCAGCCCGAAACGGTTGTCGTCGAGGACGCATCCAAGAACTCAAGCACCGAGAAAGTGCGCGCCGAGAAGCTCGTCCAGTACGCGGAGCAAATGCTTTCGCCGATCGGTTTCTTCTATGCCGACGAAGTTCTGGTCGAGGCTTTGAAAGCCGATCCCGAAAACCGCAAAGCCCAGTTCTACCGCGCGCTCCTCGCCCCCCTTATGAAATTCCGTGGCTTCTTAAGTCATATGTCCGAGATGAAGGGCCGAATTCCTTCGCGCTCCGGCCGCTTCGAATCCAGGCTCGATATGTATGCGGCGTCGCCTGGAGACCTGTCGCGCTTTCTGAGTGACACGGGCGCGCCGTGGAAAACCGAGGCGGACATTCAACGCTTCTTAAGCGAGCTGCTCGTCGAGCAAAAGAAACTTATCGATTTTTTAAAGGCGAACAAGAACTTCGTCGCGCGAATTTCGAAAATCAACATTTACGAATACAACAACTTCATTCGCTTTTGCTCGATCCGGAAGGTCGAGGAGGGCACGTACCGCGTGGAGCCCTGCCCTTACTTCGTGCGCACGCCGGTCCACGCGAATCGCGCCGATTGGGAAGCGCTTCTGCAGATCTGGAACGGGATGCGGCTGATGCTCGTAACCGCGGTTTCTTACGATATGGATGGCTACATCGATAACGCAAGAGACGCTCGCAGTCTCGAAAGTCTTCCCAACTTCGGCCTGCTTTACGAGCGCAATCGCCTGGCCGAGGCCATGCCGCTGGGAACGGAGCTCTACGGCGGTCTCAAGTGGCTCTATGGTCTGCGCGAGCGCCTTTGCCCGCAGGGCGCGGACCGTTCGGGTTACCTATTCGGCGGACGCGTATGTTTGAAGCAAAACCTGAAGCTGGGTCGCTCCGAGTTTGCGCTCGAGACCGCGCTTGATGTTTTTCACCTAAGCCTCACCGCGGCCGGCGGAACCATTCCGCTGAACAAGCCGATCGAGTCGCGCGTCGGCGGCACCAGAATCTCGCAGATCGACATTGATCTGATGGCGCTCTTTAAGAAACCCGTGCAAGACCTGAAGTCTCTCTTCCCGTCGGAGTACAACGAGTGCGGCCAGCCGATGAAGCTGAAGGATCCGACGCTTGGAGGGGTTTTCAAATCGGGGAATGCAGCCGACTTCCTTCTTAGAAACCCGGACTGCAAGCGGGGATTTCATGTCGATCCCTAGTCGCCCGCTCTCAACGAGTCTTTCGATCCGCGAAAGGCTGCGGACCGTCGTTAAGGCGACGGTCCTGATGGCGGCCCTATGGTTTACGTTAACGAACGTCGACCTCGCGGGCGCGCAGGAGCTGTCGGGAGTGAAGATGAGAACTTGCGGCCCGAAGGTGTGCTCGCTTCTCGACACCGAGTCGCTTTCGCGATCGAATTTTTCGCTGAACCTCATGGCGTTCGGCGAAGCGGCGCTCGAGGTCAGCTCGCCCAAGGATCCGAATAAGATCACTCAACGTTTTGTCGGCGAAGACGGGTACTACGATATGCAGTCGCAAGTCATCGTGCTTCGAAACCTGAAAAATTCCCTCCACAAGGAACTGGTATTCAGCCTCGTGGACGGGAAATTTATCTACTTTTAAAGATTAGTGACTGGTGTCGTGAATGCCCAAAGCTTCGAGTCGCGTTTGGTTGCGAGCGACTTTTCTTTGCATCATTTCGACTTGGTCGGCTTCGAGCAAGGGGTCGACGAGTTTCGCTTGCGCCGCACGAAGCGCGGCCTCGGCACGAGCGCGATCGATTTCTTCGAGCGATTCGGCGACTTCGGCCAGAACGATTACGCCTTCCGGGTGAACTTCGGCATAACCCCAGCTCACGACGACGGTTTCAAAATTCGACGCGCCTTTAGCTTTGTACTTCAAAATCCCTGTCGAGAGCGTGGTCATCAAGGGCGCGTGGCCGGGAAGAATGTCGAGCTGGCCGCGGTAAGCGGGAACGATGACCTCGTCAATTTCGAGATCCGTGACCAATTTCTTTTCGGGCGTAACCAAGTTCAGAACAAACATTCTCTCATCTCCGTAACGCAGGGTTTCGATCCCGGGATCGAAACATCGCGTCGTTTGATTTCACTCCGCTTTTCGCGGATTCACGAAACGATTCTCTCTATCATTCCACGCGCCGGAGTCGTCATTCGCGGCGGTCAGGCGCCTTTGCGCTCTCGTGACTTCTGGCGACTTAATTCTCGCGACCCACTTCACTCGAACCGCGTTGACTCTTACGAGCGGCGCAGGCCTCCGCGCATGGTCCGCCCAACCGGACCATGGACATCAAATCGCGAGCTTCTTCGCTTTCTCCAGCGCCTCTTCGATCGTTCCAACCATGTAGAACGCCTGTTCGGGGACGCTGTCATGCATACCGTCCAAGATCTGACGGAAGCCCTTAACCGTATCTTTAATATCGACGTACTTACCGGGCATACCCGTGAACTGCTCAGCCACGTTCATAGGCTGCGACAAGAAACGCTCGGCTTTACGAGCGCGAGTCACGACGAGCTTATCTTCCTCGGACAACTCGTCCATACCCAAGATCGCGATGATGTCTTGCAATTCGCGGTAGCGCTGCAGAAGCGCCTGAACGTCACGCGCCGTTTTGTAGTGCTCTTCGCCGACGATTTGCGGATCCAAGATACGCGAAGTCGAGTTCAAAGGATGCACGGCCGGGAAAATGGCTTTCGCGGCAATGTCGCGATCCAAGTTCGTCGTCGCGTCCAAGTGCGTGAAGGTCGTTGCCGGAGCGGGATCGGTATAGTCATCCGCCGGAACGTAAACGGCCTGAACGGAAGTAATCGAGCCCTTCTTCGTCGAGGTGATGCGCTCTTGCAAGTTACCCATTTCCGTACCAAGGGTCGGCTGATAACCGACCGCGGAAGGAATACGGCCGAGAAGCGCGGACACTTCGGCGCCCGCTTGCGTGAAGCGGAAGATGTTATCGACGAACAACAACACGTCCTGACCTTCGACGTCGCGGAAGTATTCCGCCATCGTCAACGCGCTCAAAGCCACGCGCGCGCGCGCGCCGGGCGGCTCGTTCATCTGACCGAACACGAGCGCGGTCTGCTTAATAACGCCGGACTCGCTCATCTCGTGGAACAAATCGTTTCCTTCACGAGTACGCTCGCCCACGCCGGCGAATACCGACTTTCCTTTGTGCTGAGTCGCGATGTTGTAAATGAGCTCTTGAATCAAAACCGTTTTGCCCACGCCGGCGCCGCCGAACAAACCGATCTTACCGCCCTTCGCGTAGGGAGCGAGGAGGTCCACGACCTTAATTCCGGTCATGAGCATTTCGGCGCGGGTAGACTGGTCTTCGAACTTCGGAGCTTCACGGTGAATGGACCAGTATTCCTTCGCCTTTACTTCCGGGCCGTCGTCGATCGCTTCTCCGACGACGTTCAGGATGCGGTTCAATACTTCCGGTCCGACCGGAACTTTGATGTTGTCGCCGGTGTTCGTTACTTTTTCGCCGCGAACAAGACCGTCGGTCGAGTCCATCGCGATCGTGCGAACCACGCGGTCACCCAAGTGCTGAGCGACTTCCAAAACCAGGTTGTCGGCTTTGTCGCTGATCGCTTTGTTGGTCACCTTAAGGGCGTTATAGATGTTGGGCATGTCGCCTTCGGGGAACTCCACGTCCACAACCGGGCCCATCACTTGTCTTACGTATCCAGACTGTAATTGCATATTTGTTTCCTTTTTTATCCCTTAAGCGCCTCGGCACCACTCGTGATCTCAATGAGCTCAGTCGTGATCGAAGCCTGGCGGAGTTTATTGTATGTCAAAGTCATCGCGCGGATCATTTCGCCCGCGTTCTTGGTGGCGTTTTCCATCGCCGCCATACGTGCGCCGTGCTCGGCCGCAACGCTTTCGCACATCGCGCGGTAAACTTGAACCGCGAAATGCTTCTTCAAAAGATCATCGATGATCTGCTCTGGCGTCGGCTCGAAAATCAAATCCGTCGAGAACGCCACTTTTCCATCCGCGCCGAGGAGCTTCGAGGCCGAAGTGTCCACCGGAAGCAGCTGTTCATAAGTGACGATCTGTGAAATCGCCGATTTGAACTCGTTGTAGATCAGGAAAACCGCGTCGTACTCGCCCGCCTTATAGCTGTCGAGCAGGCGCTCGGCGATTCCGTTGGCCATGTTGTACGAGACTTCGCGCGCGAGGTTCAGGATCGTGTCCACGCCTTGAATCTGACGCGATTTAAAGAAGTCCGCGCCACGGCGACCGACGAACAAGAAGTCGAGCTTTTCATACTTGCCCTGATTCTCTTTATAGAACTTCAAGGCGAAGCGGTTGATGTTGTTGTTAAAGCCGCCGGCCAGACCGCGGTCCGACGTCAGCACGACGAGCAGTACTTTCTTCGGCGCTTGCGTGTTCGCATTGCCGAGAAGCGGATGCTCGATACGCTGAGTGGTCGCGATATCGTTGATCACCGAAAGAATGTGCTTGGCGTAAGGACGCAGATTCTGAATGTTCATCTGCGCCCGGCGAAGTTTCGCCGCCGAGACCATCTTCATGGCTCTCGTGATCTGCTGAGTGTTCTTCACACTCTGGATCCGGTTGCGGATGTCCTTTAAATTCGGCATAGCCTCTTACTTCTTCGCTGAAGGTTTGAAAATCGCCTTAAATTCCTCAGCCGCGCCTTTCAACTCACGCTTCGTGTCGTCGTCGAGTTGTTTCTTCTCGCGGATGGTGCCGAGGATTTTCGAGTACTTGGTATCCAAGAACTCCATAAATTCTTTCTCGAAGCGCTTTACGTCGCCCTCGCCGATCCAGTCGACGTATCCATTGGTCGCGGCCCAAATCATGGCCACTTGCTTTTCAACGGAATAGGGCGCGCCCTGAGCTTGCTTGAGCATTTCCACCAGACGGCGGCCGCGCGCGAGCTGGGCTTGAGTCGCTTTGTCGAGATCCGACGCAAACGCGGCGAACGCTTCGAGCTCGCGGAACTGCGCCAACTCCAGCTTCAAAGTACCGGCGACTTGCTTCATCGCTTTAATCTGGGCGCTACCGCCCACGCGCGATACCGACTTACCCACATCGACCGCGGGACGAATACCTTTATAGAACAGACCGCTCTCGAGGAAGATCTGTCCGTCGGTAATCGAGATCACGTTCGTCGGAATGTACGCCGAGATGTCTCCAGCTTGCGTTTCGATGATCGGCAGCGCGGTCAGCGAGCCCGCGCCCTCTTTATCCGACAATTTCGCTGCGCGCTCGAGCAGGCGCGAGTGAACGTAGAACACGTCGCCGGGATAGGCTTCACGGCCCGGAGGACGACGGAGCAACAACGACAGCTGGCGATACGCCTGAGCTTGTTTCGTCAAATCGTCATAGATGATCAATGCGTGGCGGCCGCTGTCGCGGAAGTACTCCGCCATTGTGGCGCCGGTGTACGGAGCCAAGAACTGCATCGGCGCGGCTTCCGAGGCGGATGCGGAAATCACGGTCGTGTATTCCATCGCGCCGGCGTTACGCAGCTTCTCCACAACCTGAGCGACGGTCGATTTTTTCTGACCGATGGCTACGTAGAAGCACTGAACGTTCTGGCCTTTCTGGTTGATAATCGTGTCGAGAGCGATCGCGGTCTTGCCGGTCTGACGGTCGCCGATGATGAGCTCGCGCTGACCGCGGCCGATCGGGATCATCGAGTCGATCGCCTTGATGCCCGTTTGCATGGGCTCGTGAACCGATTTACGAGCCAAGATCCCCGGAGCTTTCAGTTCCACGATACGCGTTTTCTTCGCCTTAATTTCGCCGCGGCCATCGATCGGACGGCCGAGAACGTCGACGACGCGTCCGAGAAGCTCTTCGCCCACCGGCACTTCCACGATCTTCTTGGTGCGCTTAACGGTATCGCCTTCGCGAATCGTCGAGTCGTCACCGAAGATCACCACGCCCACGGAGTCGGTTTCGAGGTTCAGAACCATTCCGAAAATCTGGTTCGGGAACTCAACGAGCTCGCCCGCCATCGCTTTTTCCAAGCCGTAAATACGTGCCACACCGTCACCGACGGAGAGGACGCTTCCGGTCTCGCTGACTTCGATCGCTTTGTTGTAGTTCTTGATTTGCTCTTTAAGAACCCGACTAATTTCGTCGGCGCGAATGTTGGTTTCCATGTTAATGGGCGCTCCTAGTTAATTGCTCGTTAATTCTTTTCAAATGCGAAATCAGGGAATCGTCGAAAGTAAAGCTTCCGACATCGGCGACCAGTCCTCCGAGAAGGGCGGGATCCTCCTTATATGTAAGGATCACTTGCTTCTTTGTGGCCTTGCTCACCAGCTCTTCGATGCGCTTGCGGTCTTCCGGGCCCAGCGCGGTCGCAGAGCGAACCACACCGCGGGTCACGCCGTGGGACTCGTCCGAAATCGTCTGGTAGGCGGTCAGCATCTCCGAAAAAATACCGAGGCGGTTTTTCTTCGCCAGCAAGAGCAGGAAGTTCTTCAAAACATCCGACATTTGGATCTTAGAAACGACCGCTTCGATCGCCTTCACCTTATCGGTGGGTCGGAAGAGCGGCGACGTGATGAACTCTTGAACGTCTTTGTCAGCCGCAAAAGCTTGTTCCACCCCGCGCATTTGCTCGAAGATCGAGTCTTGTTCGTTTTTCTCTTTAGCCAGTCCGTGCAGGGCTTTCGCGTAGCGCGTGGCCAGATTCATGTTCTTCATCCGCCCACCACCTGGATCTTCTCGACGAATTCTTTTTGCAGACGACTTTGCTCGTTGGGATTCAACGAAGTCTTCAAAGTGAGATGCGACGCCTGAAGCGCGCTATCGAGCAATTCGCGGCGAAGCTCGTCTTTGGCTTTTTCGAGCTCCACTTGTGCCGAGCGCTTCGCTTCGGCCTCGACTTTCTCGGAAAGCTCGCGAGCTTCGGCTTGAAGCTTCGTCTTCATCTCGGCGGCTTCGCGGCGGGCGCGCTCCAAGCCTTCCGAAGCGCCTGCCTCAAGTTTGTCGAGGCGCGCTTTGATCTCGGCGTGTCCGCGCTCGGCTTCGCGTTTCGCGTTTTCGGCGCGCGAGACGAGCTCTTGGTAATCTTTCGCGCGATGAGCGAAGTGCGTCTTCACGGTCTTGCGAAGCAAGAAGGCGAGAAGCCCGATAAGCAAAAAGAAATTGAAACTTTGAATGAAGATCGCGCCCCAAGGGATCGCGTGAGCGTCATGGGCGCCGGCCGCGGCGTGATGCGCGTCTTCGGCGAAGGCCATGGCGTTCAGAAGGAATAACTTAATCATTTCGTGAGTTCCTTGCCGATCATTTTCTGATTAATCAGTTGAGAGACCGCGCCGACTTCCGCGTCGAGTTTCGTGCGCGCGGACTCCATCTCGGTCGAAATTTTCTTGCGAGTATCGTCTACCAGTTGTTTCGCGCGTGCGCGCGCGCCGTTAACGACGGAGTCGAATTCTTTGTTTGCTTCCTGGCGCGTTTGCTCGAACACCGCGCGATAGCGCTCGTTCACTTCGGTTGCTTTCACGGCGAAGCGCTCTTCCAGATCTTTCGTCTCTAACAAATATTTCTCGGCGAGCTCGGTCTGTCCGACGGTGCGTTGATTGCGCTCGTTGTACGCGGCGAAGTAGGGCTTGAAGAGAAGATATTTAAGGACGACGAAACAAAACAGGAAAATCGCGAACTGTATACCGAGGGTCGAGTTGACCCCGAGTGACGTGAGTAATTCCATAAGGTTGTCTTGTCCTTAATAAAGAGAACGTCTCGAGCCGATCTCTCAATATTTAATTGAATTCGAGGATGTATATATTCGACGTTAAAGGATGTGTAAATTAATTCTTCGGCATATATGAGGCGCCCTCGAAGAGGACTCCTTCATCGATCCGAAGCGAAGGCGTGGTTACTGTACCCTGAAAGATGGCGGGTGGGTGCATGATCACGCGTCGACGCGCAAAGATATTACCCTTAACGGCACCACTTATGATGACGGTCTCCGCTTCTATCTGCGCTTCGACCTGCGCACCTGGATTTATTACAAGCGTGTCATTGGTGAAGATCTCGCCACGGAAGTGCCCGCCGATGCGAACGGTGCCTTCGAAGGTCAGCCGTCCATCGAATGAGGCGCCCTTTTCGAGGAGCGCCGTCACTGAGCCTTCTGTCGCTACTTCCGCCATGAATCCCTCAAGGTGTCGGCGATTTGATTCAGCTCCTGATCCGAGTAGAAGCTAATCACGATTTTACCTTTGCCGGCGCTATAGTCCAAGACAACCTTGGAGCCGATCAGCTTTTGCAGCTCTTCTCCCAAAACTTGCGCAGCCTTCGTGCGGGCGTCCATCGACTGCGGTTTTTCGATACCGTCTTCGCCGGCTTTGACTTTTGCGACGAGTTTTTCGAGGGCGCGAACGCTTAAGTTCTCACCCTTGGCCTTCTCGGCGAGCTTTTCTTGTTGGCGGATGTCGCCGACCGAGAGCAAGACCTTCGCCTGACCCATCGAAAGCTCTCCGCGCGAGACCATCTGACGCACGCCGGGCTGGAGCTGGAGGAGGCGAAGCATGTTCGCGACCGTCGCGCGGTCTTTGCCGACCTTATGGGCGAGCTCTTGTTGAGTTAAGTTATACTTTTTAACAAGAAAATCATAGGCTTCAGCTTCTTCAATTGGATTCAAGTTTTCGCGCTGGATGTTCTCGATCAGCGCAAGCTCGAGCACTTCCTGCTCTTCGCCCACCTTCAAAAGGGCCGGAACTTCGCGCAGACCCGCTAGCTGCGCGGCGCGCCACCGACGTTCCCCGGCAATGATCTCAAACGTGTCGTCCTCGGCCTTGCGGACGAGCAGGGGCTGGATGATGCCTTTTTCCTTGATGGAGTTGGCAAGCTCCTGCAGCGGCTCTTTTTCGAAAATTTGGCGCGGTTGATTCGGGTTCGGGAAAAGCTTCTCGATCGGAATCTGCCATATGCGCATGTTGGCCGGAACGCTCGGAGCTTGTGAGGGGGCGGGTGTTTGCGCGGCAACGGGCGCCGTTGTGGGGGGCGCGACTTTGGTCTCTTCTTTGTTCGACGGAACGAAGCCTTCTTTGATTGCGGGTACGGCTTGGCTCGGGAGATTCGTCGTCAACGCCTCGAGCGATTTTTCAGCCGGCGGCATCGTTTTCGAAAACGCGCCTTCTCCGGTCGAGCCAAGAAGGCTTCCGAGACCGCGCCCTAGACCCTTCTGCTGTTTTTGCTGCTGATTTTTTCCGGCGTTCAAATTCTCAGACATGGATGTCTCCGTCGTTTTCCGCGCTCAGGTCCGAATTCATATTCGCGTTCATTTCGGTGCTCATCTCTTCGACTGCCGCCGGGGGTTCCGCGCTGGCCGCGGGAGTTGCGTATACGCGGTTGTCTAGCTCTTGGGCCAGCTCTTTGTACTTCTTCGCTCCGAGCGACTTGGGATCGTATTGGAAAATCGTTTGGCCGTGAGAGGGCGCTTCGCTAAGACGGACGTTGCGAGGAATGATCGCTTGGAAGACGCGATCGCCGAAGTGCGATTGAATTTCCGCGACCACTTGGTGCGAGAGATTGTTGCGCGCATCGAACATGGTGAGCACGATGCCTTCAATTCTCAGCTCCGGGTTTAGAGATTTCTTAATCAATCCGGCGGTGTTGAGCAGTTGAGAGAGGCCTTCGAGTGCGTAGTACTCGCATTGAAGCGGAACTAGGAAAGTTTCCGCAGCTGAGAGCGAGTTCACGGTCAAGAGTCCTAAGCTCGGCGGACAATCGATCAATATATAATGATAGCGAGAGCGGACTTCGTCGAGTGCGGCCTTCAGACGGTATTCGCGCTGAGGCATATCGACCAATTCGATCTCTGCACCCACCAAATCGGGGTTGGCAGGGATAATCTCGAGGTTATTCATTTGAGTAGTCTGGATAGTCTCTTGGATAGGCTTCTCACCGATCAAAACTTGGTAGATATTCGCCTCTTGATTTTCATATCTCTTGATACCAAGCCCACTTGACGCGTTGCCCTGTGGATCCATGTCTACGATGAGTACTCGTCTGCCTATCTCTGTAAGCGCCGCAGCAAGGTTAACCGAAGTAGTCGTTTTGCCTACTCCACCCTTTTGATTAGCCACACAGATGATTCTAGCCATGCATTTCCCCGTTGCTTAGTCAGCCGCTTTGGATCGGCATCTATGTTATTTCTTAGAATCCCTCAAAAACTTTGTAAATCTTGCCGATTGTTCCATGTAGAACAAGTGGAGTCCAGCCAAAATGAGAATTGTGGCCTCACAACTAGCCCTCCTCCTTATGCTTTGCCTCTCCCTATTGGGCTGCCGCAAGGAAGACCCCAACCCTGAGTTGAAGGACCCGATCTACAAAGATCTCGAAGCCCGAGCCAAGTCCTACGCCGCTGAATATGACGCCGGAAAAATCCAGGTCAAAACTCTTCGTGAGGACCTTGCCAAAGTGGAAGCTCGTTCTATCGAGCGCAAGAATGTTCTCAAGGAACTCTCACAAGCGGAAGCCAAGCTCGTCGGAGCCGAGCAACTCGCTCGTTACTATAAGATTCGCGCCGAACGTCGCCGGTTAATGGGACGGCAAGCCTATAGAGAGGCCTTCGCGCGCGGAGAAGACTGGCCGAATCCACGTGAGTACTCTGACTACCTAGTGAATAGGCGCCTTCACGAGATCAATATGAACTGGAATGCGCGCGTTCCTAAGCTCCAAGATCGCACTCCAGCCTCAATCAAAGCGTTGGAAGCGAAAAAGCCTGTTGCCGCAGAGCCTGAAGCGGCTGCCGGGCCTGAAGAAGCCCACTAAAGTTCCACGTGGAACTCTCGGAAACAAAAACTCAATTCTGTGTCTTAGTTGTACAGACAACTGCTCGGCGCACCTGACTAACCGGAAGTGAGTACTCACCCACCAGCTCCGGACTCCAGACCGCAATCAACTGCGAGGGAATATCGGCGATTTCGCGTGACCAGTTGTTGCCCTTAAGATGATAGAACTTGCCACCTTTTGAAAAAAGACGGTTTGCCGCGAGTACCGCCTTAGAGATCGTGGCAAATCCACGAGAGACTGCGGTGCGCATGCTCCCAGCCTTCAAGCTTTCAAGTCGGACATTCATGACCTGACAATTCTTAAGCTCGAGTACGTGAATGGCATGCTTGAGGAACTCACATTTACGCGCGTCTGAGTCGACTAAGAAAAATTCGATGTCACTCCGGCAAAGAGCGAGGATAAGTCCGGGAAGGCCATTTCCGGATCCTATGTCGAAGACCTGCTTGTCCAAATCCTGCTTCAGAATCAACTCAGCCGCCAGCAACGAATCCGCGAAGTGATTCTCATCGGCCTCACGCTCCGTGTTCCGAGAGATGAGGTTGAGCCGCCCGTTGAATTTCATCAATTCGGAATGATAGACCTTTACCGACTCCGCGAGCTTTGGATCCATCGTCGGGAACCACTCTGGAACACGCCACAATGCGTTATCGCCTTCCGTCTCCGGCTTTTTAGGCGCAGGCTTGGGCGGCGCGTTGACGATCGGTGGACGTTTAGGAATCCGACTACTTGTCACCAATCATCTCCTGGCCAGTTCTCAACCGACCTTTAAGAAAAACCAATATAGCTTGGATCGCCGATGGATTCACGCCGCTAATGCGCTGAGCCTGTCCGAGGGAACGTGGACGAATGCGATTGAGCTTTTCAACTTCTTCGCGCGAAAGTCCGCGGACCTTACCATATTCAAGTTCCGCGGGAAGAGACATCTCTTCGAGCTTTCGCGCTTGCCGGACCATCTCATCTTGTCGGCGGATGTACCCTTCGTACTTTACGTGGATTTCCACCGGCTCATGCACGTTTTCATCCTGGTCCACTTCGATTCCAAAGCGGCGGAGGTCCAAACAGTCGATTTCGTCCCGGCGGAGTAAATCCGCGCAAGTAATCGGCTTATTTATAACTGGAGTCTTGAGCTCCGTGAGTTTCGTCTGTGTTTCCGCGTTCGGAACGAGGTACGTAGAACCCAAATCCGACAGCAGCTTCTTTCGCCTGTCCATCAATAAAGAAAGACGCTCAAAATCCAGCTCCGAGATCAAACTGCTCTTGAACGCCGTCTCACTCAAGCGCTCGATAGTATTGTCCTCTCTTAGAACTAAACGAAACTCCGCACGCGAGGTCATCATCCGGTAAGGCTCTTTCGTCCCTTTACATACGAGATCGTCGATCATCACGCCCATGTAGGCCTGATCCCGCCGAAGGACGAGCTCCTCTCGTCCAAGAATCTTCAGGCCGGCATTCGCTCCCGCGAGCAGACCTTGAGCGGCGGCCTCTTCGTAACCGCTAGTTCCGTTGATCTGACCCGCCAAGTAGAGTCCTGCAATCTCACGGGTCTCGAACGTGTGAAAAATCTGAGTCGGTTCGATGAAGTCATACTCGACCGCATACCCGGGCTTGAGAATCTTCACGTTCTCCAGACCCGGAATCGTCCGCAAAAATTCGTACTGGACCTCTTCGGGCAAAGAGGTCGAGATCCCCTGAAGGTAGATCGAGTTGGTGTTGAGGCCTTCGGGCTCCAAAAAAGTTTGGTGCTGATTCTTTTCGGCGAAGCGAGTGACTTTGTCTTCAATCGACGGACAGTACCTGGGCCCGATTCCTTCGATCACGCCCATGAACATCGGTGATTTGTCGAGATTGTTTCGAATCACTTCGTGAGTGCGCTCGTTCGTGTAACTCAAAAAACATGCGACCTGGGGAAGGTCGAGTCGGCGCGGAGAGCGGAAGCTGAACGGATAAAATTTTTCGTCGCCGTACTGCGGAGTCGTCTTCGACCAGTCGATCGAGTCGCGCTCGAGTCGCGCCGGCGTTCCCGTCTTCAGTCGGGTCACTTGAAACCCGTGCTCGCGCAGCTGATCCGAAATTCCGCGCGTCGCCTTGTCGCCGACGCGACCACCCTCAATGCGCTTGAGCCCGATATGCATCACGCCGTTCATAAAGGTCCCGGTCGTGATAACGACGGCTTTCGCCTCAATACGAACGTCTTGGTCGGTCACAATTCCCAAGCAGCGTCCGTTCTCGATCAGCAAAGTCTTCGCTTCCGATTGAAGGAGCGTGAGATTCGGCGTCACCTGGAGACGCTTTCCCATATACGCGCAGTAGAGATCTTTATCGCACTGAGCGCGAGAGCCGCGAACGGCCGGACCTTTTCGCGCGTTCAATCGTTTGAACTGGATACATGTGGCATCGGCGGCTTCCGCCATCGCGCCGCCGAGAATATCCACCTCTCGAACCATGTGTCCCTTGCCGAGGCCGCCGATCGAGGGGTTACAGCTCATGTATCCGATGCGATCGAGGTTGGTCGTGCAAACGAGGGTGTTCAATCCCAGGCGCGCGGAGGCCAGCGCGGCTTCAATTCCCGCGTGCCCGGCTCCAACAACGATGACATCGAATCGATTCACTCTTACTTCCCTAAACAGAATTCTTTGAAAACTTGGTCCATGACCTGATCGTCAAACGTGACGCCCAGAATTTCATAAAGCGCCATCAACCCGCTTTGCAATTCCAATGCGATCAGGTCGGGGCTTTCCCCGCGTGAAATGAGCGGTAAACTTTTTTCCAGACTCGACTTCACGCTCAGGAGCCCGCGATAGTGGCGCGCATTGCTGACTAGCGTGGAGTCTTCGGAAATCTCGGAACGCAAGCGTCCTTCGAGCCATTGCCTAACCTCTTTCAACCCATCGTGCGACAGCGCGCTCACCGAAAAAATGGCGAGAGGCTTAATGCCTTCGGGCGGCAAGAGCTTCTGGCCTATATCGCTCTTGTTCGAGAGCCAAAGCGCCCGCTCCCAAGGGATCGAAGCGAAATACTCGCTCTCTTCCCCTGAAATCCCGCTCATCGGATCCGCGACGTAAAGCACGAGATCCGCGGTTTTCAGCTTCTCGAGCGTGCGCGCGATTCCGATTTTCTCAACCGGATCCTGACTCAAGCGCAACCCGGCCGTGTCGACGAGGGTCACGCGCAAGCCCGCCAGTGTGAGCTCGGTTTCGACGAAGTCGCGGGTCGTGCCGGGGACTTCGGTCACGATCGCGCGCTCTTCGCCGGCGAACGCATTCAGCAGAGAGGATTTTCCGGCATTGGGTTTGCCCGCAAGCGCGATGTGAAAGCCCTCGCGCACGATACGGCCCTGGTTATAGCTCGCGATCAAGCTTTCGGTTTCTTTAAGCAGATTCTCCGTGCGGCCGACGAGAACGCCGTCGGACGCGATCTCGATGTCCTCGGCCGCGAAGTCGATATTCGCCTCAAGATGCGCGAGAATCCACGTCAGTTGATCGCGCATCCCTTTCAATCGCGACGAAAACTCACCTTGAAGCTGGCGCAATGCGAGCTGAGAGGCCCGCGACGAGCGCGACTCGATCAGGGCCAGTACGCTCTCCGCCTGAACCAGGTCCAAGCGTCCGCCAATGAACGCGCGGTATGTGAACTCGCCCCTCTCAGCGGGACGGCAACCGGCGCGCACGAGCTCGCGCAAGATCTCGTTCACGATCGTTTCGCTGCCGTGACACGAAATCTCAAATACAGGCTCGCCCGTGAAGCTCCGCCCACGAGCGAAATAGGAAACTAAAACCTCATCGATAGCCCGAGAGCCGTCGAGAGACCTCAAGATTCCGTAGTAGATTTTGTGAGACTCCAATTCTTCGGGCAGGAAGGCGGCTAGTTTGCGTGTAAATTCGGCCGCCTGGGTTCCGCTGACTCTGATGACCGATATGGCTCCGATCCCGTGCGCCGTGCTTAAGGCGCATATGGTGTCCTTATCGGTTACCGAATGCCTCATCTTGTTCAGCCGAGTCGTCCATCGGACCCTGGCCTCCGCCTTTCGCAGGATAGATTTTTATTTTCTTGAAATGTCCGTCGCCCACAGAGCGGCTCTTTACGCGGCCGTCTTCCGCCAAGTATTGGTGGATGACTTTGCGGTCCTTCGGCGGCAAGGCGCGGAAGTAAACCGATTTGCCTTTGGTGAGAGCGATCTCTTTTAATTTGTCCGCTAAAGCGATCAACGCCGCATCGGCTTGCTCGCGGAAGTTCGCACAGTCGATATTTACGTTGATGCCGTCTTCTGGAAGCTGATGTTGAAGCGCGCGGCGGATGTAGAGTTGAAACGCGTCGAGGAGCTGACCTTCTTTCGAAGTCAGAAGCTCTTCGTCCTTACCGTAGACGTCGACGTGAATCGTACCGTCTTCGAGAGTCTTTGTATCAAACGAGAGCTCAAAGCCGCTGAGCTTGATAATGTTGCTCATGATGTCTTCGACGATGCCGATCGGCCCGCCATCTTTGCTGCTGCTTTTCTTTCCAAAAAGTTTTCCGAACAAACCTGTCATACAGCGCCTCCTATTTTACGCGCGTGGGAACCGGCACATTTGATCCGTCCCTCATAAACCACATTTGTTGCAACACACTGAAAATCGCCCCAATCCACATATACAGAGTGAGCCCACTCGGTAACGAAATCATAAAGAACGTAAAAATCAACGGCATCATGAGCAAAATTCGCGCTTGTGCCGGGTCCATCGTGTTCGGGGTTATCTTCTGCTGGATAAACATAGTTACCCCCATAAGCACCGGCAAGATGTAATAGGGGTCCTTCAAAGAAAGGTCGTGAATCCAAAAGGCGAAGGGCGCTTGGTACAGCTCAATCGAGTTCCCGAGCACCTGGTACAATGCAATAAATATAGGAAATTGCAGGAGGACCGGGAGACATCCACCCAAAGGGTTTACTTTATTCTCGCGCATGAGCGACATCATCTCTTGCTGCAGCTTTTGCTGGTCGTCCTTATAGCGTTCGCGAAGGGTCTGAATCTTCGGCTGAATGAGCTGCATCACCTTCATAGATTTATAAGAATACAAGTTGAACGGTAACACCAGGATACGGGCCACGATCGTTAGCAAAATAATGGCCACGCCCCAGTTGCCGAACATCGCGAAGAACCAGTGCAGCAGCGCCAAAACCTGGCGCGCGATCCAATTGAAGAATCCGAAGTTCACGACTTTGGCGAGGTTCTCGTCGATCTTCTTGAGCAGGTAGTGGGATTTGGGGCCCATGAACGTGAGGTATTCGAGTTGGACGCCCGCATTTTTATTGAGAATCGGATACTCGAGCAGAATGTTCGCGACCTTCTCGCCGTGACTTAAGACGGCTTTGGCCTCGGGCAAAACGTTCGAGCGATCGACTACGGCTTGCGTGAAGTACTGCGAGCCAACCGACGCCAGGCGAACTTTCGACCACGATTTCTGATCGTCTTCCTCGCCGATCACGACGCGCTCGTCGGTGTCCGTCGTCTCGACGAAAAATTCCTGATGCGCGAACTGCGGGAGGAGAAAGCTGCTCTCGGCCGGCGGATCGACGTCCTCCGCAAGCACCGTCGTGAGTCCGATGAACGCGTCGTCCGATCCGCTCGTCGAGATCTTCGAGAGAATCACGTAGTTCTCGGGCTGAATCTCGAGCGTCTTGGTCACTTCGAGCCCGCCCACTTGCGCGCGGCCGACGTAAACTTTGTCGCTGACTTTCTTGATGTCGAAATCCAATGGTACGTCGCGACCACGCAGGCGCGTCTCGAACGGCAGGAGCTTCGCGGCGCTGTGGCCGAGGTGAACCGTCTGGCCGGCTCGATCCTTATACTTCTTGATCAGGTAATTCTTCAGGCCCATCCCGCGCGACGAAATGTCGAATGAGAGATCCTCCGTTTCGAAGTGGATGAGCTGCTCTTCTTTAGGCGCAGTGGCCGCGGCTTCGACCGCGGGCGGTTTGTCGTCGCGACCGGTCGCGGCCGCGGCGGCCTTCGCTTCGGGGCTGTCGGCGGCCGGCGCGATTTTCTCCCCCGCTTCTTTCGTTTCGGTGACTTGCTTTTCCGCTTTCGGTTTATACGCGTCCGGATATTTCTGCTGCATATAGTACTGCCAGCCGATAAACGTGAAGGCGATCAAGACGACGGCGATAATCGTGCGCGAGTCGAAGAAACTCTGCGGGTTGTCGTTATTCAAGAGGATTTCCTTTCCGGAACCGGATCGAATCCGAACGGCCCGAGCGGATGGCACTTGCACAGACGGCGCACGGTTAAATACAACGCGCGCGTCGGCGGATGAGTTTCAAAAGCTTCTTTGGCGTAGTGAGAGCAGGTGGGCTGGAAGCGACACATTCCCCCGATCAGTCCCGAAAAGAACTGT
This sequence comes from uncultured Pseudobdellovibrionaceae bacterium, assembly GCA_964409815.1. GTDB lineage: Bacteria > Bdellovibrionota > Bdellovibrionia > Bdellovibrionales > UBA1609 > JALHOQ01. The sequence continues at coordinate 50,236 of CAYPFC010000001.1, forward strand.
TGGTAGACGGTCAGCAGAAAGAGAGCCGTCGTGCGCGCCAGACTACTTAAGAGTCCGCTCAAGCTTGACGACCAACTTGTCCAAGGCTCCATCAAATTCCTCGTGGCTCAGCGCTTTGTAGAATCCCTTCTCCTTGCGCTTGAAAATTAAATTGAGATCGAGGCTGTGGCGATTGCGCGCATGCCACTTGCGCCAATACTCTCGCCCCCATCTGCGCAATCGATTGCGCACGACCGCGGGACCGGTTTGTCTCGCGATCGTCCATCCGATCCGCATCTCACCCGAATCCGTCTTCAAACTGTTCGCGAGAAGCCAGGAGTTCACGTGAATGCGCTGACCGGTCTCGCGCAGATTCTCAAAATCCGCGCGCTTAGCTAAGGAGCGAATCTTATTTTCCACCCGTGCTGACGGTCAGAGTCTTGCGACCCTTGGCGCGACGGCGAGAGAGAACTTTACGTCCGTTCTTGGAAGCCATACGGCTACGGAATCCGTGGGTCTTTTTACGCCGTACACGGGACGGCTGATAGGTACGCTTGGGCATAGGTTACGCTCCACTTACAGATATAGGTTGTCGACCTGACGCGCCAATAAAGCAGACGGATTTTTGCCAGTCAAGCAGCGGACCTCAGGCATTTTCCTCGTGGATTCCCACATTTTAGAATCCGTTGCCGAATTGCGAGGCATGTGGATTCGTGGGGGCCCCCTCGTCCTAGACCATTCAAATTATTGAAACTTTTATTCGGTGATGTTACGAACTTTCCCTCTTATCCACATTCGTGGGGGGCCACTTAAAGTGAATTTGCAGACGTATCCGCATCAGGAGTTTTGGCTCCAGATCAAAAACAGCTTGAAGTCGAAAAACCAAAACAACAAGCCACTTCAGATGTGGTTTGAGCCCACCAATCTCGTGGGCGTCGAAGATCGCCAGTCCGGCCGTTGCTTCACCTTGGGCGTGCCGACCGAACTGCACAAATTTTGGATCTCCCAAAACCTGCTCGAGCGAATTTGTTCGGAAATTTCGGCGCTTTACCAGAATCCCTTTCAAATCGAGCTCGTCGTGACCGGTCAGGGCACGCTCAGCGTGAGCGAGCCCGTTGGCCAACAGGGAACGCTGCCTCTCGAAGGCATCAGCAGTCCCTCGCCCGAGTCCGATTCCGGCGTTTCGGGAACGACCTTCGGATCGCACCGGGACATGCTGAACGCCGACTACACGTTTGGTACCTTCGTCGTCGGACGTAATAACGAGTTCGCGCACGCCGCGAGCTTCTCGATCTCTGAGAATCCGGGAAAGGAAAATTACAATCCGCTCTTTATCTGCGGACCAACGGGGATGGGGAAAACCCACCTTCTCAACGCGGTCGGTAACCATATCCGCCAAGGCTTTCCCCACCTCCGCATCCTATATGTATCGGCCGAGCGCTTCCTAAATGAGTGTATTTCGAGCATTCGTCGTAGCGAAATGGACCGCTTCCGCCTGCGCTACCGCGATAAGTGCGACGTGCTTCTGATGGACGACATTCAGGTCCTGGGACGCGGGGAAGCCGTGCAGGAAGAGTTCTTCCACACGCTGAACGACTTCTTTGAGAAAGGTCAGCAGGTCATCGTCGCTTCCGACCGTATGCCCAAGGACATCAAAGGCCTCGAGGACCGCATTCGCACCCGCCTCGAGTGGGGATTGATCGCCGACATCCAAATGCCCGACATCGAAACGCGCGTCGCGATTCTCAAGTACAAAGCCGAGCGTAAAGGCATCATGCTCGCCAACGAAGTTGTCAGCCATGTCGCGCGCATTTCCAAGCGCTCGATTCGCGAGCTTGAGGGCAACTTGAATAAGATAAAAATGTTCTCGGAGCTTCAGGGCATTCCGATCGATATGGAGCTCGCCAAGCGCGTGCTCTCAACCCACGACGACGTCGCCACAATCACGATCGACGACATCCAAAAGCTCGTGGCCGATCACTACAAAGTGCGCCTGCCAGACATGAAATCCAAGACGCGCACAAAGCCCCTGGTGGTGGCCCGCCAGGTCGCCATGTGGCTAGTCAAAAAACATCTGGATCGCAGCCTCGTCGATATCGGTCGAAGCTTCGGGGGCAAGGATCACACAACGGTTATGAATGCTTTGCGGCGTATTGAGGATCAACTGAACAAGGACTCTGAAATTAAGAGAGATATTGAAGAGTTAGAGGGGCGAATCCACAATATCACAGGCGTGTGAATGGGGACAGTGGATATCACTGTGGAGAAGCCACGGGGTAAAATTGGGGATACGACTTACGGGGATTTTCGGGGGTTTTACGAGTCCCCAACACAAGTCAGTTTTCCACAGAGATTTAAGAAGATTTCCGCGGAGTTAAGAGATAAACAAGGTAATCACAGCCCCTACGACTACTTCTAGTATTTATATAACTAAAAGAAGCTATTAAGGACCTTCTCAAAACAAGGTTGGAGGAAAGATGAAACTCTCGGTCGAAAAAAAGGATCTTTTGAACGTAATCGCCCGAGCCCAGAACATCGTTGAGAAACGAAACACCATGCCAATTTTGGTGAACGTGTTGTTGGAGGCTAAGGGAGAAGCACTAAGAGGATTCGCAACCGATCTCGAGGTTAGTCTAACCGATGAGATTCCCGCAGAACTCAAATCGCCCGGCCGCGTAGCCGTTAATGCCAAGAACTTATTTGAGATCATCAAAGAGTTGCCGGAAGGAAAGATCGAGCTCGAGCGCAAAGACAATAACTGGCTCAAGATCACGCAGAATCGAGCGGTCTTCAATATCGTGGGGATTTCTCCTGAGGAATACCCAGTGTTTCCCACATTCACGACTCAAGAGTTCGTGAAGATCGAAGCGGACATTTTGGGCGAGATGATCGAGAAGACGATTTACTCCGTCTCGACCGACGAGACTCGCTATCACCTGAACGGCGTTTACCTCGAAGTGAAACAAGACGGCGAGAGCGCGAACTACCGAATGGTGGCGACCGACGGTCACCGCTTAAGCCTTATCGATCGCAAGATCGCGGGCGGAGCGACGCGCGGAACTCAAGGCGTGATCATTCCGCGCAAAGGCCTTCACGAAATTCGCAAATTGCTCGAGTCTGTGGAAGGAACTGTGGAAGTCGCGATCGAGGGAGCACAGTTGGTGGTTCGTTCGGGCACGACCGTGTTGATGGTGCGTTTGATCGAGGGCAAATATCCCAACTATCAACAGCTTATTCCACAAAACCTGAAAGAGCATTTCCTCGTTCAGCGCGAATCGTTGCTCTCGTCGCTCAAGCGCGTCTCGCTTCTTTCGAATGCGAAATCGAAAGGCGTTACGTTCTCGCTCACCGGGGGCAAAATGGAAATCACGTCGAACAATCCCGAGCTTGGAGACGCCAAAGAGGAAATCGAAGTCGAATACAAAGGGAAAGATCTGAAGATCGGGTTCAATGCGCGCTACGTTCTCGACGTGCTCACGAGCATGCACGACGATATCGTTCGTATCGAGCTCAACGATCAGCTCTCACCCGGCCTTGTTCGCCCGCATGAGGACAAGTCGTACACTTGCGTCGTCATGCCGATGAGAATTTAGGTGCCAGGTTCTTTTTCCGGGTCACGAAGCGTTGGAGCCCAAGTGCCTTTTCCGGTGGATAAGTCTGTGGCGAATGTGCATTCGCGAATGAAAGTTAAATCCCCGTAATTGGGGAAACGTCCCGAGCGTTAACGAAAGAATCCGGAAGTGAAGTTTCAATCGCTTCGTCTCAAAAATTTTCGAAACTATCGTGACTTGCAGCTCGAGTTTCCTTCGGGCGTCGTCGTTTGCCTCGGACAAAACGGCCAGGGAAAGACGAACTTGGTTGAAGCGCTTTATTTTTTACTGCGTGGAGAGAGCTTTCGCCCGCACTCAAACGAAAGCTTACTTTTCCACGAGAATGCCCACATCGCACCGGCCGCCATTGTCGAAGGACGGCTGACGCAAAAAAATCTCACGCACGATCTCAAGCTTCAGCTCACCGACGGAAAAAAAATCGTCCAATGGAACGGCAATCGGGTCACGACCGCGGCGCTCGCCCGGAATTTTCCCGTGGTGCTTTTCTCCCCTGAATCCTTGGCCGCCATCAAAGAAGGCCCGGAACAGCGACGCAAACTGCTCGATGACGTGGTTCTGACGCACTCGAACACGGGCGTGAAGATCCTCAAGGACTTCAAATATGCCTTAAGAACGCGCAATCGGATCCTCAAAGACGTGAAAAACGGAACCACCCCGGAACGCGAAGCACGGCGTTTATTGGAAAGTTTGGACCCGAGTTACCTTCCCCTGGCTGCCGAGCTCACCGTGGCGCGATTAGCGGCATTAACGGCGCTCCAGGGCGACGTTCAGAAGGCCGCAAGCTACCTGTTGGATCAAACCGCTGTGGATATCTCGGTGGAATATATGATTTCGGGGCAAAATGCTTACAGCTGGAGTCGCTCGGATCTACTTTCCGCAATGCACACACGGGCGATGGAGCTGCGCGCTAGCGAACTCGAAGCGGGTGTCTCTCTGGTGGGCCCGCAACGTCATGACATTCGCATTCTATTTAGCGGAAAAGATTCACGCTTTTTTTGCTCGCAGGGACAGCAAAGAGCCCTAATTTTATCTGTCAAAATGGCACAAATACTATATTATCACAGGTCTCATCAGGTTTACCCATTTTTGCTCTTGGACGACGTGCTGTCGGAGCTCGATCCGACTCGCCGAACGAACCTGGTGAAATTCTTGAGGGACATTCCGGCGCAGATCTTTCTGACGACCACGGATCTGTCATTCTCGATGGATTTTGGCGACCGCAGACCGACTGTGTTCGCGATCGAAAACGGAGTAGTGAGTGCAAGAAAATCAGAAGGCCTATGACGCTTCATCGATTCAGGTTCTCGAGGGCCTAGAAGCTGTTCGCAAACGTCCCGGGATGTACATCGGCGACACGACCGCGCGCGGATACAACCACCTCGTATACGAAATCGTCGACAACTCGGTGGACGAAGCCCTAGCGGGATTCTGCAAGAACATTTCCGTGACTATTCACGCTGACGACTCGCTGACCGTCGAGGACGACGGCCGCGGCATTCCCGTAGGCACGCACAAGGACGGCAAGTCCGCCCTAGAAATCGTCATGACCGTACTTCACGCCGGCGGAAAATTCGACGGCGGCTCGTATAAGGTGTCCGGCGGTCTTCACGGCGTCGGAGCCTCGGTCGTGAACGCATTGTCGTCGCGTTGCCAGGTCGTCGTTCGCCGCGAAGGCTACGTGTGGAAGCAGTCATACGAAAAAGGCATCCCGCAAGGAAAGATCGAAAAGGCGGGTGAGACCGACAAAACCGGAACGACCACCACGTTCAAACCCGACCGCGAGATTTTCAAAGACGAGACCATCAAATTCGATTTCAACGTGTTGTCGAACCGCTTCCGCGAGCTCGCGTTCCTGAACGCAGGCCTGCACATCCTCCTGAACGACGAGCGTACCGGACAAAAAGCCGAGTTCAACTTCACGAACGGAATCATGGAATTCGTTTCGCACTTGAACGAGACGAAAAAGGCCGCGCACCCGGAAGTGATTTACTTCAAGGGCTCCAAAGACGACGTCGATGTCGAGATCGCCATGCAGTGGAACGATTCGTACTCGGAATCGATCTACACGTATTGTAACAACATCAACACGATCGAGGGCGGTACGCACTTGATCGGCTTCCGAACCGCACTGACTCGCTCGGCGAACAACTATGCGACGGAAAAAAATCTCATTAAGGATTTGGAATCGAACCTCGAGGGTGAAGACATCCGCGAAGGCTTAGCTGCGGTTATCAGCGTGAAAGTGCGCGAGCCGCAGTTCGAAGGACAAACGAAAACAAAACTCGGAAACACCGAGGTCAAAGGGATCGTCGAAACGCTGGTCAACGACAAGCTGGCCGACTGGTTCGACCGCAACCCGGGAATCGCGAAGACGATTATTTCAAAATGCGTGGAGGCCGCTCGCGCGCGCCTGGCCGCTCGTAAAGCGCGCGATCTCGCCCGTCGCAAAACGGCTTTGGATTCCGGGTCCTTGCCCGGAAAGATGGCGGATTGCCAGGAGCGCGACCCGGCGAAATGCGAATTGTACCTGGTAGAGGGAGACTCGGCCGGCGGCTCCGCGAAGCAAGCGCGCGATCGCCGCACGCAAGCCGTCCTCCCATTGCGCGGTAAGATCTTGAACGTGGAAAAAGCGCGTTTCGACAAAATGCTCGGAAACGAAGAGATCAAGATGATGGTGGCGGCGCTCGGCACGGGCATCGGCCGCGAGAACATCACGGTCGACAAAGTTCGCTATCACAAAATCATTATCATGACCGACGCCGATGTCGACGGCTCGCACATTCGCACCTTGCTTCTGACGTTCTTCTATCGCCAGCTGCCCGAAGTCCTCGAGAAGGGCTATGTTTACATCGCGCAGCCGCCGCTATACCGCGTGAAGAAGGGCAACAGCGAAAAGTACCTGAAGGACGAAAAGGCGCTCACCCAGCATTTGATGGACCTGAGCCTCGCGAAAGTGAAGCTTCCCTCGATCAAATCGGGAACGGCGGAAGCGGAGCTTAAGAAATTCATCATGAACATTCACCGCTACGACGAGCTCTTGAAGACCTTGGCGAACCGTTTCGAGCGCGACGTGCTCGTGCATTTCCTGAGCGGCAAGAAAGATCTGACCGAAATGCTCAAGTCGGAGAGCGAAATCACGAAGTTCTTCGAAGATTTCAAGAAATGGGCTTCGGCGAATCCGCTGGCAGGAATCACCGACGCGCAATTGACCGTGGATAAAGATGGGGATTCCTCGAGCTTCACGATCAAAACGACGAAGTTCGGGTACCAGCAAAATTCGACGTTCGATAAGGCGCTCGCGGAATCTTCCGAGTGGCGTGAGCTGCGCTCGTTCTGGAAGAGCTTCTCGGAGCTCGCGCCTCTGCCGCTGAAGGCCGCCACCGAAGGCGACGAGCCGCAGGAGTTCACGAACTACGTCGACTTCTACAGCTTCATCATGGAGCTAGGTAAGAAAGGCATTTACGTTCAGCGCTATAAGGGCCTGGGCGAGATGAATCCGGAGCAGCTCTGGGAAACTACGCTCAATCCGGAAGTCCGCAACCTTTTGCGCGTGACGATCGACGACGCGATGGCAGCCGACGAAACCTTCAGCATCTTGATGGGCGAGCAAGTTGAGCCTCGTCGTAAATTCATTCACGACAACGCGCTCCTCGCCAAAGAACTCGACGTGTAGGGTAAGAGATGGACGATATTTCTAGAATTTCAGACGTAGATATCAACAAGGAAATGCGCGAGGCGTACCTCACGTACTCGATGAGTGTCATCGTGGGCCGTGCGCTGCCCGACGTTCGTGACGGATTGAAGCCCGTCCATCGCCGTGTGCTCTACGCGATGAACGACCTGGGGAACACGCACGATAAGCCGTACAAAAAATCGGCGCGTATCGTCGGGGACGTCATCGGTAAATACCATCCGCACGGTGACATGGCCGTCTATGACACCATGGTGCGGATGGCGCAAGACTTCTCGCTGCGCTACACGCTGATCGACGGGCAAGGAAACTTCGGCTCGATCGACGGCGACGCGCCCGCGGCACCCCGATACACCGAAGTGCGCATGACCGAACTCGCGGAAGAGCTCCTCGTCGACATCGACAAGGACACGGTTCCGTTCGGTTGGAACTACGACGACTCTTTGCTGATTCCACAAGTTTTGCCCGCGAAATTCCCGAACCTCCTCGTGAACGGCTCAGCCGGGATCGCGGTGGGTATGGCCACGAATATTCCGCCGCACAACATGGGCGAAGTGATCGACGGCTGCGTGGCGCTGATTAAGAATCCCCAGATCGGCCTCGATGAGCTGATCAAGCTGATCCCCGGCCCCGACTTCCCCACGCATGGCGTGATCGCGGGCTCGAGCGGAATCGTTCAGGCTTACAAAACAGGCCGCGGCGTCATCACGCTGAAAGCCGTCGCCGAAATCGTGCCCAAGAAAGATCGCGAAGAGATCATCGTCACCGAAATTCCCTACCAGGTGAACAAGGCGAAGCTCATCGAGAGCATCGCGGACCTCGTAAAAGACAAGCGTATCGAAGGAATCTCGGATATCCGCGACGAATCGTCGCGCGAAGGCATGCGCATCGTGATCCAGCTTAAGCGCGGCGAGAACGCGCAGGTGATTTTGAACCGCCTGTACAAGTTCACGCAACTGCAGATGAGCTTCGGGATCATCATGCTCGCGCTCGACGCCCGTAACCAACCGGTCGTCTTCCACCTCAAGCAAATGCTCGAGGCGTTCGTCGCTCACCGCAAAGACGTGGTCACCCGCCGCTGCATTTTCGACTTGAAGAAGGCCGAAGCGCGCGCGCACATCCTCGAAGGCTTAAAGAAAGCCCTCGATCAGATCGACGCCGTCATCGCGACGATCCGCGCTTCCAAAGAAGGCGATGCCGCCCGCACGAACCTCATGAGCCAGTTCGGCTTCAGTGAAAAGCAAGCGCAGGCGATTCTCGACATGCGCCTCCAGCGCCTGACGGGCCTTGAACGCCAAAAAATCCTGGATGAGCTCGCGGAAGTGCATAAACAAATCGCATGGCTCAAACAGGTGCTCTCGAACGAGGCCGAGATTTACAAAATCATCGTGACCGAGCTCGAAGAGATCAAAGAAAAGTACGGCGATCCCCGCCGGACGAAGATCGAGCGCTCGAGTGAAGAGTTCGCCGACGAAGATCTGATCGCGAAAGAAGAAATGATCGTCTCGCTTACGTACTCGGGATACATCAAGCGCATTCCGACCGATGAGTACCGCCTGCAGAAACGTGGCGGAAAGGGTCTCAAAGGCGCCGAGCAGCGTGAAGAAGATTTCGTTCGCCGCTTGTTCTCGGCCAACACGCACACGACGATTCTCTCGTTCTCGGATCGCGGAAAGCTCTATTGGACGAAAGTTCACGAGCTCCCCGCGGGCTCGCGCACGTCGAAGGGTAAAGCGATCAACAACGTGATCCAGCTCGCCTCGGGCGAGGCGGTTCGCGCGATTTTGCCGGTGGAGGAGTTCCGTGAGCAGGATTACATC
>CAYPFC010000001.1:59346-61073 GCA_964409815.1 uncultured Pseudobdellovibrionaceae bacterium
GAAAACCTCGTTGGACGCGTTCTCGCGACCGCGACCGAGCGGAATCATCGCGCTCACGATCGAGCTCGACGACAACCTGATCGACGCGAAGGTGTCGACCGGTAAGGACGATATCTTCATCGTCACGCGCGAAGGCATGTCGATTCGCTTCGACGAGGACGACGTTCGCGCCATGGGCCGCGCCGCCCGCGGCGTAAAGGGCGTGACCTTGGGTAAAGATGACAAGGTCGTCGGCATGGAAGTGATTTCGAAAGACTCGAAAGAAACGATCCTGATCGTCACCGAAAACGGGTTCGGAAAACGCACCAGCATGGAAGAATACCGACTGCAAGGCCGCGGCGGTGTGGGCCTGATCACGCAAAAAACCACCGACAAGGTCGGACACGTGGTTTCGGCGTGCCTGGTGACGGACAAAAACCAAATTCTCCTCAGCACGAACTCGGGTCAGTCGATCCGCATGCGTTGCTCGGACATTTCGGTGATCAGCCGCAACACGCAAGGCGTGAAGCTGATGGATCTCAACGAAGGCGAATTCGTCACGAGTGTGGCCCTCCTCGAGGAAGACGAGGAAGAGACTGGATCTGATTCGGCGGACGCTTAAGATCATTTTGCTCGCGAGCGCCGTCTCGGCGCTCTCCGGCTGCACGTTCAGCATGGACTGGATCCGCTATTTGCGGGCGCAGCGGGCGATCATGAAGCAAGACTACGGTACGGCTCTCCCAATCCTTAAAAAGATCGTCGACGAGAATCCCGAGACCGAACGGGCTCTGAACTCCTCCCGCCAGGGCGCCCGCGTCGCCCACCTTGAAGCGAAAAACTACCCGCTCGCGATCGATTTCTATAAACACATCGTTCTGCGCTCGGAGGATGCGAACGAGAGAAAATCCGCGCAGAGTTTTATCGCGCAGATTTTTTTCGAGAACTTACTGAACTTCGACCAAGCCGTTATCGAGTTCGAAAAGCTGCTCAAGCTCGACAACTCGCCCGAAGAGGCGTTTCGCTACCGTATGAATCTCGCCAAGAGCCATTACCAGATGAACAATCTCGATCAGGCCGTGGCCGAGCTCAACGTGCTGCTCGAGAAGAAGCCCGATCAGGATAAGATCTTCGAGATCAAATCGATGAAGGCCAATATTCTCACGTCGTTAAAACAAGTCACCGAAGCCGCGGCCGTTTGGGAAGAGATCTTGAAAGAATTTCCCGATCGCTCCGCGAAGGAAAACGTCGCCCTCAACCTCGTAGTTTGCTATGAGGAGCTGAAAGAGTTCGGAAAAGCGATCGAAGTCCTCGAAGGAATGCGGGAGGGTTATTCCAATCCCCAGTTCCTCGAATCGAGGATCGCGCGGCTAAAAGAGCGCAAGGAAAACCTCCCCGGCGCGCGAGGCTGGAGGAAGTAATGAAGTTTAACGACAAGAGCATCATCTTTCTTGGGATCGGTTTCGAGCTCGTTGCCATGTGCCTGGGGGGCTATTTCCTCGGCGACTTCATCGATAAGCAGATGGGGTGGCAGGGAAAGGCCTCGAGTTACCTGGTGCTGATCCTCTTGCTGGGGTGGTTTATCCACCTCATCTACCTTTTGCGGAAGTTTGAGAAAGATGACGACTCCAATTCGCCACAGCCTTAAAACACTCGCGCTCCTGCAGCTCCTCATTGGCACCACTCTATCCGTCGCGGTCGCGCTCATCTGGAATATTCAGCTAGGCGCATCATTCGCGGTGGGATGCGCG
>CAYPFC010000002.1:0-249 GCA_964409815.1 uncultured Pseudobdellovibrionaceae bacterium
TCTTCATGATCGAAAATACCGGAGTGATCCCGCTGCCGGCGGCGAACAGAAAGTAGTGCGTGCCCTTCGGCTCGAGCGAGGGCTTGAAGAAATGGCCCGCGGGAGGCGTGGTGAGAAGCGTATCGCCCTCTTTCACGCGATCGCAAAGGAACGTCGAGCCGCGGCCGTTGGGAACTTTCTTGACCGTAACTTTGAACTCCTTGTCGACGAGGGGCGAGGTCGAAAGCGAGTAGCTGCGGTTGAGTTTTT
>CAYPFC010000002.1:281-507 GCA_964409815.1 uncultured Pseudobdellovibrionaceae bacterium
ATAGCGATACTGCGACTTCAGCGCTTCGGGAATCTCGAGGACCAGCGAGACCGCTTCGGGAGTTTCTTGAATGCGCTTGATGACTTTCAAGGGCTTGGTCAGTTTATCCGCGCTCAGGAACATTTCTCGCCTCACTTACTCAGATGCATTTCGGCGACGATCTTCGCCGGCCCCTTCAAGTAGGGGTAACCGTTTTTCCATACCACGATCAACGTTCCGCCGGGTA
>CAYPFC010000002.1:517-4320 GCA_964409815.1 uncultured Pseudobdellovibrionaceae bacterium
ACTTGAACTTCGACTTCGCGGTTTTCTTCTCCGCGCAGAACGGAGTACGCCGACGCGACGGCGCCGGTGCCGCAGGACAATGTGAAATCCTCGACACCGCGCTCAAAAGTCACGCTCTCGACTTTATCGCTCGAAACCAGTCGCACGAAGGTCACGTTCGTTCCGTCTTTTAGAAACGCGGGCTGCTTCTTGATTTCAAGCGCGTACTCGCGAAGGCCCGCGCGCGAGTCGAGGTTCGGCACGCGCACGACGACGTGGGGAACTCCCGCGCGCACGAAATCGTAATTCATGTTCGCGCCCCGCCAAGGCAGAACTTGGTTCCACTGGCTCTCGGCGATCTTGGGAAGGCGAACCTCAATGAGTTTGGACGATACGACTTTGGCTTCGACGACGCCCACTCGCGTTTTGAACCCGAATTTTTTCTTCTTCAGAGATTCGCTCGCGTAGAGACTTACGGCACGCGCGGCATTTCCGCACATCTCCGCCGAGCTTCCGTCGGAGTTATAAAAGTCCCACGCGAAATCGGCGGATTTGTCTTTCTCAAGGAAAACCATTCCGTCCGCGCCCAGGCCTTCTTGGCGGTGACACCAAAGTTTCACCCAATGCGCGCGCGATTTTTTTCCCCACTCGGCTTTCCACAAGCGCGCGTTCGCGGCCGCGCGCAAGTCGACGAGCAAGAAGTCGTTTCCTGTGGCGGTGAGCTTAAGTATCGGCAGTCGCGAGAGTTTCATCGTTATTTGAACTAAACGAATTGGCGCCGATTCGCCAAGCCTTTTCCGGTTGGCCCCCTGTTATCCTTTAGACAGTCCAAGGCCTCGAATCTCCTATTCAATTTCGGCCGTTTCAGGAACCGCCCACGCATTGATCAAAACGGCTGGTTCCGCGCACTCTTGACTATTTAAAATTCCAATTTTAAATCAATAGTTTACCGAATATGCCGGGTCGGCCCGGCGCTTGTAATAGAAGAGGGTGAAAGGAGGAAATATGCGCAAGCTACTCGTTACAGCCATCGTTCTGACCGCGATGATCGCAAATGTCGCCCATGCGGAAAATTCCTCCTCGGAAATGACCGACCTTCAGGCCGCTTGGGGAACTGACAAGCGCGTCTTCACGGACAAGAACAAGAACGAAGTTCTCGAGCTCGTTGACAGCATTTTCAGAGAAGACGGACTTGCGAATAAAGACGCGTCTTCTCAGACCGATTTAAGCTCTACCGCCGTTCAAGAATAGTAATAAATACCCTGTGGATTAGGCACCGCAACCGTTACAATACTGGTTCCTTTTTGGAGGCAGATTATGACGCATACTCGGTACCTTTTCGCTATCGCGATTTCGATGGTTTTTTCCGCAGGGTGCGATCTTAAAAAATCCGCCGACGAGATGAAAGACACCTCGAACGAAATCAAAACTCACTCCGAGCATTTGGCGAAACGTACCGACGATCTCGAGGCCGAGCTGGTGAAGAAAGAAGCCAGTGTCACGATGGACCAGTATCTCGACATCGTGTTCTTCGAAGGCCCTTACTCCACGATGGATCGCGCTCAGAGCGAGCCCGATCAAACCACGGCCGCCGGCAAAGCCGTACAGTCGATGCTCTTTCAATACTGGAAGGGCGATTACAACGAAGACCTGCAGTTCCTCGACGCCCGCGTTTCGCTCACGGCAAAGGCGTTCTTCCCGCGCTTGATCAAGCACATTCCGCGCGACTTCAAAGTCGACGTTTTCAAGCCCGACTATTCGTGGACCGGGGTCGCCGCGCTTGGCGCGTTCATGGACGAGATGGATCCGCGCTACGAAAAGGTTCTTCGCGACAAGGGCATGCCTCATCTGAGCTTTTACGAAATCGTGATGGAAGCTTTGCGAGGTCGCATGACGCTCGAGCGGAAAGAGCTGTTGCCGGCGGCGACCGCGCGCATTCTTCAGTACGCGCAGGAAGCCGAATACATGGTTCAGCTTCGCCACAACTACCTTCCGATGCTCGTCGTGTGCCGCATGACGGATTTCCAAGAGCGTGAGATTCTCTGGAACCAGGATCTCGGCCGTCTCTGGGTTCGCTTAATGGGTATCGAGGGAAAGATCGAGGACAAGGCTCCCGAGTCGATTCTGGAGTGGAAGCTTTATCTCGAGCTCGCCCTCAAGACGCGCAACGATTTGCGCGCGATGGGCATCACGCCGAAAATCAACGGAACGCTCGCGGGCATCGTTCAGGGACTGAATTTCAACCAGGCGAAGTGGATCAACATGGATCCGGCGGCGCTTTCGCGCGAAGATTTGCTCCGTCGCGAGTTCGCGAAGGTTTATAACGACGTTGTGTTCGACGCCCTAACCCTGCAGCACGAAGCTCAGAAGTAATGGAAGCGAGCAGCGTTCAGGCGCTCACCCCTACCGCCGAGGGTGACGTCGTTGTTCATCGCTTCGAGTTCCGTGGAACGGCCACCGAATACTTTAAAATCTGGATCGTGAATATCGCCCTGAGCATCGTCACGCTCGGCATCTACTCCGCGTGGGCGAAAGTTCGGGCGCGCCGCTATTTCTATGGCAACACTTTCCTGAACGGATCGGCGTTCGATTATCACGCGAACCCCGTCGCGATTCTTAAGGGCCGAGCCATCTTCGGGGTGTTCGCCGTTTTGTACTCGATGGGCGGGATCTATCCTCCCATGCGCGCGGTGATCCTCGTAATCGCGGCCGCGTTCCCTTGGCTCATGGTGCGCGGATCGGTCTTCAACATGAGCAACACTTCGTACCGGGGCGTTCGCTTCGGATTCGCGAAAGACTATAAAGGCGCCTATAAGGCGTACGGAACCGCGGCGCTGTACTGGATTTTCTCGCTCGGGGTTCTTGCCGGCGTCGCGATGTTCAAGCACGAGGAGTTCCGGGCCACACGCAGCCGATTCGGGAAGACGCCGTTCACGTTCGCGGGCGACCGATGGGCTTACTGGCGCATTTATCTGCAAGCCATGGGCCTTGGTCTTATGGGGCTAGTTGGTTTTGTCGTCTTCATCGTCGGGCTCGTATGGGTCACGGGTGCCGAGCGCGGCGCGAAGGATTCCGTGCTTCATTTGATCATCGGCGGGGTCGTCCTGCTTTGGTTTTATACGATGATGGCGTACATCCTCACCTACATTCGCGCCAACACGATGAACTACGTATTCGCGCACACCAAGCTCGAAGGCGTGCGTATTCAATCGAAATACTCCGCGTGGGATTTGTTTCTGATTTATGTCGGGAACTTCTTCGCGTGCGCGCTGACCCTCGGCCTCGCGTATCCGTGGGCGCGCATTGAGCTGGCCAAGTATCGCGCGTCGACGACGGCCGTGATCGCTTCTCCGCAGGCGTTCGATACGTTCGTGCAAGGGTCGGCCGCGGGCGGCGGGTCGCTAGGCGACCAAGCGCTCGATTTCTGGGACATCGATCTGGGATTCTAATGGAAGTCTCGGGCTGGATATTCGACGGACAAAGCTCGGCCCGTCGGGCCGCGCGCATACGCGTGGACGGACAGGCCTTCGTGTTGACCGTTGACGGCGAGACCGAGCCGCGCCGTTTTCACCGCAAGAAAGTGAATGTTCGCGAGCGCGTTGGCGCGAGCCCCCGTGTGATCGAGTTTCCCGACGGCGCGCGCTTCGAGACTCCCGAGAACGACGTTGTCGATAAGCATTTCGTCGGCTACTCGGGCCTAGGCCTTGTTCACTGGCTCGAGACCAATTGGATTGTCGTCGCCGTTTCGCTCGCGGCGCTTATCGCGGCGACGTGGCTTTCGTATAAGTATGTCCTGCCGGATGTCGCACGCCTTGTCGCCTACA
>CAYPFC010000002.1:4330-7440 GCA_964409815.1 uncultured Pseudobdellovibrionaceae bacterium
GAGCCAGGGCGTGATGGAGTTCGTCTCGGAGCCCGCGGTGAAGATCCTGAGCGAGCAATTTAAGCCCTCCGAGCTCTCCGAGAAAGACGATCGGCGGCTTGAAGAGGTCTTCGCGCAGGTGAAGGCTCAGTTCCCCGGTTACTCCCTGAAGCTCCATAAGTTCAAAGGCGCGGGCCGCATGAACGTGAACGCGTTCGCGCTTCCCGACGGCTCGATCATCGTGCTCGACGGATTGGCGGAGCTCTTGACCGATCCGGACGAGCTGACGGGCGTGTTGATGCACGAGATGGGTCACGTCGTTTACCGGCACGGGATGCAGGGTTTGATTCAAGGCTTGGTGGTCTCGGGATTTTTTCTATTTATTTCGGGCGGCGCGGACTGGAGCACGATCATGGGCGCTTTGACCATGTCGAAGTTCTCGCGCGAGCATGAGCGCGAAGCGGATTACTTCGCCGCTCAACAAATGCGGAAGATCGGCAAGCGCGCGGGACATCTGGCGGATGCGCTCATGCATATGCGGCGCGATTTTGGCGATAAGGACGAAATCAATGAGGATGCAGACGATGACGGCGTGCTCGGGTTTCTCCGCTCGCATCCGGTGACGAGAGAGCGTGAGGCCTATTTGCGCTCGTACGATCCGCCTCAGTTCCGCGGCGAAACCCCCGCCGAGAAGGCCGCGCGCGAAAAGGCGGAGACGGATTCCTCTGGCGAATCCGCCCCCGCAGGGACCAATTAATCGCAATTCAAAGACTTAAGACGAACGCCGTTCATGTACGGCCATCCGAACTCCCCCCACATCACCGTCGCCGAGTATTCGCAGCCGTTCGGCGCGCGCACTTCATAGCGGTTGTTCATACGGATCGTTTGGATCGAAAACCGCGAGCCGATTTTTCCTTTGCGGATAATCTCCGCGCGGACCTTTTCGATCGTGACCGCGTTCATTTCCTCCGGCGGCGGGAATCCCAAGAAGGCGAAGGCGCTGGAGGAGGCAGTGAGCGCGAGAGCGAGAATGAAATTTTTCATCGAATTTCCTTTCGTGGATGGGCTTACTTATAGTGGATAAGGATTCACTAAACCTAAGCCATTTCACAGAATTACGGCGAACCTGTAGATCTGACAGAAAATAATTTTCTGTGAACTCTGGAGTCGGGCAAACAGTTCCTGTATATACGTACCTTATGAGAAATTCTGAGTTGCCTGACTATAGAAATGTTCTGCGCGACGCTCTCGCCAAGCGTAGCGCGAGTGCCCCCGGTTACACGATGAGCCGCTTCGCGAAGGAGTTGGGCTTGAGCCCCTCGCGCCTGAGCGAGGTGTTCAGCCGCCGCCAGGGCTTGTCCCTGGAAGTGGCTAAGCGGATCTCGGGCGTTTTGGGCTTGCAGGAACAGGAAGCCGGCTTCTTTTGCGATCTTATCGAGTACGAGCATGCCCGCAGCCAAGAAAAGCGCGAGCTCGCGCGCATTCGTTTGTTGAAGCGCCGAGGGGACGTTGAAGGGCAGGCCATCGAGCGCGACGTTTTCCAAATGATTTCGGATTGGTATCACGTCGCGATCCTCGAGCTTGTCGAAACCCGCTACTTCCGCGAAGACTACCAATGGATCGCGGACTCTTTGGGAATTTCGCTCGTTGAGGCCGGCGCGGCGATGGAACGATTGATCCGCTTGAAGATGCTCGTGCGTGACGAGAAAGGCCGCCTCAGACGCTGGGAAAAGTCTTACTACAGCGCCGACAAAGACGTTTCGGAGGCCATGCGCAATTTCCACACGCAGGTCATGGACCGCGCGAAGTCCGCGATGGTGACCCGGCCGGTGAAGGAGAGCGCCTACGCCGCGGGGATGTTTCCCGTTCGCCGCGAGGACGTTCCGGTCGTGCAAGGGAAGATTAAGCGCTTTTTATGGCGTCTTTCGCGCGACTTGGAGTCGTCGTTGAGCTCGGCCGACGCGATTTACTGCATGAGCATGCAGTTCTTCGAAATGACCGAGCCTGAGTTCCGCAAGTAATCTAGCCGACGGTGTGATCGTCGAAGCACTTCCCGAAATCGAACTGTTGCGTGGTGGCCTTGAGCATTTTCTCGACCGGCAGCGGTTTGATGATCTTGGCCATGATGTTCAGCACGCCGTCGACTTTCTCGAGCACGCCTTGCACGTGCAGCATCGGAAAGTGAATGATCGTGTGGCGAAAACCCTCGTACACGTCGGGTTTAATCACGATATTGAAAATGCCGACCTCGTCCTCGAGAGTGAGGAAGGCGAAGCCTTTCGCCGTGGGCGGACGCTGCTGCAGGCTCAAGAGCCCCGCGACTCTCACGCGCGTTCCGTTCTTGAGCGAGGGGAGCGCGTCGGACTTGGTGAACGTGAGGCGGTTGCGCTCTTTCTCCCAATCGGACCAAACGTTGAGCGCGGGCCTTAAGACGCTCAGCGGGTGATGCACGAGCGAGTACCCTTGGGTGCGGTACTCGCGCTCGAGTTGATCCCAGTCGTCCTCCTTCGGAATGAGCGTGCCGTCGTGTGTTCCGGCCGCGCCGAAGAAGAGACTGTTCGCGCTTACCTCGAGGCTTTGCGTTTTCCAGAGCGCTTCGCGCGGCGACAGCCCGAGCGAGTTGAAGGCCCCGGTGGCGGCGAGTCTGAGCAGCGTGCCCTTATGGGGGCGCGTGCGGCGTACGAGATCGGTGAGATCTCGGAACGGTCCGCCGCGGGCGCGCTCGGTGAGCAGCGCTTCGATGTGTTTCTCTTTCACGCCGTAAAGCGCGCGGAATCCCACGCGTACCTTATCGCCCTCGATCGTGTACTCGAAATCGGATTTCTGGATGTCGATCGGCAGAAACTCGACACCGTGTCTTTGCGCATCTGAAATCAGCGCGCGCGGAGAGTAGAAACCCATCGGTTGCGCGTTGAGCAGCGAGCACACGAAGAGCTCGGGGTGATGGCATTTCAAGTAGCAGCTGGCGTAGGCGATGATCGCGAAGCTCGCGGCGTGACTCTCGGGAAATCCGTAGGACGCGAACCCGATGATCGTTTGGTACACCTGTTCAGCGTACTCCATTTTGATCCCGTGCTTGAGCATGCCGGCGATAAGGCGCTGGCGGAGGCCCTCCATCAGATCGTGCTTCT
>CAYPFC010000002.1:7450-10039 GCA_964409815.1 uncultured Pseudobdellovibrionaceae bacterium
GCTCGAGGACATGATTCGGCGAAGCTCGTCGGCTTCTCCCGGCGTGAATCCGCAGACGGCCGATGCCATTTGCATGATTTGCTCTTGGAAAATCGGAACGCCGCAAGTTTTTTCCAGAATGGGCCGGAGGTCCTCGTGCGGGTACGTCACGGGCTCGAGGCCATCGCGCCGGCGGATGAACGGATGGATCATTCCGCCCTGAATGGGCCCGGGCCTGACGATCGCCACCTCGATGACGAGGTCGTAAAAGTTTTTAGGCTTCAGCCGCGGGAGTAACGACATTTGCGCGCGTGACTCGACCTGGAACGTGCCGACGGTGTCGGCCTGCTGGATCATCGCGTAGGTGGGTTGGTCGTCCTGCGGGAGCGAGTAGAGATCCATCGCGATGCCGCGCTTGTTTTTGAGGAGCGCGAAGCATTTTTCGAGCGCGGTGAGCATGCCGAGGCCGAGCACGTCGATCTTGAGCATTTTTAAGACGGTGAGGTCGTCCTTATTCCACTGAATGACGTAGCGTTGGTCCATCGTGGCTTTTTCGACCGGCACGCACTCGGTGATCGGGCGCTTGGCGATGAGGAAGCCGCCGGTGTGGATGCCGAGGTGGCGCGGAAAACCCTGGATCGCGGCCGAGAGGCGCAGGAAGAGATCGTACTTCTGGGGGTCGAGTCCCCACTGGCGCGCGAGATCGGGCTCTTCTTTGAGGCGCTTGAGGCCGTCGCGCCCCATGTGTTTGATCATGGCGTTGATCGTCTGCAGGGGGATTTCGAAAACCTTGGCACACTCGCGCAGCGCGAGTCTCCCCCGATAACAGATCACCGTGCAGACCATGGCGGCGTGGGTGGCGCCGTACTTGTTGTAGATGTATTGGATGACCTCCTCGCGGCGGCCGCTTTCGAAGTCGATGTCGATGTCGGGAGGCTCGCCGCGCTCTTTCGAGATGAAGCGCTCGAAGAGCAATTCCACCTTCGTGGGATCGACGGCGGTGAGGCCGATCGCGTAGCACACGATCGAGTTGGCGGCCGAGCCGCGTCCCTGGTGGAGAATGCCCCGTTGGTTGGCGAACTGGCACACGTCCCAGAGCGTGAGGAAGTAGTCTTCGTACTTGAGCTCGCCGATCAGGCTGAGCTCGTGCTCGACCATGTCGCGGACTTTCCGGGTGATGCCTTCTGGGAATCTTCGTTTAAGTCCCTCTTCGGTGAGCGTGCGCAAGTGGGTCGAGGCGTCGACGCCGGGCGGACGCGAGGCTTCGGGGTATTCGTACTGCAGCTCTTTGAGCGAGAACTGGATGCGGGCGGCGATGTCGCAGGTCTTCGTGAGCAAGTCGGGGCGATCGCTCCAGAGCTTCGCGAGCTCGTGGAGCGGCTTCAGGTGGCGTTCGCGGTTGGCGAGCAGGCGGGTCTTTGCCTCGCGCAGGGTGGTTCCGTGCAGGATACAAGTGATGACGTCGTGGACGGGTTTCATCTGAGGCGAGGCCATGAACGGGCGTTGGGTTGCGAAGAGCTCGAAGCCGAAGTCGCGCTCGAGGATGAGCGCGTGCTGGTAGAGCTTGAGGGATTCCCAGGTGTAGTCTTTCCAGACGGGGAGGTAGAGGCGGTCGCCGAAGATTTCCCGGAGGCGCGCGAGTTTTTCGTCTTTCCAGGGTGGAAGCGCGAAGGCGAGGAGGTCGCCCGAGAACTCCTCGAGGATGTCGAGCGTGAGGTTCGAAAAGCGCTTTTCGCTTTCGCGTTTGCTGCGCGTGATGATCTGGCAGAGGTTGGTGTAGCCGTCTTTGTGAATGGGGATCAGCGTGACCGAGCTGCGGTCGGCGAGTTGCATTTCGGCGCCGGCGTAAAACTTGAAGTCGCGGTTGGGCTCGTCGGTGGGCGCGAGGAAGTTGGACGGGTACTCGATCGCCTGAAATCCGCGCACGACGCCATAGAGTCCGTTGAGGTCACAGAGCGCGAAGCCTCTGTACCCGAGTTGTTGCGCGTAAATGGTGATCTCTTCGGGGTGAGAGGCGCCTTGCAAAAATGAAAAGTTCGAGCGGCCAAGTAGCTCCACAAAAGGAATGTCGGCGCGCCGGGGAGTCGGCGTGCGGGAGGAGGCGGGCTCGATTTCCCGGCGGCGTTTATGATCGGGTAGGCCACCGTAGAATTTGGGTCGGACTTTGAGGGATTTCATGGAGGAGTCGCATCGAGTCCCTCAGTCGCAGCGTTGAGAAATTCAAGATGAAGTGGGGATAATGGGTGAGCGTGTCGCGCAACTGTGCCCGGGCCCAGTTGGGTGAAGCGACGCGACTTCCGCAGCGGAAGTACTTCGCTTTTATTTGATTTGAGCGTGGGAGAGTTGGCGCAGCTTGCGTCTCCGAAGAGCTCATCTCGGTGGTGCGGGAGTTGTCCGTCCATGAGAGTGCTGTTCCGCCGCCGTCCGCGGCGTCGGAAGCGTTGGAGTCGAGGAGAGATAAGTTGGGATCGGGAGGAGAAATAAGAGAGATAAGAGGAGAGAGGAGATAAGGAACGAAGGAAAGAGAAAGGATAGGAGAAAGAGAAAGAACGGGAGAAAGAGAAAGAACGGGGGAAAGATAGAGAACGAAAGAAAAACAAAGAACTGAAG
>CAYPFC010000002.1:10139-16843 GCA_964409815.1 uncultured Pseudobdellovibrionaceae bacterium
GAAAGAGAAAGAACGGGGGAAAGATAGAGAACGAAAGAAAAACAAAGAACTGAAGAAAGATAAGGAACAGAGAAAAGAAAAACTCTGAAATAAAAATATAAGAAGAAAATCGACGGAGTGAAGAGCTCTGTACCCAATCCCCACCCAACTTATTCCATCCGAACTTTCTCGGTTCACGCCGCCGCGGATGGCGGCGGGAAATGCCTTCGCATGGATGGAAGAGTTTCGTGTCGGCACGATCGGCCCCGTCGAAGACGTAAGCCGCGTGTGAGTACGATTGGCGGCATGGCTGACGCTACGGTCGGCAGTACGATTGGCAGCGCGGCTGATGCTACGATCGGCAGCACAAGTTCGAGCGCTGGCACGAATATTTCGTAATGCAGTGTTTCGATCCCGGGATCGAAACATCGCGTCAGTATGATCTGAGAAAATATCGTGCTCATGAAGCCCGCGGATCAGCAAGCGCTCCATGATCCGCGACGACCGATGATCGAGAATTGCGTAAGAATAATTCCGCACGTTTCCGCCCTCCCCAGAGCCGCACGTGTTTACATTTCAGAGCGCGTGATCCCCATGCGGGCAATCCCCGCAGGCATTCCCTCGCGAGCGCACTCACTGTCGGCGGTCGTCTTTGCAAACGCGCCACCGGCGGTCATCATCCACGCGCGCAAACCATCACCAGAACAAAGTCATCGCGTGAAGCACAACCAAGACGACGGTGATCTGCACCATAAAACGTGTGTCACTGCTCTTTTTCATTCGGTTTCTCCATTCTTTGGGTTTACCGGATTCGTTAACTTCTAAACGGAATTCCTTCTTCGTTTTCGTCTTCAATCCAAAAATCTCTCAGTTCATTCAAATCATTCACTCAAAACCGCTGAGTTAAAAATCTGTCGGTCACCGCGCTCAATCAAAATATCCATGCAGGTAGTACCGCGCTTCAATACGGTCGAAGAACAGCCAAACGAACTCTCCGCGCGGCGAAAGCGCGAAGTAGTAATCGCGCCCGCGCGAATCCTCCCACCAGCTGTCCTCGAGCCGCTCGATCGGGTGATGACTCAGGAACTGAAACTTATCCAGCTCCCCGCGTCCCATCGCGCGCGGCTTTTTCAGCAGACGCGAGGGACGCGGGGCTTGCGATAGGGAGAAGCTATACGCCGGACGGATTTGAAAGCTCTGACCCTCGACCTCGATCGCGTCTTCGATCGGTTCATATTCTTCGAATTCAGGGGTCACCTCCCATGCCTCTTCCGGCAAAATTTCATCTTTGGGTTTTAAAAATCCAGTGGTCAGCGAGGCCTGGTGAAACACGCTGACCAACTGTTCGAGTTTCTCTTTGGAGCTGACGCGCGGCTCGAAGAACGAAAGCTGCTGAATTTTCTCGGGACAAGGAATGACTTCCACCTCGATCTGTTGAATCGGGTTGTCCAGATTCACTTCCGCCAATTTGTTTTCAAGCAGCTTCATGAACAATTCCAAGTTGCGTCCCGGAGACGCCGGCTCGAGCTCGATCACGTGCACGCCGCCCGAGTATTCGCAGAATAACTGCACGATCATTTTTTGCGCGAACTCTCCGCGCCCCTGCAGTCGCGCCATCAGGCGCCGCAAGCTCTTCTCCAGACAGTGCAGCAGGAACGGCATGAGCGAGACCGGAAAATCCAAATGGATGAAATCCTGCAAGGCTTCCGTCGGCAGCAGGGGAGAGATCACCTGCTTGTCGAGACCGTGCAGGCGCTTCCAGATCAGAGTGCCCGTGTCCTTCCAGCGCTCGCGGAACGAATCGACCTGGAACTTACGGATCTCACCCAAGCGATGAATGCCGAGCATATGGAAGAAGTCGACGATGTCCTCGACTTCCGAGTTCGAGCGCCACGCGATCAAACCCTCGAGCTGATGCAAGCGCGAGAGAGGCGCCCCCTCGAGGTCGCTAAGCTCGCGCGTGGGCTGGCTGATCGCGCCCGGTTTCTCGGCCGCCAAAGCTTGTGCCCCCCACGGCGTATCGCTGATCGCGGCGGTGGCGTCGGAGAAGAACTCGCGCGACACGTGCAAAGCTTCCTCAAGAAGCTTCTGCTCGCCGCCGAACATCTTGGCCGTGCCGGTGATGTCCATGAACACCAGGCCCGGCGCGCGATAATGAACGCGCGGGCTGAAGGTGAGAAAATTCTCAGCCACAGAGGGCGTGGCGTCCCGTTGCAAGCAGAGGCAGAGTGTCCGCATAGAGATCTCTCCTTTCCAAGGTGTGAGGGGTCGGTCGATGTAGAGCGCGATCTATATGAACGAAGTCTTTTTCAAAATGCAGAATCAAAGAATAAAAAGAGCTGCGTAAAGTCGACGGCGAGTGCGTGAGCAGCACCAGGGCCGTTTGGTGACGAAGCGCGATCTTCTTCAATTTCAAAATCTGATGCTCGCGTAAACGTAGGCGTCCCAGATCGCAGCCGACCATTTCGAAGAGCTCGAGCGACATCAACTCCTGCAGCGCCCACAAAACCTGACGCTCGTCCGCGGGCTGCGAGACACATAACAACTTCGACAAATCGATTCCGCGATGGCGAAGACTCCATGGCGTAAGATTCGAATCGCGATCGTCGATCCACGCCACCCACTGTCCCGCGCGCGTGACTCGCGCCGCACTTTGCAGCCATAAAGTGGTCGCGCCTCCGGCCTCACTCACCATCAAGCTCAGGGCGCCCTTAGGAAATCCGTGCCACAGAAGGAAGCGATCCAGGCTCGTCCATCCGGTGCTTAAACCCGCAGGAGGAGAGACTTGCTCGGGAGACTTGAGCTGCACGCCCAGCTCCCGAATCAACTCCTGGTATTTATGATGTGCGAGCGTCCCTTGAGACACACGTCCGCCTTCTCGAGACAAAATGCCTCGTTGTATACGCTTGTTTGTTTACTGTTAGAGACTCAGAATCGGCGCATTAAGCCGACGACAATGCCCTGTATGTCGACGGCGTACGGCGGATACCACATAGACTCCATAGAGGCGTTCGCCGGACGTAATTCCACTTGTTTATCTTGTTTACTTAAATGTTCATTAGTCTGTGGATTGCTGTGGACATCAGAATTTCTTTTACTGTGTAAATAAATTCTTTTTACCGTAGCTTGGTTGTTAACCATAGCGACGACGGTCTCGCCGTTATTCGCGTAGGTTTGCTTCTGAACGAAGATGATATCGCCGTCTAAGATTCCGTCTTCCACCATGGACTGCCCCTGCACAATTAATGCGAATGTTTTCGAAGGGTTACGGACCATCGACGAAGGCACGTCGACGTATTCGTCGTGCGTAAACGCCTCGATCGGCAAGCCCGCGGCCACACGCCCCAGTAAGGGTAAAGAAAGAGACTCGCCCTGCGGAGGAGACAAACTCTTCAGGGGAGTCTCTTTCTTTGTTAATTGGGTTGGGAATGGGACTTGGGATGTTGGACTTACCACCGCACCGCTCATTCGGTCCGGGGATAATTGGGAAACGGATTTCGAAGAGTGAAGCAACTCGATCGCGCGCTTCTGATTGCCACCAGGAATATGAATGTAGTTCTTCTCCTGAAGCTGCTTCAGATAGCGCTGAACCGAGTTGAACGAAGCGAACCCGAAGTGCTCCTTAATCTCCTGGTAGGAAGGAGCCACACTTTGGTCCTGAACGTAGCCTTCGATGTACTCGAGTACGCGAATTTCTTTATGTGTAAGTGGGAGGGGTTTTTTCTTACTCGGAGCCATCGTTCGTACCTCGTTTTCACTCTGTAAATCGCCCCAAACGAGCGACTTACTATGGTGTAAGAATAGGTGTAAGTTCCGTGTAAGTCAATGGGGGTCCCAAGAACTCGACCGAGGCCGAAATTCAAAGCGTCAACCCCGCGAAACTCGGTGACGGGAGGGCGCGGCAAACACCTCGGCGCCCGACTTTTAAGCACAAAAAGAAGTTCAATTTGGCGTCACGTCTTCTGATTTACACCTCCCTTTGATACTCCTTCGCCACATCTCTAAGGGGGGAAGTATGCGTGCTCTCATTCTCACCGCACTCGCGCTCGTTTCCGTCAGCGCCTCTGCCGTGGAGGAAAATCTGATTTGGTCGTGTGACGGCTACTCTCAAGAAGGATTGCAAGAGTCCGACATCGACGTGCGCCTTACCGAACAGGACGGAGAGTTCTGGTTGCGAATTCAGATTCGAAACGGCGCGGCCAACATCGTGAGCGTTGAGCCCAAGCCACTCCAAGAAGGCGAAGTCAGTCTGTGGGACATATACCAGACGGCAGATGAGACCGTCGTCTTAAAAGCCTTCGGCGACGACATGGGTTTCATGTCCGAGCTCACTTACAATGGCCAGACGTACGACGCCACGTGCGCGTTCTACGGGGAGACCGAGTGAAGACTCGTTGTTTCTGGGTTCCCGTCGATAACCCGCTCTATGTCGAATACCACGACAAAGAATGGGGCCGTCCCGTTCACGACGATCGCGTGCACTTCGAGTTTCTGATTCTCGAGGGTGCGCAGGCGGGACTCAGCTGGCTCACCGTTCTGAGAAAGCGCGAGAACTATCGCAAAGCCTTCAAGGGCTTCGATGCGAAGAAAGTCGCGCGCTTCACGAAATCCGACGTCGCCAAGATGATGAAGAACGAAGGCCTCGTCCGCAATCGCCTGAAGCTCGAGGGCGCCGTGATCAATGCCCGGCGCTTCCTCGAAGTGCAGAAGGAGTTCGGCACGTTCGACAAATACATCTGGAGCTTCGTCGGCGGAAAAACCATCCGCCGTTTCCCGCGTGGAAAAAAAGATTTCCAGGCCACGAGCCCCGAGAGCGACGCGCTCTCGAAAGACCTGAAGAAGCGCGGGTTCAAGTTCGTCGGCAGCACGATCATTTACGCGCACATGCAGGCCATCGGTATGGTCGACGACCATACGGTGGATTGTTTTCGCTGTTCTAAACGCTAATGGAGGAATCATGAAATACGTTTTATTGCTCGCAGTTTCGTTCACCGCCTGGGCCGCGGGCCAACAAGATAAGATTCTCAACTGGCGCGCCACCGAAGGGATCACGGAAGCCGAGGCCGCCGCGCTCGCGCGCGAAGGCATGATCGATTTCCTCACCGTCGACGACGACGGCGAGTATTGCTCGCCGGACGAATTCTGGGGCTTCGAATACGACGAGGCGCACGTGATCAGCAAAAAGCCCGCGTTCGCCGTGACCGGTTACGCGCGCGGCCCTCTCGACCACTGCGTGGGAGAAACCAACTACGACTGCCGCGTGGTTTTCGTGAAAAACGAAGAAGGCAAGTGGGTCGAGGACTTCACCGACTGCGAGCCGACGACCCTTCACGACGGGGATTGATAGCGATCAGTGGCGGTGTTACATGCGCAGCCTCAGCCGCAAGAATCACTAAACGAATTACTTGGTCAACAAGCGGAGCTCGCGCGCGTCCTCGCGGCGGGCGCCGTTGCGCGCTTTCTCGAGGTCCATCGCTTCGGACATCGCTGAAAGATCGCGCGCGATCTGACGGAAGTAAACGAACGCTTCGAACATCGCCTTGCCTTCTGCGGTCGAAGCGTCCGCCGTCTGCGAAGCCGAGCGCAAGTGCTGGACGTCGCCAGCGAGCGGCAGGTTGTCGCGGTTCAATTGCAGCATCATGTCGGCTAGGAAGTCCATCTGCGCCTTCGAAAGCTGTGCGAGGGCCCTATTTGCCGTGAGCGCGCCATCCAGTCGGGACTGCAGGTACGCGAGCGTATCTTCGATTTTCACGAGGCGCGTGATCAGGAACTGCTCTTCGTCCGCCAAAGTTGCGAATCCGGATTTGCCTTCGAAGAAATATTTAAGCTGGTAGGCTTCGCGTTGCGCCTTGGGTACCGACTCGAATTGCGTGGGGCTGGGTTTCACGTTCGCCAGGCCGGCTTCCGCGAACAATTGTTGCGATGTCTTCGCGCGGCCGCCTTTAATCGCGCCCATGCGATTTCCTAATACGACCTGTTGGGCCTTTAAGTACTGAACGACGCAGTTTTGAATCTTCACGAATGCTTCGTCCTGACCTGTGCGCATCGAGATCACCATGCTCAGTTGCATTTCCACTTTCTTGGAGTTCGAAAGCGTTTCGGTCTTCTTCGACTTGTCGGCTTCATGAGTGAAAACGACTCGGCGAATGCGGTTGTTGAATAGCTCGACGTCGTGAACCTCTCCGAGGATGCGGCGGATCTGATCCGCTCCCGGCGCCTGCGCCATATGTGCGCGCAGCAAGCCGACGATCTTACGCTCTTCCGCGAAAATGGGGGCGGCTTCCCGCTGACCGCGACCGCCCGAAGACGAGCCGCTCAAGTTTTTCTTAATGCGCGCGAGGAGTTGATCCATCTCGGAATTCTTACCGTCGGCCGTGTAGCCCACCTGATTGATCGCGGCCACGCAAATATGAGACTCGCGCTGGTCGAGTTTCGCCTGGTATTGCTCAATCGTTAAAGAGGGGTCGATCGCCAGCGGAGTGCCATAGCGCAGAGAGCGCAAGACCGCGTCCGAAGCGCCGCTGAGAAATTCCTTGAAGAAGAACGACGATGAGATCGGGTTGTTCGAGTTGTAGAGGCTCGTGCCCAGAATCTCGTCGAGGCCGCCGATGTCGCGGGTGGACGTGAGCTTCCCGCGAATCTCGGAGTAGAGGGCCGCGCGAGCCTGGCTCGCGTCCGCGTCCACGCCCTGCACGATCTGACCGATCGTTTTTGCATGGGCGGGG
>CAYPFC010000002.1:16853-26608 GCA_964409815.1 uncultured Pseudobdellovibrionaceae bacterium
ATGAAGGCACTAGTAAGAATGAGACCAATCCACTTTTTCATGCGTTACTCCCACACTTCGTTGCCGGGTTTCGGAACGGCGCCATCTTCGCTCGCCGGTTTCTCGCGGGTCATGCCGTAGATCCAGTCGACGAGAGTCCACTGATTCACTTGCTGCAAGAGCGCGCGCTCGTCGTACTCGGGATGCGTCCAGAACGGAACTTCTATCGGTTTCGAGAACGCCTCCTTGCACTCGCTGCCTCCGTCCGCGCACTGCTTATAGAAGGGAACGCCCTTCTGGTACATAGAGAGGCGCAGGACGTAGCGCTGATTCGGTTTCAAAGCTTTTTCGCGACCGCCAAGGATGTTCACGACCCAATTGTCGCGCCGGTAAATACTCATGTTGTTTTCCGGATCGTTCAGCGGAATTTTCCAGAACTCCGACGTGCGGATCTGTTGCAGCTGCGACATGGAGTAATTTGCGCTCGACATCGCCTCCGAGTCAGAAATGAACAGGTACGGGCTGAAGCTTGAGTAGCCCCACCATTTGCTCTCGACGAGCGAGACCCGCAACTCGGTGTTCT
The DNA here is from genome assembly GCA_964409815.1 of uncultured Pseudobdellovibrionaceae bacterium. Lineage (GTDB taxonomy): Bacteria > Bdellovibrionota > Bdellovibrionia > Bdellovibrionales > UBA1609 > JALHOQ01. The sequence goes on from CAYPFC010000002.1 coordinate 17,416, forward strand.
TGAAGAACGGGTCCATCGCTTTCGACGAGGGCGACATGGCGTCCTGGTTCGCGTCCAGACCGAGCGTTCTTTTCTGCGCTTCGCGTTCCGCGTTCTCGCGCGATTGCTTCGCGATCATGCCCACGAGCGCGGCGGAGGTGTCCGAGAGTCTGAGCGTATTTGGTTGGCCCTTGATCGCACGGCCTTCGCCGTCTTCGGCCATCGTCCACGCGAGCGGCGCCATCGCCGAGCCGTCGAAACGAACGGGGAGGCGGAACGCGTTGGGCGACGCTTTGATCAAACGCTCAACCGTGTGGATCGCGACACTCAGGTGCTCCCTCGCATTTTGGCGGCATGCCGCGCCGACGGCCGAGCCGCTAAGGCGAATGTCGTATTTGTTCCAGGCATCGCCGATCTCGACGCTCGGGCGCAGTGAGGTACCGGAAGAGACGTTGCTGTACACTTGAACGTCTTCCAGCTCTCCGGGCATTAGGTCGTATTTATTCGGAATGAATTCGTTGTAACTCGGGTTCGAGGGATTCCAATTCACCGTATCGCGTACGTAGCGCGCGTCGAACGTGATGGCCTCTTGGCTGCAATGCATAGTCTCGTAGCGTTTGACGTCGTACCAGCAGCTACGGGGAACGTCGTTACAAACCTCGCGCGTGCCGGTGTGGGTTTCAGTGTCGCAGTTGTTGTCGTCGTCGCAGCTTGTGGTCGTGTAAGTGTACTGCTCTTCATGACACTCGCGATCGTAACCGCATTCAGAGCCATTGGTCCCGTGAATGCAGTCGATCCAAGTCCACTCTTCGGTTACCGTGTAGGGGATACGGCCGGTCCATTTAATGTCAGGGACTTGCGAGGCGTCGGTGCGCATCTTGAAGGCCTCGTTGCTGCGCGAGCCTTCGCGATTGATGGCATCGGCCCAGCCTTCGAAGTTCGGGATCTCTTGGGGTTTACGGATGAAGTGGTCGACGTTTCCGTTGCAAACCAACCGGGACTGACTGCGTCCACGAGTTTTATCGCGCGGAAGCTGTTTGCCGGCGCAGGCCGAGCGCGTATCGCCCTCCGAGTAGTGACGGCAGCGGTTTTCGTCGGCGTGAGCGAGCGCGCTTTGTAGGCCCAGTCCGCTTAAGATGACGGCGATCCACAAGAGTTTCATCTGCATCCTCCAATTTTCGCGCGCGACCGATTGAAGCCGCGCGCGGCCGTTTCACCGGGGTATCGGGAACTAGATTTCCTTCAGACGATCTCTTTGCTGCGAAGTCGACATCGTCGCTTCGATCGCGCGGATGCCTTCTTCGATCTTGCGGGCCTTTTCGATCATGTCGAGCATCGAATCGAGGCCGAGGACCGCGATGGCGAAACCGCTTGCGATGGTGCCTTGATCGTTGATCGTGCCGAAGCCGGCTTCGTCGTCAGCCGAAGCGTCGGGCATGTAAGCCTTCGCACGGGCGCGGGTCTGGGCTTCCATCTGGGCGGTTTGGTAGTAGAGCTTGCGGTATTCCGCGCGCATCTCTTTCATGCCACCCGGTTTCGTGAGCAGCACTTCGTGCTCGATGTCACGCTTGAGCATAACGAGAACCGCGGCGTTGATTGCTGCGAGCTGCGTTTCGCCCGTGATCCAGGTCACTCCCGACATGATACGGTCGACGAGCTTCACGCCTTCGCCGAAAACTTCCTGGTGGCGCGAGCTCGCTGTGTGGAGCGCCGTCGCGATATCGTCTTGGTAGCGGATCAAGTCCGCTTGGCTGCGTACGAACTCGCCGAGAAACTCGATCTTGTTCGACGAGAACAAGAAATCGAGGTGGAACTTCTGCTTGTCATACTTGAGCGAGAGGGCGCCGAGCTGCACGCCGTAAACCGAGCGCAAGTAGTCGCGGGCCCACATAAGCTCCATGAGGTTCGCGAGGTTCGTTTCTTTGCCTTCGGCGTTCAGTTGGAAGCGATAGCGTTGCGAGGTGCCGAACGCGCGGATGATCGAGCGCACGTTTTCCAGTGCGACGATGTTCAGCTCGTTCAGTTTCTGAACGGTGGACGTCGAAACCATGCGAGCACGTACGGCTTCTTCGCGCATCTTGTTCAGTTGCTCGGGCGAAACCATTCCGGGAGTCGGCATGAAATCGATGCCGGTGACAACCGGACGCTCGCCGTTCGGAAGCGAAAGGCGGAACGAGAGACTGCGAACTTGGCTCATAACCGCTTCGAACTGCGATTTGTAGAAGTTTTGGATGCCTTCGATTTGAACTTTAAGGGGCGCCGGGATCTTCACCGCGACTTCGCCTTTGATCTCAACGCTGTCGCCCGTCGCAACCGCGCCGGGAATCAGGAAGAGACCTTGGATCTTCGTGTTGATCACGTTCACTTTCGCGACGATGTCTTGAGTCGCTCCGAGGTACGTGGGGAGGTCGATCAATTGGCCCGCGGCCGACTTAGTTTTATAAAGCTCGACGAGCCCGCCGGCGCTGTTCAAATCTTCAACGAGGCCGAGGAGCTCGACTTCGATGGAGCGGGTCGTGTCCTTAAGGAACTTAAGGGCTTCGTCTTGGCGATTGATCATGGCCGAAGTGGCGATCTTCTCCAAAACGTTTTGATCGTAAGTCTGAACGGTATACGTGCCGGCACCGTTTAGAATCGATCCGGTGCTACCGGCGGTACCGATCCCAACGATCGTACCTTGTTGAGCCGCCACTTGTGCCGACGAGATCAGCATCAACAGGCTCACTGAGCATTTTACAAACGTGTCAAAGCGCATAAGGGGCTCCTTATATTGGTTACTAAATAAATCAGTTTTAACTTAACAGTCGCTAATGCGAGCAATAACCAAGCCATCACTTCAGCAACTTAAGTGCGCGAGATACCTTGAAAGCGGGAACGCTCGACGCCATTAATGGGGCGAGGATGACGGATGTGGTCAGCCGCTCCGCCTGCAGATAGTCTTCGTCCGCGCTCCTTACGTTCAAATCACTCTGCATCGACATAAACGTGCCCCGGGTCATCGCACTCAGCTTGCTCATGTCTTCATATATAAAGACGGCGCCGAGTGCGAGACCGCCGGCAACCCCGATGAGCGGTGGAGCCACGATGAACAACCCTCCCGTAATGACGAGCAATCCGATCGATTCGACGAGTTGCTTGCGCTGGTAGTCCGACCACAGCTGTTCGGCGATGGGACACAGCGCGGGATTCTGGTTTAGCAGGGACGCGACAACCGAGTAGTAGTCGATCTTCGGGTAAACGTCGTCCGCCATGAGCGGACGGTATTTGCCCATGATATCGAAACCGTGATTGATAAACGCCTCTTCTTCGGCGAGGTTCTTTTCCATTCGCTCCATGGCGAGTGAGATATTCGCGACGTCGGCCGCGGATCCGTCCAGCAATGGGAGAACCGGGTGCAGGAGCATTTGGTTGATGGCGAACTTTTTGTTGAGTTTAAAGAACACGTCCTCGACTTCTCTGACCGCGCGGTAGAGGAAGGGATTTGTCCCTTCGAAATGACGGATCAAGTCCCAGCGACCCGTCTGCAGGTACTCGCGCGCCTGAGCCGAATTGGCCAATGAGATCGCGTAGCTCACGGATCCGCCGTCGCGAAGGGTAAGAATCTCCTTCTCCATTTCGCGTATGACTTTGCGTCCGATCAGGGCGGATTTCTCGCGCCATATCGCCATCGCTTCGCCTAATTCGTCTGGCGTTAGCGTGACGGGCGTTCCTCCGGTGTTCCAGAAGGAATGAACACGCTGATTGAGCTCGTAATTAAAGGGAATGCTATCGGGATTTCCGGGCTCGAGGAACACGTTCCAACCCGATAGGGCCAGGTTTAGACGGTAGCGGCGAAGCTCGACAGGCAAAACCTCTTTAAAGTAACGCTCGACGTCCGGGCATTGGGCGATCATTTCCGCGGCCGGCGGATCGCCCACGCGACAGACTTTCCTCAAGCAGAACGTGTTGACCTGATTCGACTTGCGCGCGAACGCGAACAATCGTGCGAACTCGTTTTTCAATTGGTCCTTGAACTGTCGGAGCTCAGGGAGATTATATGCCTTGGCCTCGGCGCCCTCGCAGGCGTCCCAGGTGGCGGCGCGAGAATGAAATGCGGTCGAGAGAAGTAACGTCAGTCCCGCGAGGATTATTGAGCGCATAACGAGGCTATCTCGTACCATACTTCATCGCGGTCGCGGCCTGATTGAAGAGCGAAACCTTCGACGTTGGTCTCAAGCTGATCCTGATCCTCACACGCTTCCGCGAGTGTCACCATCGTTTGAGCGTAGCTCGCGCGGATCCCCTCTATGAATATCGCCAAAGCGATGACGCCGACCATCCCGCCGCGCCAACGTTTGAGGCGCGCGAGTTTGCTTTGGTACTTACCTTTGATCTCTCTCAATCGCGGCTCGACTTTCGCGCGCTCGGCATCGGCTTCGGCGGTCAGACCCGTCGCCTTCGCGCGCATCTGCTCGGCGAGCTTTGGATTGGGCTCGATAGCCTCCTCGTAGGAGTAGCTCATCTGTACGATCGAGCCGGGGCCAGCCGTCGGATTTTGAGCGGCAACGGCTTTCATCATTCCCTGAACGGCTTCCTCGACCGTGCCGCGGATCACGATGGGCTGACCTTTGGTGAGACTCGAGTTCATAGTTCCGTGTGCGGTCTCGAGCGTAATCGTAATCTGTTTACCTTGAAGCGTTTTGTTCTTGGCAAGCTGAGCGCCGAGTTTTTCGGCGCCGTCGGCGTTCAGGCGATTGGTGTTTTTTGCTAATTCGTCTTGTTTATTCGCACTCTGAGTGACCGAGCGATAACCTTCACCGGTCGCCATCTTCGAAGTGTAAGGAGTCGCGCTTTGCGCTTTAGCGCCGCCGGTTTCTATGGTTTTTGCCTCGTCCATCATTTGGGCGGCATCGGCGTCCAGTCGACGCGCTTCCGCCTCAAGGTCCGCGGCAGCCGCATTGATTTCCCCAGCAATTCCGTTAATTTCCTGTGTGACCCGGTAAAGGCGGTAGCCTGCGCCCCCGGCCATGAGGATCTGAAGATCGTGTTCGCTCACGATTCCAATGGCTCCGGCGGTATTGGGAAGGGCGAAAGTCAACGCGAGCAAACAGGCGAGCGTAGAGCGCATAAAACAACCTCAAGTAAATCGATTTTAAAGCCTATTGCGATTTATTGAGCAAAGGGGGTGCCACGGCTCCGGGAGGTAACAGGCCATTTAATACGAGCGGGCGCGATGATCTCTAAACAGGGTGACGGAAAGGGCCGCCGAGCGCTGCATATATTAAGGAGGCGGGCCGAAAAAAACGGCGCCCGTTTAAGGCGCCGTTTAATCGAATACTCTAATTTAGAAACTAGCGGCGAACGCGGATCGACGAGATGAGGTCGTTCCAGCGGGGGCCGAGTTGGCGAAGATCCGAGCTCACTTCTTGGCAGCGTCCGCCGAACTGAACGTGTTCACAGACGGTCGCTTCCGCGCGGCCTTCGACTTTGATCGACGAGATCTTGTCGTTCCAACCCGAGGGTACGAGGTTGTTTTGCACATCGCCCGGACGCATGCAGAACGAGCGACCACCGAAACCGACATGCTCGAAGAAGCAAACGCGGTTGCGCTCAACTTCTTCCATGCGAACTTCGACGACGACGCGACGAACTTTGATGTTGCCGTTCAACTTAATTTGCCACACGCCGCGATCGTTGCCGCGATAACGGAAGTCGATGCGGTCGAAGGTGCGGCCGTCATTATCGTTCCAATCCATGGGGCGCCCCGAAACGGTTCTCGTGTCGACATCGCGTCCGCCAATATGAAGAGTGGCGGTGCCGCGGCCGAACTGAGATTTGGCGACCAAGCGGACGCTGATCAAATCGGCTTCCTGGAGATCGAGCCTGGGATATTTTTCGTTGATCATGCGCTTTAAGGCGAGCGTCGAATCGCCGCTGTAGACGGTATCATTGTAATCCAGCACGAGCTCACGCGCTTGTGCGGACAAACTCATCATGCCGCTCACGACGACTGCCGAAAGCAAGAGTAGTTTCTTCATATTATTCTTCCCCTATGGTTGAGCGTGAGCGAGCCTGATGGCGCACACGTCGTTGTTTTTGTAGTTCTTCGTGAACAAGTGACACCGGTCATTGGTTCATTGCGAGGTTTTGCATCCTACGTGCCAGCGATTTCGGTGTCACTTCGCCACTGGACCTTACGCGGGACCGGAAATAATTCGATCCAGCAAGCGATCGGGGAGCGCGCGACTCAGCGCCGCTACGAAAGAAATACCACGCCCTACCGGATAGCGCGTGCGCGGGCGGCGCGCAGTGAGGGCGTGCTCGACGGCCGCGGTGACGACGCTGACCGGTGAAGCTTCGCGCTCCACTTGCTCGATTTTTTTCAAGAACTTATTCAGTGTATGGCCGTACACTTCCATGATTTCCGGCGCGAAGTTGTTCGGCTTCAATCCCTGATCTTTCGATTTCTCCCAAATCGGAGTCGCGATCGCGCCCGGCTCGACGATCGAAACCCTTACCCCGAACTTACGCATCTCGCGGCGAAGGCTGTCGGAGATCGCCTCGAGCGCGTACTTCGATCCCGCGTATGGAGCCAGAAACGGCGATGCGATTTTGCCGCTGATCGACGACATGTTCACGATGCGTCCCTTGCTCATCCGCAACAACGGCAGGCACTCCTGAATCACGCGCACCTGACCGAAAACGTTCGTCTCGAATTGCCGGCGCCAGTCCTCCAGCTTCACGCCTTCCACCGGGCCGCCAACCGCGATGCCCGCGTTGTTGACGAGCCCGTGGAGGATTCCCGCTTGCTTCTTGATTTGCCCGACGCAATCTTTGACAGATTTTTCGTCCGTGACGTCAAGGTATACGGGGCGAAGGCCGTTCACGTTCAGCTTCTTGATTTCCTCGAACGATTTTTCCGAGCGCACGCCCGCCCAAACGGAATTTCCCTTGCGGGCCATGTGAACCGAGATCGCGCGGCCAAGACCAGTCGAGGAGCCCGAAACCAGGATTTCCATTCTTAAAACCTACTTTGTGGGTGGAGTGGGGGAGTCGCCCGCCGGAAAGGCAATGAGATTCGACTTCGCTTTTTTAAATTTAAGTCCCGAGTGCTTCGCGCCGATCTCCTCCACCGAAACGATCGAGTAGATGGACAGATGAAGGCTGCGCACGTCTTTGAAGTGTTGCTCGAGTTGAACCTCGGTCGGCTGAACGACGACCGACGACGTATCGAAGAAAAAATCGGAGATGCGCACGAATCCAAGACCCAGAGTCGAATCTTCGATTCGGCGCGCTTTGAGCGCCACGATTTTAGCGTCCTTCGGATCTCGATAATGAATCAAGAAATACGAGGACGTTTCTTTCTTCGTCATGGCGCGAGTTTAGACCATAAAACCGGGACTAATGCAAAAGTTCGGGCGGAATATTCAGCTCCGCGACCTCGCCATTTACTTGCCGCGGAAGAGAATTCACGATGGCGTTCAATTGCCGCTGAGCTTCGGATTTCGCGGCGATGGTCGCATCGTAAATATTCGCATCGGTGGCTTGGACTTTCATGCCGACGGATTCCGGCGCAACGACAAACGTAACACGGAAACGATTCGCGGCATGCTTGCCGTTTTTCGGTTGAATCTCTTCGACCATAACGGTGAGAGAGCCAAGATCTTTCATCAGCGGTTCGAGGTCCTGAGCTTCCTGATAGAGGAAGGCTCTTTCTTCTGCGTTCGGATTATAAATTTTCATAACGCACCCCTCTTTCCTGCAATTTGGTGACTGCAAGAAGCATGTCAAGCCGGGTATTAATTTCAGTTATTTCAGATAATCGGGGAACTTGGGCGGCGAGAGTGAGGGATGTGCGCGCACACCGTATCGAATCGGCCAGTGAACGGCGTCGTGCTCGTTCCCGATTCCGACGCGCGGGCCCTCAGCGACATCGATGTCCCGAATCGCCCCGTCCTCTTCGATCCATAACTCCGTGCTCGTCGTCATATCCAACGCGTTTTGCGCGCGCCCGAGTTGCAAGGCGATACACAGTTTGCCGGGACCATTCGCCAGGAGCTCGCGAGGCGTTCCGGGACGTGTGCGCTTTAGCATTTGATCCACGCCTTCGACCGGCTCGAGCGCGCGCACGAGCACAGCCTCGGGGATACCCGCTGCGAACGTCGAGACGTTAAAGCAGAAATAAACTCCGTAAATGAAGTAAATGTACGAGAGGCCGGGTTCTCCGTACATCGGCTCCACGCGCGGCGTACGGCGCCCACCGAAGGTATGCGCGGCCGGATCTTCATGGCCCAAGTAAGCCTCGGTCTCGACGATGCGCCCGCTTAAGCGCGTTCCGTCGGGCAGAAGGCGTACCAAGCGTTTCCCCAGCATCTCCTGAGCGACGACCAGCGTGTCGCGCGCGTAAAAATCCTTAAGCAATCGCTTCGCCATACAGCTTCAGTTGGTAGCTCAGCTTGACTGCTTTCTCAAGGGATGAGAACCAAATCTCCTATGACGGCAGATAGCGACAAGATCCAGATGGAGCCTTCTTGGAAGGCGCATCTTCTTCCCGAGTTTTCGAAGCCCTACATGTATGAGCTGAAAACGTTTTTGCAAGAAGAGGCGAAGAAAAAGAAAGTGATTTATCCGCGCGGATCCGAGTTCTTCGCGGCGCTCAATCACACGCCGTTCGAGAAAGTAAAAGTCGTCATTCTCGGCCAGGACCCTTATCACGGCGTGGGCCAGGCGCACGGGCTTTGTTTTTCGGTTCGGCCGGGCGTCGACATCCCTCCGAGCCTCGTGAACATTTTCAAAGAGCTCAAGGACGATTTGGGAATTCCGCGCCCCTCGCACGGTCACCTCACGCATTGGGCGGATCAGGGCGTATTGCTGTTGAACGCCACGCTTTCGGTCGAGGCGAATCGCGCGGGCTCTCACCAAAATAAAGGCTGGGAGCAATTCACCGACGCGATCATCCGTCACCTGAACGAAGAGCGCGAGGGCATCGTGTTCGTTCTTTGGGGCAGCTACGCGCAAAAGAAAGGCGCGTTCATCGACGCGAAAAAGCATTTCGTTCTGAAAGGGCCGCACCCGTCGCCGCTTTCCGCGCACCGGGGATTTTTCGGCTGCAAGCACTTTTCGAAGATCAACGAGTACTTAAAATCCAGGGGCGAGGCTCCGATCGACTGGAGTCTGCCCGAGCTCACTTAACCAGAGAGGTTTCAGTTGCGCGCACTTTTGATTCTATCGATCG
>CAYPFC010000002.1:26618-28446 GCA_964409815.1 uncultured Pseudobdellovibrionaceae bacterium
TCTGCTGGCCCCAGGACGGCGACTGAGGCTTCGCCAGCCTGCGCCAACCGGCGTTGATTGGCGCTGACTGAAGGCAGGAATCAACGTCTGCCTGAGCCCAATGACTCTCTCGTCAGGACCGGCCGCTCCCGCGCTCGCGGAGAAAACGTTCGTGTACTGCTCGGAAGCGAGTCCCAGCACGTTCAACCCGCAAATGGCCGAGGACGGACCGACGTTTAACGCCTCTTCGCAAATGTTGTTCAATCGACTGGTCGAGTTCGAAGAGGGCGGCACACGTCCCATTCCGGGTCTTGCTGAAAAGTGGAGCATTTCGAAGGACGGCAAGGTGTACACGTTCACGCTTCGCAAGAACGTGACCTTTCATACCACCGACACGTTCAAGCCCACACGCACGATGAACGCGGACGACGTGGTTTGGTCCTTCGAGCGTCCGCTGAAAGCCAGCCACCCGTTCCACAAGGTGAACGGCGGCAACTATACGTACTTCATCGGCATGAACATGAAAGAGATGATCACGAAAGTGGAGAAAGTGGACGACTACACGGTCAAGTTCACTTTGAAGGCGCCCGAGGCGCCGTTCATCGCGAACATGGGGATGAGTTTCGCGGTGGTCCATTCCAAGGAGTACGGCGATCAGCTGCTCAAGGCGGGCACTCCGCAGAAGATCGACATCGAGCCCGTCGGCACGGGACCGTTCGTTCTTAAACGCTACGTGAAAGACAATGCGATCCGATATGAAGCGCATCCGACGTATTGGCAAGGGCGCGCGAAGCTCGACAAAGTCGTCTTCGCGATCACTCCCGATCCCAACGTGCGCTTTCAGAAGTTAAAAGCCGGCGAGTGCAATCTCGTGGCCGAGCCGGCGCCGCAGGATCTGAAAGGCATGTCTTCGAATCCGAAACTCAAGCTCGTGAGCAAGCAGGGCGCGAACGTCGGATACCTCGCGCTCAACGTGAAGAAGGCGCCGTTCGACAAGCTCGAGGTTCGCCAGGCGATCGCGCACGCGCTGAACCGCGCGAACTACCTGGACGTCGTTTATCAAGGAACCGCGAGCCCCGCGCGCAACCCGATTCCGCCCACGGTGTGGGGCGCGAACCCCGACACGAAAGATTACGCTTACGATCCCGAAAAGGCGAAAGAGCTCCTCAAGAAGGCCGGCTATCCGAACGGCTTCGAGACCGAGCTGTGGACGCTGCCGGTTTCGCGCCCCTACAATCCGAACGGCAAGAAGATGGGCGAGCTCATGCAGGCCGATCTCGCGAAAATCGGAATCAAGGTGAAGCTCGTCACTTACGATTGGCCGACCTACCTTCACAAAAGCCGCAACGGCGAGCACCAGATGCTGCAAATCGGGTGGACGACCGACAACGGGGACCCGGACAACTTCATGGGCACGCTCCTGAGCTGCGCGGCCGTCAACGGCGGCTCGAACCTCGCGCGCTGGTGCGATCCCGAGTACGACAAGATCATTCAGAAAGCTCGCGCGATCAGCGACATGAACGCGCGCACGGCCCAGTACTTTAAAGCTCAGGAGTACTTCAATAAGAAAGCCCCCTGGGTAGTGATCGCGCACGCGACCGTGTTCCGCGGTCTCACCAAGAATGTCGAGGGGTACCAGATCAGCCCGCTCGGCATGGAAGACTTCTATCCGATCGATATGAAGTAAATGCTCGCGGTTCTGTTGAGACGCATTCTGCATTCTCTGCCCACGCTTTTCGGCGTGAGCGTCGTCGCGTTTCTGCTGATCCGCCTCGTGCCCGGAGATCCCGTTCTCCTCATGCTCGGCGAGCGCGGCGGCTCTCCCGAGGTTGTCGCGGAGATGCGCGCG
>CAYPFC010000002.1:28456-46702 GCA_964409815.1 uncultured Pseudobdellovibrionaceae bacterium
TCGGTCTCGATCAGCCGCTCCACGTTCAATATCTTAAGTTCATCGGTGGCGCGCTCACCGGCAAGCTCGGCGAGTCGATCATCTCGAAGCGCGGCGTGTGGAGCGAGTTCAGGGACCGCTTTCCCGCCACGGTCGAGCTGAGCCTCGTCGCGCTGACGTGGGCCGTACTGCTCGGAATTCCCATGGGCGTCCTCGCCGCGATTCGACGGCGGCGCTGGCTCGATCACGTCTTGATGTCGGCGAGCCTCATCGGCTACTCGATGCCGATCTTCTGGTGGGGCTTGATTTTAATTTTGATATTCTCGGTAAACTTGGGGCTTACGCCCGTTTCGGGGCGAATCTCGGTCATGTACGATATCGAGCCGTGGAGCGGCTTCTTGTTGCTCGACATCTGGGTGCGCGGCGAGGGCTGGCCGGCGTTCAAAGAGGCCGTAAGGCACATGATCCTTCCGGCGCTTGTGCTCGGCACGATTCCGTTCGCGGCGATCGCGCGCATGACCCGCTCGAGCTTGCTCGAGGTCCTGCGCGAGGATTACGTGCGCACCGCCCGCGCGAAGGGCTTGTCGTTTTACCAGGTGATCTTCGTGCACGCGCTGAAGAACGCTTTGATTCCCGTCGTGACGGTGATCGGGCTGATGCTCGGTACGCTTCTCACGGGCGCTGTGCTGACCGAAACGCTCTTTTCTTGGCCCGGCGTGGGCCGCTGGCTCGTGGCCTCGGTGCTCGCGCGCGACTATCCGGTGCTTCAAGGCGGCGTGCTGCTGTTGTCGGTGATGATCGTGTCGGTGAACATCGCGGTCGACTTCGTGTACATGTGGCTCAATCCCAGATTGAGGGGTGGCGCGTGAAGTCCGTCAAGAAGCTGCTCGACAACCGCGCGGCGATCGTGAGTCTTGCGTTTCTGAGCGTGTGGGTTTTGCTCGCGCTGCTCGCGCCCATTTTGCCGTTGCCTCCGCCCGAGCAGATTTTCGAAGGCCAGCAGATGAAGCCTCCGTTTTGGGGAGAAGGCGCGGTCGCGGGTCATCCGCTCGGCACCGACGACCTCGGGCGCGACATGCTCTCGCGCTTGATTTTCGGCGCGCGGATCTCGCTCGGCTTCGGATTTTTGTGCGTTGTCGTCGCGGTTTTGGTCGGCGGAACGCTCGGCGTGACCGCGGGCTTCTTCGGCGGCATGTGGGATCGCTTCGTGCTCCGAGTCGTCGACGTGCTTATGGCGCTCCCGAGTCTCTTGCTCGCGATCGTCGTGGTCGCGGTGCTGGGGCCGAGCTTATGGAACGCGCTCTGGGCGGTGACGCTCGTGGCGCTTCCGGGATTTATTCGCGTGAGTCGCGCGGCCGTCCTCGCCGAGCGCGAGAAAGAGTACGTCCAAGCCACGCGCGCCTTCGGTGCGGGACGCTTGCGCCAAATGGTCGTCACCATTCTCCCGAATTGTATGGCGCCGATGATTGTGCAGGGGAGCTTGGGCTTTAGCGACGGGATCCTCAATATGGCCGCGCTGGGATTCCTCGGCCTGGGGGCGCAGGCGCCGACGCCCGAGTGGGGTGTGATGCTTTCGGATTCGAAAGCGTATATTGAGTCCGCCGCCTGGCTCGTGACTTGGCCGGGGATCTGTATTCTTTCGGTCGTTTTGTCCTTCAATTTATTGGGCGACGGCCTCCGCGACGCCTTCGATCCGAAGATTTAGGTGCCAGGACCATTTTCCGGGTCACGCCGCGTCTGTCTCAGATTGAAACGTCTATCGTGCCAATTGAGACGGATTCCGTCTCGCTTTGCTACCATCATATCCATGTCTGGATCTGGGCGTTGGCTGTCATCGCTACTGTTTTTGGCACTCGGACTCTACGCCGGTGCGAAGCTCGGCTCGGGCGCGCCTCCTTCACTTGACCAAATCCCAAATAGATCGGACGACGTCGCGACCGCGCCGGAAGCCTCTTCTCGGCCGGTGCGCGGACCTGCGAGCGTCAGCGGAACTGCGGGCGCGGTGGCGGTCGATTCGGAAGAAGAGTTGGTTTCTCCGCACGAATTCCGAGAGCAACTGACGAAGCCCGAGAACTTCACCCAAATGCAGGCGATGGCGGCGGTCTCGAAGATGAACTGGATGAGAGAGTACGTCTGGAAGCATTTTAATGCGCCGAACGACTATTTTCGGAACGACGGGTACGGTTTGGCTTATGAGACCAAGCTCGGCGAAGCCAAGGTTTTGGAGATTCAAAAAACGGCGAAGCATTGGAAAGCGACCGCGACGGCTACCGTGGAAGGGCAGCCGGTTTCGGTCTCGCTGACGTACGAGGACATACCCGGGCTCATGGCTGGCGAAGACCCGCTCGTCATGGCTAACATTGAAGTCACGATCTTGGCCGGAAGGAATCCCGAACGATCATTGAACGCCCAAACGAATTTCCTGAACGAGCGGGACGGAAAGTTCTATCAAGCTTTCGAAACTGTCGATATGCCTGACCTCGGTGACATCGTCGCGTATTTCATGGTTCCGCTCCCTCAACAGGACGGAAAGCTTTATTTCCTCGGCGCGAAGTCGTTTAAATGGACGTCCTCGCAGGAGTTGATCTGGGAACCGGTCCTCGAGCAAGATCCTCAGGCGCAATACGAGGAGTAATGGCGAAATTGGTCAATTAAGCCCTTGAGCAACAGCCACTCTCCCTCTAGACTCCGGTGGCCATGGATGCCTCCTTCAACTGGGATTCCAAAACGAAAGTTGAATTCTTAAAGAAGCTCCCCAGCCGCGAGCGCTTGGTGGAGTCGCTCGGCTTCAAGCCCGAGAAGTTCCTCGTCGTCTATGACAAGCGCCTCCACAAAAACGATATGGTCGACAAGTGGTTGAAGGATTTCGTCCTCCCGTACCCGGTCACCGCCGGCGAAAACCTGAAAGACATGTACACATTTTCCGGTCACTTGAAGAAGATCTTCAGAGTCATCACTCCGTTCTCGACCAAGGGACTTTGCGTGATCGGGCTCGGCGGAGGCACCGTTGGGGACTTCACGGGCTTTCTCGCGAGCGTCCTTAAGCGCGGAGTGCCGCTGATTCATATTCCGACGACTCTGCTCGCGGCGCTCGATTCCGCGCACGGCGGAAAGACCGCGCTCAACGTGAGCGACGTGAAAAACCAGATCGGCACCTTTTATCCCGCGAATAGCGTGCTCATCGTGAAGAGCCTCTTCGAAGGGCTGCCGAAGCTTCAGCTACAGTCGGCCGGCGGCGAGCTCGCGAAGATGGCGATCCTCGAGGGCGGGAAGCTGTATCAGCGGTTCAAGGAAAATTTCGAGCCGACGCTCGAGTCGATCTGGGAGTTCCTGCCTGAGGCGATCGAAGCGAAGTACAAAGTCGTCGATAAGGATCCGTTCGAGAAATCGGGAGAGCGGCAAGTCTTGAACCTCGGCCATAGCCTGGGCCACGCGCTCGAGAGCTACTACGGTCTCGCCCACGGCGTGGCGGTCGGGCAGGGGTTGATCTTCGCGATCCAGTGGAGCGAGCATCAGGGCTACTTTCGCGGCGAAAATCCCGAAGAGGTCTTGAGAATTCTCATCGATAAGCTCCAGTTCCAGCGTCCGCGCGAGTTCGCGCGCCAGCATCGGAGCATGTCGCGGTCAAAACTCGCGCGTTACGTCTCCGAGGACAAAAAGCTAACCGACACGCGCCATATGAATTTCGTTTTCCTCGAGGACGTCGGCCGTCCGTTTCGAAAAGTCGTCACGCTCGAGTCCTTCCTGACCGAGACGCAACGCCAGGGTTGGACCTCGGTGTGAGCGCCTTCGCGTTCGTCGGAAAAGTTCCGGCTAGCAAGTCGATGCTCAACCGCGCCCTCCTGGTTCAAAGCTATTTTCCGCATCTCGAAATCGAGGGTGACTCGCAGTGCGAGGATGTCTTGCGCATGCGGGGAGCATTGAGGTCCCTCGAGCGCGGCACGGAGATTCACGTGGGCGCGGCGGGAACGGTCCTTCGTTTCATGGCGCTCAGGGCATCGCGCGAGCCGGGTCGGCACGTTTTGATCGGCGAGAAGCGCCTCTTCGAGCGTCCTCAACAAGAGATCTCGAAGATTCTTTTTCAGCTTGGCGTGGAGTCCACGCTCAAAGAAGATCGATTGGAGATTCAGAGCAACGGGTGGAAGCTTCACGGCGACACGCTCCTTGTTCCGAGCGCGCGCTCGAGTCAGTTCGCCTCGAGCGTCCTGCTGAACGCTTGGAATTTGCCGTTCGATCTTTTCGTCTCGCAGGGCGGGCGCAAGGTTTCGGAAGGCTACTGGCGCATGAGTACGCGCATGGCTCAAGACCTGGGCATGCGCATCGATTACTGGGACGGCGACTTCCGCGTTCCGCGCGAGCAACGCGCGCTTGAGACCAAGATTCATATAGAGCCGGATATGAGCTCGGCCTTCGCGCTCGCCGCCGTCGCGGCCGTGAGCGGACGCGCCTCGCTCCTCGATTTTCCTGCGCAGAGCCTGCAGCCCGACGCCGTCTTCATGCAAATTCTGGAGACCATGGGCGTCCACGTGAGCCTTACCGGATCGACGTTCAAGGTCGAGCGCGCGCAGCGCCTCGGTGGCATCGCCGTCAACTTGGGATCGGCGCCCGATCTCTTTCCTGTGCTCGCGGCTCTGGCGGCGCTCGCTCACGGGCCGAGCGAGCTTCACGGCGCGCCCCAACTCATTCACAAAGAATCGAATCGGCTGAAGGCGATGGCGGACGCGATCACGGCGCTTGGCCGCGAAGTGCTCGTGCAAGAGGATGGTCTTCGCATTCTCGGAAACGATCCCGTCGCGAAGGATCGCCCGTATACATTCGATACCGATCTGGATCACCGCCTCGCGTTCGCGGCCGCCGTTTGGAAGGCCGCCGGTTTGCCGATCCAGATTCAGGGCCCCGAAGCCGTGAACAAAAGCTTTCCCGAATTTTGGAGTATCCTCGGATGGAAGATGTAACTCTCCTCATCGGCCATCGCGGCGCGGGTAAAACCGAGATGCTCGGGCGCTTGAGGGCGCTCGGGCAGCCGGTCATCGATCTGGACGAGGAGATGGAGCGCGCTTCGGGCACCTCGCTTTCGGAAATTTTCCGAAAGGGCGAACGCCACTTTCGTGACTTCGAAAAGGCGACGCTCGATATGGTCCTCGAGGGGCGAAAAGGCCCGGCGGTCGTCGCGCTCGGCGCGGGCTTTGAAGGGCCCCCTCCCGAAGGCGCCCATTCCGTTTGGATTCGCAGGATCAACGACGCTTTCGGGCGATCGTTCCTGAACCGCCCGCGCTTGAATCCCGCGCGCTCCCCGTTTCAAGAGTATCTAGATCGTTGGCCGGCGCGCGAGCAGCGATACCGCGCCTGGATGAACGAGGAGCTGACGCTGCCCGAAGGATACCGTGGCGGGCTCGAGGGATTTTTTCTGCGCGAGACCAAATGGCAAGTGCCGTACGACCTTACGGTCCTTCCCGAAAACTTTCGCGACTGGAATCGCTTTCGCGTGCGCCGGCTGGATTGGGGCTTGCGCAGGTTCGAGTTGCGCGACGATCTTTTGAACGCCGTTCAACTCAAGCAGGCGCTCGAGTCCCTCCCGAAAGATCGCGTCCTTTATTCCGTACGCCGCACCGACAGCGAAGTTCCGAAGGATTTGGCGCTCGACTGGCCGATCGACCTCGGGCCGCCGCCATCGTGGGCGACCGTGGTCTCGCTTCACCAGCGCGAGCCCGAGCTGAATATCACACTTAAACGCCTCGGCTCGCACCGCGCCCCGATATTGAAGCTCGCGGTCGAAATCCACTCGTTCGAAGAGCTCGAGCAAGGCCACAAGTGGTGGCTCGAGGACCCGAAAGCCAGAGCGTTTCTTCCGCGCTCGCCGAGGGGGAGATGGCGTTGGTATCGGTCGCTCTTCGGCGCGAAAATGCCTCTTCATTTCATTCGCGAAGGCGAAGGCTCCAGCCTGGACCAGCCGTTTTTTTGGCAGACGCAGCTTCAGCCGCCCCTGGCGACGACGTTCGCGGCCGTACTCGGATCGCCGGTGGACGCCAGCCGCTCGCCGCTCGAGCACGCGGAGTTTTTCGCGAAGCGCGGAATGCCGTTCGTCTCGATCGAGGTGACCGAAGAGGAGTTTGAGGCGGCATGGCCCGTGCTCACGCGCTTAGGGCTCACGCATGCCGCGGTCACCGCTCCGCTCAAGAAAATCGCGGCCCGATGCGCCTCAAAGCCTTCGGCGGACGTCGTCGAGCTCGGCACGGCGAATACGCTTTTCGTAAACGGCCCCGACGTGCACGCGCACAATACCGATTGGATCGCGCTCCACGCCGTTCGAAAGGATTTGGATCCTCTGGTCTCGGGCACGGTTTGGCTCTGGGGCGCTGGCGGAATGCAAACGAGCGTCGTGAAAGTCTGGCCGGAAGCGCAGGTGATTTCCGCGCGCCAGGGGAGCGGCGACTTGCCCGACACGGCCGCGCCGGATCTCCTCATTTGGGCGACTTCGCGCACGCGACCGTTCCGCTGGCCGAGCATAAAAGCCAAACGCATTCTCGATCTCAATTATAGTGACGATTCGCCCGGCCTCGAATTGGCCGTGAAGGAAAACTTGCCCTACCAATCCGGTCTCAAAATGTTTAAGCTACAGGCCGAGCTTCAACGCAAGTTCTGGGAGAGTCATGCGCGGTAATCTGTTCGGCCGCTTATTCACGCTTCACACATTTGGCGAGAGCCACGGTCCCGCCATGGGCGCGGTCGTCGATGGCTGTCCAGCCGGCGTCGTTTGGCAGCAAGACATGCTCAACCGCTTCTTGGAGCGCCGACGTCCGGGGCGAAACGCTTTCGTCTCGAGCCGCAATGAGCGCGATCAAGTCCAGGTCCTCAGCGGCGTGTACGAAAGCCTGACTCTCGGCACGCCGATCGCGATGACTATCCATAACGAAGATCAGCGCTCGAAGGATTACACGCCCGAGATGCTCGCCCAGCGTCCGGGTCACGCGACCGATCTGTGGCAAGACAAGTACAAGCACTCGGATCCGCGCGGAAGCGGGCGAGCCTCGGGCCGCGAAACGGTTTCGCGGGTGATGGGCGGCGCGGTCGCGCGCATGCTCGTGAATCAGTTGTATCCCGAAGCGGGAGTGATTGGATTCGTCTCGCGCATCGGCGTCGTCGGAATGTCCGAGACCGAGGCGCTTGACGCCGCGGAAGCGCTCGAGGGCGATCCGTGGAACGTGGACGAGTTCTCGCTGCGTTGTCCGAGCGCGGAGCGCAACGAAGAGATGGAGCAAATGCTGACCCGCGCGCGAGAGACGGGCGAGAGCTACGGCGGAGTTGCCTATATTCGTTTAGTCGGTCTCCCGCGCGGCCTCGGTCAGCCCGTGTTTCAAAAATTTAAATCGGAGCTCGCCAGTGCGTACATGAGCATTGGTGCCACTGTGGGTCTTGAGGTCGGTCAAGGCTTTGTGGCCAGCGAGCAGTCGGGGAAAGAATTTCATAAGGAGCACCAGGATTACGGCGGCGTTCGCGGAGGGCTTACGACGGGAGATCCGGTGACATTGAAAGTCGCTTTTAAGCCCACGTCTTCACGAGACAATGTGGCCCAAAAGGGCAGACACGATCCTTGTATCGTTCCGCGCGCCATTCCGGTGCTGGAAGCGATGACTTGGCTCGTGCTCGCGGACCAGATTCTTCTGGCGCGCGTCGACCGGGTGTGATAATTCCCTTTACCCACTCAAAATGGTTTAGTCGATCTAGATAGGAAAGAGTTTAGTATGAAAAACACCCGCATCAACGGAAACCAATGGAAGAACTTGCGCGAAAAAGCCGGCCTCACTCAGCGTGAAGTTTCGGACTCCTTGGGTTACTCGACCCCGCAGTTCATTTCTAACGTTGAGCGCGGTCGTTGCCGCTTTCCCGTTCAGAAATTGCCGAAAATCAAAAAGCTCTATCGCCTTTCGACCGAGCAAGTGCTTGACCTTTTCCTGACGGAAGAGAAAACGAGCCTTTTGCGAGTCTTTAAAAAAGCCAGCGCGCGCAATTAGACTAAGCTTCTTCGGCCGTTTGCTCGAATTTTTCGATTTGCTCCGCGGACGGCCGCTTGATGAAGTACAGTAAGAGAATCCCCGCAAGCATAGATCCCGCAATCTTGTAGTCCTCGGCGTTCGCGTGCGTTGCCATCGCCAGGGCGCCGAGCGCGCCCAGAATCGGAACGGCGATAGGAATGCGCGGGCCCTGCTTCTTTTCGCGCCTTTGAATGACAATCATGCTCACATTCATGGCAAGGAAGACCATCAGCACGAAAAGCGCCGTCGCGCGCGCCAGCGAGCTCACCTCGCCCACGAACGCCAGCGTGATGAGGATCGCGAACACCACGCCAACGGCGTAGTAGGGCGTTTTGGTCTTGCCGTGGACCTTGCTGAGGACTTTCGGGAGTAGCCCGAGATTGGCGAGACCATAGATCAACCGAGAGGACATCAAGTAATTCAACAAAGCCGTGTTGGCGACCGCGAACAGGGCGATCACGCTGAACACCTGGGTCGGAAATCCGGGCCACGCCTTGGCCACGACGTCGACCAGGGGTTGCTTAGAAGCCGCGAGCTGCTCCGCCGGCACGACGCTGACCGCGACCACGCCGATCAACATATAGATCGCCGACGCCGTCACCATCGAGATCATGAGCGCGAGCGGGACATTGCGCTCGGGCTGAACGACCTCCTCGCTCACGTTGAGCAGGTCCTCGAAGCCGATGAACGAATAAAAGGCGAGGACCGCGCCGCCGAGGATGAGTGATGGGTCGAGCGCGCGGGTATTGGGTATCGATTGCACATCGAAGAGGTTCACGTCGCCCAAATAGGGTATACCTACGGCGATCACGAGTAAAAGTCCCGCGAGCTCAATCGCCGTGCAGAGCGCGTTGACCCAAAGGCTTTCGCGAATTCCCACGAAAACGATTCCGGTGAGGAGCAGGCAGAACCCCACGATCCCCGCCCAGACGGGAATGAACTCGAGCATGCCCGAAAGATATCCGGAAAAAATATTCGACGCCGCAGCCATCGACGTGAGCCCCGAGCACATCGTCGCGAGGCCGATGATGAACGCGAGCGCCGGGGAGCTCGAAGCCTTCCACACGATGAACGAGCTGCCGGCCGCGCGAGGGTAGCGCGAGCCCAGAGCCGCGTACGAAATCCCGGTCATTAGCGCCACGAGGAACGCCGCCAGAAACGCGAGCCAGATGAAATTTCCAACTTGGCCGGCGACCTTGCCGATCAATCCGTAAATTCCGGAGCCGAGGATGTCTCCGATTCCGTAAAAGATCAGCGGCAAGAGTGTGACATGGCGTTTGAGTTTGCTCATAACGGACAGTCTTACAAAGCCAGTGCCAAAACACACGTACTTTAGGGTCGATTAGGCGGAGGAAAGGTGGAGAAATTCCCCGTCGGCGCGATGACCGCGTGAACGAGATTTACTTTACGATCCCTTGGTACATGAAGCTCGCGCCGCCGAGGAGCACGCGGTACTCGCACGCGCTAAACGCGTCCGTGGAGCGCATGAGATCGAGAAAGCGCTCGCGCGAGGGAAATCCACGCGAGGATTTGTTCAAGTACTCGTAGGCGAATCGCTTCCCGGTCACCCAACCGCCGACGCGGGGAATGACTTGGCGAAAATAAAAATCGAAAAATCCGCGAAGGGGAGAATCCGGCGTGTCCCCGGTCTCCAGGATCATAACGCGCCCGCCGGGCTTCACCACGCGCGCCATTTCGCGGATGGCGAGCTGAGGGTCGGCGACGTTGCGAATGCCGTAGCCGATGCTGGAGATATCGAAGGCGCCGTCGTCGAACGGAAGTTTCATCGCGTCGGCGGTGCGGAACTCGATATCCAGGCCGGCCTTCTTCGCCTTGGGCGGCGCGAGCTCGAGCATCTCTTCGCAGAAGTCGGTGCCGATCACGGCGCCCGTGGGCCCAACGGCTTTCTTGAACTCAATCGCGAGGTCTCCGGTGCCGGTCGCGCAATCCAAAACGCGGTCGCCCGCCTTCGCGCCCGACCACACGACGAGCTTCTTGCGCCAGAGGTGCGCCATCCCCAAGGTCATGGCGTCGTTGGCTTTGTCGTAGCCTTCGGCGACCGACGCGAACAGGTGACGAATTTCTTCCGGCTTCGGACCTTGATGTTGCATACGGATTAAATCTCCAACAGCTTGCGATCGAGAGCGTTCAAGAGTTTCGGCAGCTTCGTCATCAGCGTTTCGAATTGCGTGAAATCCAGCGACTGGTAGCCGTCGGATTTCGCTTCCGAGGGCTTCGGATGAACTTCGACAAGCAGTCCGTCGGCGCCCGCGGCCGCGGCGGCCAGTGCGATCGGCGTCACGAGATCGGCCCGTCCCGTTCCGTGCGAAGGGTCGGCGAGAATCGGGAAAGGCGTTTCAATTTTCGCTAACGCGATGGCATTGACATCGAACGTATTGCGGGTCGCGGTTTCGAACGTGCGAATTCCGCGCTCGCACAGAATGATTTCTTCGTTGCCGCCCTTAACGAGGTACTCGCAGGCGAGCATCCACTCTTTGAAGGTCGCGGCCAGGCCGCGCTTGAGAAGAATCGGCTTCTTCACTTGGCCGAGCTCTTTCAACAGCGAATAGTTGTGCATGTTGCGCGAGCCCACTTGGAACGCGTCGACCACGTCGACCATGTCGCTGATCTGGCGCGGATCCGTCACTTCGCTGACGAACGGCAATCCGGTCTCACGCTTCACTTGCTTCACAAGCTCGAAGGCGTCGCGGCCCAAGCCTTGGAAGCTCGTGGGATCGGTGCGCAATTTATACAAGCCTCCGCGCAAGCCGCTCGCGCCAAAGCGCTTCACCGTGCGTGCCGTAAGGTTAAATTGTTCCAGAGATTCAATCGAACAGGGGCCCGCCCAGACGGCGAAAGGGCCTCCACCGAGGGTGCAATTACCTACCTTGACGGCCTTAAACTTGTGCTTCATTCTGCCTTCCGTTCTTAATCGGCTTGATGACGGTTGTCACGGAACAATTGGACAGTGATTTTCGTATGTTAAAACAAGCACGTGGAGTACATACCGGTCGCGCCTGGCTGGTCAGCGACGAGGTTCAAAAGGCGTTGAGCGTGCGCCGCCTCTCTGCCGCCGCCGATCCCGAATTCTTGAGTTTTTTCGCGCCCGATTTCGCTCTCTCTCACCCGACGCCGTGGCTGCTCGGGGACGAAACCGATGTCGAGGCACTGCCGGCACGTGGGCTTCCGCGCTTAGTCCACCGCGCCGAGCCTTCTAGCGCGGATTTTGAGCGCCATCATGAGGAAATCTTAAGTCAGATCTCGCGCGACACGTTTCAAAAGGTCGTGCCGATCGTGTGCGAGGATCTCGAGTTCGCGGCGCCTCTCGAGGCCGCCATGTTTCAGACTCCGCACAAGCCCGGGCGCTTCGCTTACGGATTCGAGTTTGAGGGAGAGGGCATGAGCGGCCTGACTCCGGAAGTTTTATTCGAAGTCCGCGATGGGATTTTGACGACGATGGCACTGGCCGGCACGGCGCCCGCGGACGGGCCGAGGTTGCTCGACGATAAAAAAGAAACGCACGAGCACGAGCTGGTCATCGAGCACATCACGACGGAGCTCAAGGAGCTGGGACAGATCTCAGTCGGTAAGACCGGCGAGCGCACCTACGGAAAACTGAAGCACCTATTGACGCCGATCGAAGTGGATCTGGATCGCCATCCCGAGTTCATGGAGCTCGTCGTGAAACTGCACCCCACGGCGGCGCTCGGTGGATGGCCGCGCAAGCCCGCGGTCGAGTGGCTCGAGAAACAGCCGTTCCACGTGGCGCGCAAGCGCTTCGGCGCTCCGTTCGGCATTCAAGACGGCGATCACATGCTCTGCGTGGTCGCGATTCGCGGCGTGCAGTGGTGGGGAACGCGCGCGCGGATCTCGGTCGGCTGCGGCGTTGTGAAAGAAAGCCAGCCGTTGCGCGAATGGTCCGAGCTTCAGTTGAAGCGCGACTCGATCTACCAAGCGTTCGGAGTCGAGCTGTGAATAATCTGACGGCCGCGCAGAGCGTGCTGACCTCGCTTCGCGATTTCGGCGTTCGGGAAATCGTTCTGTGCGCCGGCGCCCGCAACGCGCCTTTCGTGCACCTACTGGGGACGACTCCGGAGTTCAAAGTCTATTCGTTCTTCGAGGAGAGAAGCGCTTCGTTCTTCGCGCTCGGCCGCATCCAGGCGGAGGGCAAACCCGTCGCGATCGTCACGACTTCGGGAACTGCCGCCGCGGAATTGCTACCCGCCGCGATCGAAGCCGACTACCAGCGCTTGCCGCTCGTGATGGTGACGGCCGATCGTCCGCGGCGGTACCGCGGCTGCGGAGCTCCGCAGACGATCGTGCAAACCGGATTGTATTCGCATTACGTCGAGTGGTCGTGCGATCTCGAGAACGAGCTCGCGCCCCAATTGAAAGTCAGCGGCACGCGTCCCGTTCATCTGAACGTGTGCTTCGATGAGCCTTTGCTCGGTGGACGATAATGAAGCGCCCACTGATCGTCGTCAGCGGACTCAAACCCGGCGAAGCCGAGAGCGTGCTGCCGTGGCTCTCTCGCGCGCGCCGGCCGCTCTATCTGGAGGCGACTTCGCGTTTAAGGGGCCACGAGCACCTGGTCGAGTGGGAGATGCAAGGTCGCGACAAAATGATCTCGCGCCTGAATATCGACGGCGTCATTCGGATCGGCAATGTGCCCACGTTTCGCTTCTGGCGCGATCTCGAGTCGTCCCAGATTCCGGTGTGGAATTTTTCGAACGCGCCCTTCAGCGGTCTGCCGCGCGAGCCGAAGGTCGAAAAGCTCGGCGCGCTGAAAGATCCGCAGTTCGAGGAGTGGGACGCGGACGAAATCGTTCTCGACCGAACTCTGGGCGAGCGGCGCTCGGAGCTCCTCGTGCGCTATCCGCTGAGCGAGCCCGCGTGGGTCAACCGCGTGAGCATCGCGATTCCCGCGGGCGCGCGCGTGTTCCTCGGGAACTCGCTGCCGATTCGCGAGTGGGACTTCGCCGCGCACTCCGCCGCCGCGAGCGACGTGTTCGCCAATCGCGGGACGAACGGCATTGACGGCTTGATCTCGACCTTCGCGGGCGTCGCGAGCGAGACGGCGCAGAACTGGGCCCTGCTCGGCGATCTCTCCGCGCTGTACGACATGAGCGGGCCGTGGGCCTTGCGCCAGCGCCCGCTGAAAGATTTCAATTTGGTGATTTTGAATAACGGCGGCGGACAGATTTTCAACCGCATGTTCCGCGATCCGATGTTTCTCAACTCGCACGATCTGCGCTTCGAGAATTGGGCGAAGATGTGGGACCTCGCCTACACGGCGCTTCGCGCGCCGCAGGCGCTCAAGTCGGGACGACAAGTGATTGAGATTTTGCCCGACCCCGCCGACACCGAGGCGTTTTGGGAAGAGTGGGATAAAGTATGACCATTTTACTTCACGGATTCTGGGGGCAACCCGGCGACTGGCGCCTGGTTTTGGAGAAACTCCCGCTCACCGAGGCGGCGCTTGCGCCCGATCTTTACGAGCCGGGAAAACTCGCGCCCAATCACACGCTCCAAGAGTGGACCGAGAACTTTTTGAATTACCTCGACAAAGAAGCGGGCCACGATCCCGTTCAGATCGTCGGCTACTCGATGGGCGCGCGGCTCGCGCTCAACGCGATCGTCGCGCGGCCCGAGCGATTCTCTCGCGCGCTCTTGCTGTCGGGAGCGCCGGTCGCGCCGAAAGATATCGACCGCGGCCCGTGGGAGCGCCAGTGGATGGAAAAATTCATGTCGCAGCCTTGGGCCGAGCTCGAAAGCTCGTGGGACGATCAGCCGGTCTTCAAGGGCTCGGGCGTTCTTCCGCGTCGTCGCGCGGAGCCGTTGCGCGAGATGCTGCCGTTGAGCCTTTCGAACTGGTCGCCCACGCTTCATCCCTTCGGGTGGGAGGAGGTGAAAAGCCTCGGAAGCCGCGTGGATTGGGCCTATGGCGCCCTGGATCAAAAATACATGGACGTGGCGAAAACCTTGCGGGAACTGCCGGTTCGGGGGCAAATAACGATCATTCCAAACGCGGGGCATCGCTTAACGTCAGACGCGAGCGAATTCATCGCCCGGTGGATTTCAGGGAGACAAAATGGCTAGCCAAGAATTCGTAGAACTCAAATCGACCGAAAACCAGACCGTGTTCGTGCGCCCCGAAGCCGTCGGCGCCTTCGAAGTCGTGCCGGCGAGCCAGCGCGTGGAAGGCCACGTGAAGCTCTTCATTCAGGGCTTCAAGTTCTCCATCCAAATAGAAAAAGACGAGCTTTTGCAAAAGTTAAGAGGAAAGTAATGGAAAATTGGATCCCGATAAAAACATTTAAGGACATTAAATTCGAGCGCACCGAGGACGGCATCGCGAAGATCACGATCAACCGCCCGGAAGTGCGCAACGCCTTCCGCCCGCAGACGGTGATGGAGCTCAAAGAGGCGTTCGAGATCGCGCGCGAGAGCTCGAAGATCGGCGTGATCATCCTGACCGGTGAAGGCCCGGACGCGTTTTGCTCGGGCGGAGACCAAAAGGTTCGCGGTCACGCCGGTTACGTCGGCGATGACGGGGTTCCGCGTTTGAATATTCTGGACGTCCAAAAGCAAATTCGCTTCATGCCGAAACCCGTGATCGCGATGGTCGCGGGCTACGCGATCGGCGGCGGTCACGTGCTTCACGTGGTTTGCGATCTCACGATCGCGGCCGACAATGCGCGCTTCGGCCAAACCGGCCCGAAGGTCGGCTCCTTCGACGGCGGCTTGGGCTCGGCGTACCTCGCGCGCATCGTGGGACAAAAGAAAGCGCGCGAGATTTGGTACCTGTGCCGCCAGTACGGCGCGCAAGAGGCGATGGAGATGGGCCTTGTGAATAAAGTGGTTCCGCTCGCGCGGCTCGAAGAAGAAACCCTGAAGTGGTCGCGCGAGATCTTGCAGCACTCGCCCCTCGCGATCCGCTGCCTGAAGGCCGCGCTGAACGCGGACTGCGACGGGCAGATCGGATTGCTCGATCTCGCCGGCGACGCGACTCTGCTATATTACATGTCGGAAGAAGCGAAGGAAGGTAAGAACGCCTTCGTCGAGCGCCGTCCTCCCGATTTCGGAAAGTTTCCGCGCCTCCCGTGACCTCCCGCACCCGCGCCCTCATTCTGACCGCGCGGCCGAAGACGCTTTCGGCCGCGGTGATTCCGATCGCCGTCGCTTCGGCGCTGGTCGCCTCGGAGGGCCTTGAGGTTCGCGCATGGATTTCCTGGTGCGCGCTGTTTTCGGCGATCTTCATCCAAATCGGAACGAACTTCGTGAACGACGCCCTGGATTTCTGGAAGGGCGCCGACAAGGAAACCCGACTGGGAGACGCGCGCGCCTCACAGAGCGGCTGGTTTTCGCCGCGTGCGGTGCTGGCGATGGGGCTCGGATGCTTCGTGGTCGCGCTGTTGCTCGGAATTCCATTGGTGATGGAAGGCGGAATGCCGATCGTCGTGATCGGGTTGGTCTCGCTGCTCATGGGTTACTGTTACACGGGCGGTCCTTTCCCGCTCGCGTACGTGGGCCTCGGTGACCTCTTCGTGATCTTGTTTTTCGGATTGATCGCGGTCGGCGGGGTTTATTTTCTGCAGACCGGCACGTATAGCGCGTCCGCCCTGGTGGCCGGCCTTCAAGTGGGGCTTCTTGCCACAGTGTTGATCGCGATCAACAATCTTCGCGACCTCGACCAGGACCGGGAAGTAAATAAACGTACTTTGGCGGTTCGCTTGGGGCCCAAGCTCGGGCGCTTCGAAGTGCTTCTCCTGATTCTCGTCGCGTTTTTGCTGAATTTGTACTGGCTGAACAAGGGTTGGGTGCTCGCGTTCATGCTTCCCATGCTCGCGCTCCCGCTGGCCGTTCAAGTTTTCTTGCGCCTGATGAGTTCGCAAGCCAGCCGTGAATACAATCGCCTCTTGGCGAAGGCCGCATTCGTGCATATGCTGTTTGGAGTACTCCTCAGCATAGGACTTTGCCTGCAATGAAGATTTGGATTCATCGTTACGAGCTCAAGCCCACCGCGAAGGGCTTAAAGCCTCGTATCGGCTGTTTGGTGAAAGCGGAGTGGGCGATGGGGCAAACGGGCTTCAGCGATCTCCACCCGTGGCCCGAGTTCGGCGAGCCCGAGCTCGATCAGCATATCGACTCGCTGAAGACGATGAACCTCACGCCGCTGGCGGAGAATTCTTTAGAGTTCAACTACATAGATCGCGAATATCGCCTGAGTAAAAAGAACGCCTTCGCGGGTCTCGTGATTCCGCGCTCGCACCGCTTGGTGACGGACATCTTCGAGCTCGATGTCGGTAAGCTTCAGGAGATTCAGAAGGCCGGCTTCTCTCACATCAAGATCAAAATGGGTGAGAATCTGAAAGCCGAGACCGAAGTGATGACCCAGCTCGCGTACGCGACGGGTTTATTATGGCGACTCGACTTCAACGGCAAGCTCACGGTGGGCGCGCTCACCGAGTGGTGGAACGGGCTCGATCCTTCGGTGAAGGCTCGCATCGATTTGGTCGAGGATCCGGTCGGCGAGGGTGAATTGAAGATCATCGGTCCCTGGGCCAACGATTTCAAAACGCAGAAGACCGCGCCCATTCGCGTGATCAAGCCCGCGCGCGAGCAAGTCGAAGAGCTTGCGATGTACAAGCGCGTGATTTTCACGCACGGCATGGATCACCTGTTCGGACAGGCGTGCGCCGCTTGGGCCGCGGCCCGCTTCTACTCGGGCCACCCGAAGAAGACCGACGTTTGCGGTTTGGCCTCGCCGGGCCTTTACGAGCCCGACGAATTCTCGAAACTTTGGCTATGCGATGGTCCGCGCATGAAGCCGACGCCCGGCTTTGGCTTCGGTTTCGATCAGCTGCTGGAATCCCTGACGTGGCAGAAAATTCTTTAAGCTGGCCTCCCGACACGCGTTGGGCGTACTCACCTCAGCTTCCCGACTGGCAAAAGAAACTCGTGCGCGAAATGTCTTCGCGCGTGCCGAGGGTTGACGATGTCTTATGGATTTTGTCTTCGGGTACGTCTTCCGTCGACGAGGTGAAAGCGGTCGGTCTGCCGTTGGGCGCGATCGAGGTGTCGGCACGCGCGGTGAACGCGCATCTGAAGGCGACGCGCGCGGATCGCTGGCTTTTGACGTTGCCGACGTATCACGTGGGCGGGCTGGGAATCTTGGTGCGCGCGAAGCTCGCGGGGAGCGCGGTCGTATCGCTCACGAAGTGGGACGCGCACGCGTTCGTCGCGGCCGTGCGCTCGCAAGGCATCACGCTGACGTCCTTGGTTCCGACGCAGGTTTACGATCTGGTTTCGTCGGGGCTCAGCGCTCCTAAAAACTTGCGCGCGATCGTCGTCGGCGGCGGCGCATTGGACGTTTCGTTGTACGCGCAGGCGCGCGTGCTCGATTGGCCGTTGCTTCCGTCTTACGGTTTGACCGAGTGCGCGTCGCAGGTCGCGACGGCTTCGCTGGATTCTTTGGGCGAAGACTTTTACCCGGATTTCGAAATTTTAAAGCACGTGCAAGTCAAGACGCGCGAAGGGCGCGTTTTTTTGAAGTCGGAAGCCTTGTGTCGCTGGATCGCACGCATGAAGAAGAGCGGGGAGTTCTCGCTCGAGGATCCTCTGCGCGACGGCTGGCTCGCGACCGAAGACCAAGCGGAGCTGCGCGCCGGCGGGAGGGCGATTCGCTTTCTCGGTCGGCGCGACGAGATCGTGAAGATCCTGCATCCGTTTCGATTCCTCAGGTAGAGTCGAGTTTGCGCGAGTTTTTGCAGGCACGCGGCTTTGAGGGCGAGCTCGTCGTCGCCGCGATCGCGGGCGGGCGCGCGGGGCACCGATTGATTATGATCACGGATACGAAACAAAATCTCTCGACATGGAGCTCTTCTTTGAAGGACTTCAATGCGACGGTGAATGGACCCGAGCGCGTGTCCCAGCTCTGTTGGGTTCCGGCTTTGCCCAAGGGCGATCTCGGCAAAGTGAAGAAAAAGGCGCTTCTCGAAGTGCTTCGTCTCTAACGCTATTTCAGCATCGCGGGCTTGAGTCGCTCGCGAATCGAGTCCGGAATCGTCATCTTCTTCATCGCTCCCTTCGGGCGCGTGACGAAAACGTGCGACGTTTTCAAATTCGCGCACGGAACTCCGTCCTTATCCTTTACCGCATAGACGAAGTGCACCGACGACTCGCCGATCTTTTCGACGTGAATGGTGACCGTGAAGAGCATGCCGGGCACGAG
>CAYPFC010000002.1:46712-47325 GCA_964409815.1 uncultured Pseudobdellovibrionaceae bacterium
TTAAGATAATCGGACTCCACGTGCCTTAGGGGGACGCCCCAATCGGGGTTCTTAAACCACTCTTCCCAAGGAATGCCGAGCGTGGGCACAAAGTCCTCAAATGCCCGATGCACGAGGCGGAAGTAATTCCCAAAGAAAACAATACCTTCACCGTCGGCTTCGTCAAAGGGGACGCGGTACTCGAACGTGTTCTTCATGGCCTCAAAAGAACACCGTTGACTGAAAGAGTCAATTCTAGGTACCTGGAGTGCACATGGTCGATTTGAAGATCTTTAGCTCCGATGACTTTCCTAAATATTTGCCGAAGCTTAACTCGCTTTACGACGACCTGTTTTCGAGCGGTAAGGGCTTCCGTTCCAAGCTTATCCAGCGCATCGGTCGGCACCTCTCGCTCAACGATCGCCAGGAGCTTTTGCTCGCGCAGACCATCGAGTTCATTCACAACGCCTCTTTGTTACACGATGATCTGATCGATCGTTCGCACCTGCGCCGCTCAAAGCCCGCGGCGTGGCTTAAGTACAGTCCTGAATACGCGGTGCTCGCCGGCGACTATCTGCTTGCGCGCGTGATGGTGAATTTGTCTCGCTACGGAAACCTGCGCTTGATTCAGTAC
>CAYPFC010000003.1:0-2330 GCA_964409815.1 uncultured Pseudobdellovibrionaceae bacterium
ACGGTTTGGGTTTCTCAAGCGTGAACTGGAAGAACATCAAGGCTTCGTACAACCCGGCGAAAGGCCTTTTGATCACCGCGCCCGTACGCGTGTTCGACGGCGAAGACTTCCAGCCCGAGACCGTGAAGTTCCGCGTAAATCAAGCCACGAAGACCGTTACGATTGAATAGTTTCGCTAATTGACTTGAGGAATTCCCCGACGTGCTGCTTGTAGACGTCGGGGTTTTTCTTTAAGCCGTCGAGATGTCCCGCTCCAGGAATGACCAGCTTCTTCAAATTCAAATCCAAGTTGTATGAGAACAAGAGATCGATCGACTCTTCGGAGACGAGCTGATCCGCCCCTTCGCGCACGCTAAAGATCGGGAGCTTCGGATCGAGCGCGGGAATCCATTTCTTCAGCCGCTTCGAGTAGGGGATTCCGCCGAACACGACCCACGCGAGTTCGGTGCGGATCCAGCGCAGCGCTTTAAATTTTTCGGGCCTCTGGAAAGAATAAAAGTGCCAAAGGTTCTGCCAGAGGTGCTCGAAGGGCCCGCCGTCGCATACCCAACCGATCACGTCCTTACGTCGTTGCTTATAGAGCAGCGCGGGCAACGCGATCGAGGGAAACGAAAACGTAAAGAGAATTTTCGGGCCCTCGATGCACTCGAGGACGGTCTCAAGCTCCTCGGACCACCGCTCGATCATGCCCACGCGCAAGGCCTCCATCATTTGCTCGCCGCTCAACGGAATTGAGCTCAAGCTGAACGTGAACGAAAAGCAGTCGAAGCCCATCGCGAGCACCATCTCCTGGTGCCGCTTGGTTGAAGCGTAATTGCCGCCGAAGTTGTGAATGAAAACGATCGTGGGCTCGAAGACCTTATCGGGAGATTTCTGCAGTCGGCCTTCGAGCGGATATTTCATCTGGGATTATTTGCCGGCCTCGGGCCAAAGCTGACGCCAATCTCCCTGAGCGGCGGGGGCCGGCTGCTCGCCGGGCATCCACGTATTCTCGAGCGCGGTCTCGGCTAAAACCTTGCCGCAGGCCTGGAGCACGGAGTTCGCATCGATGTGGTGGTAGCGATAAACGTCCGAAGGTCTGCCGCACTTCGAATGCTTGCGAACTCCGAGCGTCTCTTGGCGAACGCCGATGATCGAGCCGATATTGTCGAGCAACCCGGTTTCCCCGTCGTGAACGCTCACCACGGGAATGCGGCGGCCCGCGAGCGTGCGCAGTTCCCCGCTATCGGCGGCGTCGATATCTTTCAGGTAGAGATCGCCGTTGACCTGGAGGCCTTCGCGGAGGTGCTGGTAGCCGTTCTCGTGCGCGAGGTTGCCGAGCAGGAGATCGGAGCTTGTAATCACGATCACGTTCGCGTAGATGCCCTTGTTCTTGAGCTCCTCAGAGGCCTTGATCGCTTCGGTCGTCGGCGAGCCCATCGCGAAAATGTTCACGACGTTGTCGCCTGGCTCGTAACCCTCGAAGCCGCGGTAATCGACCAAGTAGTAAGCGCCCTTCAGGACGTCTTCGCGAACCGCTCGCAGGATTTCGGATTCTTCCGCGCCCTGGAAGCGCGCCTGCGCCTTCAGATAATTCATGAACATCTTCTGGTCCGCGCCGCGCGTGACGCCGCGGATGATCACGCCGCTACGATCTTCGTCGTCGCCGGTGAGCATGCGCTTGATCGCGTCGGTGAAGATCCAGTCGAGCTCCTGCACGAAGAAGGGCTCCCAGGTGATCTGATTCGGAATTTGAATGTCGGATTTCCAGCCGTGCTGCGCGCCTTCCGGCGAGAGCGTCACACCTGAGGGCGTACCAACCAGAATGAACGACGAGCGCCAGTACAAATTATAGAACAATTGATCGAGCGCGCGCTTGATGAAGAAGTCGTACACGGTCATCAGGGGGATCAGCGGGATTCCCAGGGTCTCGCGGATTTTTCCGAATGAGCCTACGCACGAAGTGACGTTTCCTTCCTGAATGTCGAAGCGCAAGAAGCGGTCGTTCGGCTCTTCGCCGGCGACGAGGTCGGGGACTGTTTTGTCCTTAACGCCCATTTCCGACTCGATATCCTCGAACTCGGCGGGGCCGTAAATTTTGCCGTCCATCGCGGGGTTGAGGTTCGTCGACGTGCCCACGTCCGGCGCCATCGAGATCATCATTTCGGCGGCCAGCTTGAACGCCTTTTCGTTCGGCGTCAGCGGTTTTTGTTTGTCCTTAAGCTCTTTTTCGTTGAGCGAGGTGTTCGCGATACGCGTGAGCTTCGCGGTCAGCTGGCCGAGCATCCATTGCGTGTGCGGGTAGTTCGCCATCTTGAAGTTGATGTCCAAAGAGTCGCTCATCTCGCCGA
>CAYPFC010000003.1:2366-36636 GCA_964409815.1 uncultured Pseudobdellovibrionaceae bacterium
CTTAAAATAGGCTTTATTCTTCGCTTTAAGCGCGTGTTGCGCGCGGATCTCCTCGAGGATCTCTTCGCCGCGCTGTTTGAGGTACTTGCCCTCGGCGGATTTCTCGTCGAAGCGCGCGAAGTCCACGCCCTTGGGCATGCCTCCGCGCTCGGCGAGCGTGCCCAGCTCGGCTTCATCGGGAATCGCCGAGTGGTTTCCGGGGTTGGCGGCCATCTTGAGGCCCCAGCCCTTGATCGTATGCGCGATCACCATCGAGGGGCGGTCGGTTTCTTTCTTCGATTCGGCGTACGCTTGGGTCAGCGTCGTAAAGTCATGACCGCCGAAGTCGTGGTAGGCGGCGCGGAGCTCGTCGTCTTTGAGGCCTTTGAGGAATTTCTCGAGCTTCGGTTGCTTCTCGAGCAGGTACTCGCGCAGCTCTTTGCCATCGGCGAGCATGAGGCCCACCTGCAATTCGTAGTCGGCGAGCTTGCCTTCGAAGATCTCTTTGAACAGATCGCCGCCGTCTTTTTTGAAATATTGCAGGCGTTTTTGCCCGTGGCGCGCGTGCACGACGTGCCAGCCGTTGGCTTCCATCATGCGCTGAATGCGCAAATCATCCGTGCCGTGGAACGCCTTTGCATTCGTGATGCGGTGACCATCCAAGGATTGACGGTTGAAGTCCAGGATCCAGGTCAGGTTGCCGAGCTCGCGATCGGCGAAATCGGGAATTGCTTCAGCGAGCGACCCTTCGCGGAACTCCGAGTCTCCCATGATCGACCAAAAGTGCGCGTTCTTCGGCACTTCGTAGCCGTGGCGGTCGGCGTAGCGATAGGCGAGGGCCATGTAGCCGGCATTGACCGGCGGAATGCCCACGGTGCCCGAGGGATAAAAATTGTGGCGATCGGGATCGTAGGCCGAGTGGTACGACTGAAACACCCACTCGTCGCCTTTCGGGAACGCGCGCAGACTGGACATCGCGACATTGCATTCTTCGAGGGACAGCGGCTCGTTGTTTTCGTCGAGCAGATTGTTCAGCAGGTAGTTGTAAGCATGGTCGGCGGGAGAAGCGTGCGGCTTGTTCGCGATCCAATCGAAGCCGCCCTTCGAAACCAGATGAAGCGCGCCGAGGATGTGGAGCGCGCTCGACGAAGCCGAGGAGTGACCGCCGATCTTGGGGTCGCCCTTCTCGACGTTGTCGCGCGTGTTCGCCATATAAATCATTTTGTTCGCGAGGTAGTGCGCGCGGCGAGCGATGTTGTTGAGGATGTTGATATCCACGGCCATTAGGGTCTCCCTATTTTGTAGACTCAAGGGGTGAATTTAAAGGGGGTTTTCCGCAGGTGCAAGGTTTGCCTCGGGTCGGATCGTAAGATGTTGGTACTTAAGGCGCGTGTCGACAAGACTGGTGAATCCCGTCAGGCCGCGGATCAGGCTGTTCCCGGAGCGGGAGATCAATAGGGGAAACCCGAAGTGATACGGCGCGCCCTGGCTCGACACGCACTGGAAGACGGATACCGAGGTGTGAAAGCCCTCGCGGCGCCACTCTTCGCGAATAAAATTCCACAAAGGAGCCTCGGGAACCGGCAGCTCGACGGGAATGGCGAAGCAGCCCTCGCCGTCGGTCGCCGCGAGACCGGCCCTCAGATTGCTCGAGAGAGTCGCGTCGACTCCGTTCGTGTCGAATACCAGTTCAACGCTCATAATGGCGCGTGACGCGCGCAAAACGTCGTCGGCGTCGTTGCCGGCGAGCACGCACACCACTTCGTAGCCCAAGCGCTGCAATTCACGGATTTTCACGTCGACAAGAAGAGAGCCGTCGGCCGCGCGCTCAAGCCCGAGGCCGGCGCGGTAACCGCACAACAGGATGGTTTTCATGTTTCAAGGACGAAGTCCCAACGGATCTTGATTGTACCGTCAGACTCGACCATTCCTTTGGGCGGGTTCGGGAAGGGGGCGGCCTGGCGAAACGCCTCGACCGCGGCGGAATCCAAATCCATGACCCCGCTTTGCGTGAGAACTTCGACTTTCACGAGCTCTCCGCTCGGATTCAACGTCACGACGACTTGGGTGACGCGATCTTTCGCCGACGCGATCGTGCGTCCCTGGCGATAGATGATCTTCACTTTTTCGCGAACGTTCGGTTCCCAGTGCTGGCGCAGAGCCTCTTTGATGCGATTGTAGTACGCGTAGTAAACGAACTCGCGCGTGCTGAGCATCGTCTGCATGCCGGTGTTGACGTTCTCGATGTGATCGTCGGTTTTCGACGGATCCCCGTTTTCGTCGGTGGGGCCTTTCGGTCCGGGGCTCAGCGAGAACTTCGGCGTGAGATCTTTCAGCGCGGGGAGCTCGCCCGGCTCGCGTTGCGCGTTCTTGTCCGCTTTCGAGCGCTCGGTTTCGAGCTCTTTTTTCTTTTCGCCGTCTTTCACGCCTTCGTCGGGCGCTCCGCCTTTGGCTTCGTTCGTGAACTTTCCGGTTTCGGCGGCGACCGTTTGCTTGATCACTTTTTGGTCGAACGCGCTCAGGAACTTCGAGTCTTCGGGCTTCTCGTCGTTGAGTTGCTTGTCTTGCTCGACGATCTGGTTGTTGTCTTTCTTCTTCGGCGCGACCACGTTCGTGTCTTCCGCGGGAGGAGTGAGCTCCTCGGCCGGAAGATACTCAACTTCGACGACGTCTTTTTTCGTGATCGTGTTCGGTTTCGCAAAATCGAGCTGGAAGAAAATGTAGAGCCCGATGTGCAAGAGCAGCGAGAGAATCAGGAACACTGCCATCGGCTTTCGGTATTTCTTTGGAATCATCCCGTTCACCCTCGAATTCACGTAAGACTTATTCGGCGGAAAATGGACCCGGCTTGAGGTGGGTTTCGCTCGACAGGCCCAGAAAACCCATGTCAAAATATCGACATGCGATTTGAAGTGTGGGCTCAAACGGATGTGGGTTTAAAGCGCGACATCAATCAGGACGCGATTCTGGTCGACCACGACCTCAATCTGTTCATCGTTGCCGATGGAATGGGCGGCCACAAGGGGGGAGAAGTCGCGTCCGCGCTCGCCGTCGAGACGGTGCAAGACGCCATCAACAAACGAAAGAACGAGCCTAAACTTTCGCCGCGAAAAGTTCTCGCGGAAGCGTATCGCGAAGCCTCTTCGCGCATTCATCACAAATCGACGTTCGAGAATCCCGAGCTGATGGGAATGGGTACGACGATGGTCCTGTTCTGGGAACATCGCGGTCGCATTTACATCGGCAACGTTGGCGACTCGCGCGCCTACCTCTATTCTCCACCGTCCCTCTGGCAGCTCACCGAGGATCATTCGCTCATCAACGAGCAAGTTCGCGCCGGCGTGATTTCGGAAGAGGAAGCGCCTCACGTCGTTGGTCGTAACGTGATCACCCGAAGCGTCGGTTTTGAACGCGACGTCACGGTGGATGTTCTTGAACGCGAGCCCGCTCCGGGCGATCTTTATCTTTTGTGTTCGGACGGATTGAGCGGACTCGTGACGCCGGAGAAGCTGTTGGATCTGGTTCAACACACCTCTCCCGAGGACGCCGTGGCGAAATGCATCAAAGAAGCTAAAGCCGCGGGCGGAGACGACAATATTTCCGTCATTTTCATTCGCCCGAAAATTGGCGGTTGACGCACAAAGCTAGTGAACCCTAGATAGAGGCTTAAGGGTCATACAAGAGAGAGCATGGAGAATAAGAACTACACTTTTCTCGTCGCGAGCAATCGCCACGGCAACACGATCAAACTGACGATTCGCGCGAGCTGGCTTAAGGCCCTGGGTTTTCTGGGCTTTTGTTTAATCCTTTTGAGCGCGACCGCGGCCCTGGATTACGTCGGTCTATTATTGAAGGCGAATGAGAACCGTTTTCTGCGCGCCGAGAACGCGTCGCTGAAGCAGAAGTTTCAAGTCGCGGAAGAGAAGCTGTCCAGCCTTGAGTCCAGTCTGGAGCGCATTCAAAACTTCACGAAGAAACTGAATCTGATCACCAATGTCGAAGACGAAGAGCGCGTTTTGAAGCTCGCCCTTAGTCCAACCGCGCGCCCGGCGGGCGCCCCGGAAATCGGTGGCGGTAACGTGACTCGGATGCCGTCTTCCGAGTTCATGATTCGCGATGGTGAAAATGTCGAAAAGCCGTTCGTCGACGAGAAATCGGGCGAACTTGGCGTGCAGCGCGAGTCCTCGCGCGATTACGCGTCCTTGAGCGTTCGTATCGATCGCGCGCTGGCGCAGTCGCAGTTGCGCGAGCAAGGTGTTTTGCAGCTATGGGACTCTCTCTCCGAGCGTCAGTCGTTGCTTCAGGCCACGCCCTCGATTCGCCCGTCGCGCGGATGGTTCACGTCGCGTTTCGGTTATCGCGTCGATCCGTTTACGAATCGTCCCGAAATGCATGCGGGCCTCGACATGGCCGCGCCTTCGGGAACTCCCGTCTACGCTCCGGCCGACGGCGTGGTTTCGTTCGCGGGCTACGATTCGGGATACGGCAAGCTCGTCTCGATCGATCACGGCTACGGCGTGATCACGCGCTACGGGCACAATTCGCGCATCTTCGTCGAGCAAGGACAGAAGGTTCGTCGTTGGGACGTGATCTCGGCGGTGGGTTCGACGGGCCGCTCGACGGGAGCGCATTTGCACTATGAAGTCCGTATTCACGGAATCGCCGTCGATCCGATGAACTACATTTTGAACGAATAAAGGTGCCAGGAGCTTTTTCCGGGTCACGCCGCGTCTACCACTCTCCCGAAAATCCAAGTCCGCTGGCGGGAGAATAGAAAATCTTCTTACTTTTGATCACCGACTTCGGATCGTCGGGCAGCGTGAATCCGAAACGCGGATCGATCATGAGCTGAGTCTCTTGCTGACCACCCCATGAGCGACACTTCTCCCAGAGCGCATCGACGAAGAGTCGCGTGCGGCGAAAAACTTGTATGTGCGCCTCGAGCAATCGAGGCTGAATCGCCGGAGTTCCGATGTCGCAATTGAGTTGCGCGATCTCGCCCGTACGGCCCTGCATTTTCAGGTAATATCGGGTCCCACGATACTCGATTTGGCGGTAGCGCTGTCCGTGAATCTCCACCCAATTTTCACGCGTTTCGACTTCCGTGTTCTGCTCCAGCATTTGTTCGAACGCCGATTTCTCCTGAGCGAAGACGAATGTGAAGAAGAGTGACCACATATGCAGGAGACTAAATTGGGAATGTGAATTTGAGATGAATTCAAAATGAAGAATCTCAATTGACAAAAAATGACCATCGCATGAGATCTGCTTCACATCAGATAACCCGAAGTGGAGTAACCATGCGATTTCTAACCGCCGCCTTGATTCTCTTAGTTTCTGTGAACCCGGCTCTCGCGCAGGAAAAAAGCGCTAAGAAACAAGCTGCCGACCGCGTGAACATGACCGAGCCGGAAGTGATCGAAGCGGGCGACAATATGTTTGGCATTCGTACTGCGCAAGGCTCGGCGTTCGACGGCGCGACCGTCATCGGGCTGAATTACGAGCGCATGGTGACCAACAACTTCGGCCTCGGCGGTGCCTTGCACTACGCGGAATACGATGTGGAATATAACTTAGGTGGCACCAGCGGGAAGTTTGAGACAACCGCGTGGTCGATCGTGTTCCACGGCAACATGCATGTGAACATCTTCAAGGTAAAAAACATGGACACGTTCTTCACCGGCGGAATCGCGCGTTCGACGATCAAAGGAGAATTCAAAGGTAGCGGCGTGACGGTCGCCGACACTAAGGAAGACGAGTTCAAAGTTATCGCCTACGCGAACCTCCGCTACTGGGTGAACTCGCAAATGGGATTCACCGCGATGTTCGGAACCGGACTCGGCAATTTCGGTCTCGGCTTCGATTTCTTGTTCTAGAATTTCTTGCGCGCCTAGCGAGATCTGGACTTTTTGGAAGTCGCCTTGCGGGCGCACCGTCTCGCGAGCTCGAGCTTTCCGTCCGCCGTTTTCAGCCAGCGCTCATGGCGGGCTTCCATTTCGGCGCGAAGACGCGGATCGAGCTGGTCGAGGAATGCTTTCGCCTTCACCCGCAGCGATTCCGGAATCTCGCGATCATCGATGTGCTCGACGATGAAGTTGAGCATGCGCGCGCCGACGTAGGTTTCTTGCTCGTACTTGGAGGACAGCAGAGCCACCGCTGCGGCAAATCGGCTCGGCAGATGGTCGCGCTGGATAAATTCGTTCTTTACGATGGCGTGAAGCAAATGATTGCGGAACGTGAAATGGCCGACCGCGAGCATCGCCGGGATAGCGTGGGGACTACGTGCATAATGATAGCCGTACTGATATCGGTAAACTTGGCGCCGATCGGTGATAAACCCCCGAAGCACATTCAACAGCGACTCCGGAGGATTTTCGATTCGGCCGTTTTTGATGAGGACGTCCGCGAAATTTAAGGCGCTCGGCCCCCAGGGTACCCCCACATGCGTTGCGAGGAAGTCCACTTGTTCGCCCGTGAGCGTGATATCGTCGAAGTGATAGCCGAGGCCGGTCCACAACTGATTGACTCGCTCCTGGTCCGCCGGACGACGACGCGTGAGAATCTCTTGAATCATTTTTTGAAAGGGCGCGCTCGCAAAAAACTCGGCCTTACGCGAGCGCACTTTCGAAAAAATCGAGACATCCCGCTTCTGCATGTAAATATCGACGATGATCTGGAAAGAGCGCTCGGCTTCCGCTCCGCGAAACGCATTCGAAGCATTCAGGTGACCCTTTACGAAAAGATCGGCGTATCGCTCGCGGAGCGAGCGGCTTAACGTCACTCCGAGTTTCGCGAACGTTTTTTCGAGCTCGGAATAGTACTGCGCAAGAGTGCGGCGACTCGAGTTCCTCAGGAGCGCGATTAAGCTTCCCCACTGTCGGAACTCCGGATGAGCGCCCGAGAGAAACGAAACCGATCGCGAAGAGTAGGCGATTTGAATTCGTTGCATGAGCTCGTGCACGCCTCCTCTGCCGTTGGTGAGCTCCTCAAGATTGATTGTCACCGCTCGAACTTTCGGTAGGCGGGCGTTCGCGCTGCGAGCGTCGTACAATTTCACTTTCGTATGGATGGAGGGAGCGTCATAGTGCGCGGAGCTCACGACCTGATCGAGATATCTTTTTCGAAGCGCGACATCGCCAAACGTTTGACCGACCGTGGAAAACGGGTTTATGGCCCGAATGATTCGGTTCTTTAGCGGCCCGAAATGGTTTTGCGCCTGGTGAAAATTGGGCGCGGCGATCGTCATCTGTTTTGTACCCATCTCGCGCAAGACCTGGGCGAATCCTTGAATGAGGATGTCCACGTGCTCGGGTGACATGAGTTTTCCGGTGATGTCGCGAATGAACAGAGTGGGCTTCCCCTTCACGGTGGTGATGTTCCCCGAGACGTAGCCGAGCTCCTGAAAACGATTTCCCTTTAAGTATACGAAGAAATCGCGCTCGAGAGGGCTAAAAGGATACGCCCAGGACGAGCTCGTCGAGCAGTCTCCGCCGGGACAGCCGCGGAAGACGCCGAGGTGGGGCGGCAACTCGCGAACGATCAACTCCGTTTCGGGAATCTCGACTTCGACATTCTCTTCCGCGATGGCGAAGGATTTCGAGGCTTGCGAGCGGATGCGGCCGAAGATCTGCGGATCGACGCTCAGCTCGAGTCCGCTCTCCTCCGCGGTGAACCATTGAATGTTTTCCGCGGAAATCGCCGCGACATCTCCGTTCGTGTAAACGTCGAGGATCGAGATCGCGCGCGTCAGCTCGATCTCGCGATTCACGGCTCGATCGAGAAGCTCGATCGCGTGCGTTTTCGTGAACTCCGCGCGTGGGATGCCGAAGCGCTCGGAGTCGAACACCGACTGGATTTTCGCTTCGTCCGCGGCGAGCAGCGCTTCGCGCAGAGCTTTACGGCGCTCGTCGAGCGCGGGCTTCGAAAGAATCTCGCGACGCTTTTCCGGCGGGAACACTCCGCTTAAACCCGCGATGATTCCGCTCGTCTGCTCGAGCGCGACGGCGCCCGCGAGCCCTTGAATGTCCGCGCGCAGCCGCTCGTGAAACGCCTCTTCGTTCTCCACAAGTAGCGAGGCGTAGTTCGATTGAAAGTGCGCCCGCACGCTCTCGGCAAACTCGGGCGTCACGCTCAAGCGCGAAACGGTTTGTGTGCGGTAGGTATAGAAGCGAAAGACCTTCAGGTCGGGGCGCTCCGCCGCGAGCGCGTTGAACTCCCGATTCGTGATCAGCCGATCGCGCAAGCGGTCCATCTGACGGACCATGTTCGTGATCGTCGCGAGCGGGTAACTGTGGGTGGGGAGGCTCGGCATCTCGCGAAGGATCTCGCGCGCGAAGCGATCGTAATCGGCATCCGACTCCATCGGAGGTGGCAGCACCATCGCGCCTTGGGCGGCGGCCGCGAACACCAATAATAATAAGGACAAACAGGTGCGAAGCATGTCGAACGCGTAGCATTGGGCGCGGCGCGATGCAACGCGGGCGCGGATTCACAGATGATTGATGCGATGCGATGGAAAGGAGGATAGAGGGCAATAAAAAACCCACAGGGTTCGCCTGTGGGTTTTCTTGAATTTGTCGCGTGTCGATTAGCGTTTCGAGAACTGAGTGCTGCGACGAGCTTTGTGCTTACCGTACTTCTTACGCTCAACCATGCGCGAGTCGCGAGTGAGGAAGCCGGCTTTCTTCAGAGTGCCGCGAAGTTCGGGATTCAAAGCGACCAATGCGCGCGAAACTCCGTGTCGGATGGCTTCGCTTTGTCCGGTGACGCCACCGCCGACGACGGTTACGCGAGTATCATATTGATTGCTCGTGTTTGTCAGTGCGAAGGGGGTGAGGCAGGTCGTGCGCGAGGTCGGTGTCGGCATATACTTATCGAGCTCTTTGCCGTTTACGGTCATCTTGCCGCTTCCGGGTTTTACGAAAACGCGCGCGGCGCTAGTCTTGCGGCGGCCAGTTGCGTAGAAAACTTGTTCCTTAGCCATTTCTCAATTCTCCCTATTCCAAGTTCAACATTTCGGGTTTTTGCGAAGCGTGCGGGTGATTCGGACCCTTGTACGCCTTGAGCTTGTGGATCAAGCGCTTCGACAATTTTGTTTTCGGAAGCATGCCCGCAACCGCTTCAACGATCACGTTCGCCGCGTCTTTGTCGCGCATCTGAGCCGCGCTCAATTCTTTGAGCGAACCGAAGTAGCGCGAGTGAGAGTAGAACTTTTCGTTCGTCCACTTCTCTCCGCTCATTGCGACTTTTTCCGAATTAATGACGATCACGAAATCGCCGGTGTCCACGTGAGGGGTGAACGTCGGCTTGTTCTTACCGCGGATAATCTTCGCGATCTCCGTCGAGATACGGCCGAGGGTTTTTCCGGTAGCGTCTACCAGGTACCATTTAGCT
This sequence comes from uncultured Pseudobdellovibrionaceae bacterium, assembly GCA_964409815.1. Classification (GTDB taxonomy): domain Bacteria; phylum Bdellovibrionota; class Bdellovibrionia; order Bdellovibrionales; family UBA1609; genus JALHOQ01. The sequence goes on from CAYPFC010000003.1 coordinate 11,739, forward strand.
TCGACTTCGCCCGGCCGGGCGTTCCAGGTTTTCATTCCGCAAATTCCTTATGAGTTTGATGCGTTTAGAAACTAGCAGTCTTAGAGTTTTAGGCACTTCTTGTCAAGGTCGGCCGGGTATTCCACGCGGTAAAGGTACAACCCGTGCGCCGGGGCCGTGGCTTTCGCGACTCGCCGGTCTTTGGCTTCCAGAATGGCTCTTAGGTCGCCGATTGAGCCTTTATTCCTCTCCAAATGCAGCAAAGTGCCCACCAGATTGCGAACCATTTGTTTTAAAAAGCCATTTCCGCGAATCCGGAACTCCACGAGCGGCCCGCGGACGTGCAGAAAGCGCGATACGTCGACCGTGCGAACCGTTGAATTTACAGGGGTTCCGGTCGTTTGGAAGCTTTTGAAGTCCTTTCGGCCGATGAGTTGCTGGGCCAGTTTGTCGAGGAACTTCAGGTCAAGCTCATGCGGGATCCAAAGCGCCCGCTGGTTCCAGAGGGCCGAGCGGGTGGCGTGATTCCAGATCCGATAAATGTAAGTTTTTCGCCGGGCGCTAGCCAGGGCATGGAACTCGGCCGGCGCCAGCCACGCTCCTTTCACCGCGATGGTGTCGGGAAGAAGGGCGTTCAGCGCGCGCACGAGTTTCGCCTCGCTCGCCAGGGTTTTCGGCGCTTCGAAGTGAACGACTTGGCCGACGGCGTGCGTGCCGGCGTCCGTGCGTCCCGAGCCGACCGTGCGGATCGGCTCACTATAAATTTGGGTGAGAACGGATTCGAGCGTGCCTTGAACCGTGGGCGCGCCCGGCTGCTTTTGCCAACCTTGATAAGGAGTGCCGTCGTAAGACAGCAGGAGTCTGATCTTCCGCATCGTTCGTGCGGCTAGAATTCCATCAGGAAGCCGCCGTTGATCAAGCTCGAAGTGAAGTCGTACGTCTGCGTAATGGAAATAATCTGGCGGTACTCGGCGGTGAGATACACGCGATTGATTCCATATTCACGATCGAGTTGCGCCCGTGCGAGGGCATCGAAGTACGAGAGATTGAACGCGAGTCCCCCCGCGAAGTACGCGGCGAACGCGCCTCCCCATTTCGGCGGTTTGTCGTCGTCGCGGAACTCTCCGAACGCGAACGCGATCGCGCCGCCTTCCCCGTAGGGAACGAAAAGCTGCTTATCGAAAAATTGCGCGCGGTAAACGCCGCCGACCGAGTTCGGCATCGCCCAGAAGGTGAAGATCTCCCTCGGCGTGAGGCCCTGGTTCACTTGGCTGACGAAATGTCCGTTACCTTGAGCGACGTAGATTCCCGTTCCGGCTTTGAGCGACCATTTGCCGATGGCCGTGCGCCAAAGCTGCCATTCGTAGTCGAACATGATCGCGGGATTGTTCGTCTGGTCGTAGTTCTCCTCGAACGTCGCGCCGACCTGGCCCGCTTGATCGGGGTTTTCCAGGTTCGTGGGATTGAAGATCCCGATGCGGAACGCGGCCGCGCGGTGCTGATTGGACTCGTCGACCTTGTACAGGTACTCGCCCTCTTTCGTGATGCGCGTAAGGCCTTTCTCGGCGAACGGGTGCGGGACTTCTCTTTGGCCCTGGTGCTTGCTCCAGTCGAAAATCTTCTTTCCCGAAGCGCTCGAAGGGCGGGGCGGGGTCTCGGGTGTCACTTCCGCCTTCGGCGCGGGTTTGAGCTCTTCGGCCTGTGCGGGAAGCGGCTCTTCTTCGTCTTCCTCGTCCTCGTCCTCGATATCCTCGTCTTCCGCGGTCCATTCCGATTCCACTTTCGCCTTGGACTCGGCTTGAGCGAGTAAACGCGACGGCGCCGCTTCGGTCGCGTACGGAATCAGGATGAGCAGGGCGATAAGAAGTTTATGCACGCGCGCGCAGTCTCCTCATTCCGTAGATGGGCAACGCAAGAAGCAAACTCAGAAGAATGAGAGACGTGGCGAGCGCGGGCCAGAATCCCGCCCTAAGCGCGAACAGGCTGAAGCCGTACGCCGGCCAGAGCGCCGCGCGCGCGATCGCGCGAAGCGCGGGCTTGTCGTGAATGAAGCGGGCGGCGTAGGGGCCGTATTTGTAGTACTTGCTGACGAAATAGCGGCCCCAGGTCCTTTGAAGCAGAACCTTGAATCGGAACTCACGGAACGTGTCGAGCGTCGGGCCGAGCGACGTTCCGTAGGCCGCGGTCGCGACGAAGCAGTTGAAATCCTCGGTGAGAAGGCCGAGCACCTGGTCGGGCGTCGCGGCCCAATCGCAGCCGTCCGGAATGGGAACGGTATTGCAGCCTTCGGCGTCGGCGGCCGCCTTCGAGGGGAAGAACTGCACGATGTTCTCGGCTTCGTCTTTGAGCGCGATGCGGAAGAAGTAGCGCGTACCGTTCTCGAGGCCGTCGACCGTGGAGTCGTCGAGCTCGGCGCCGTCCTCGTCGATGATGAGATCTTCGGGCTCGAGGCTGTTCTCGGGATTTGCGGAGTCGGAGCCCGCGGCCGACATGAAGACGCGGACTTTCTTCGCTTCCGACGAGTAGCCTAAGTTCGGGAAATTCGTGTCCGTCGCGGGATCTTCAATGTAAATCTTCTCGTCGCCGGGATACGGCGTGAAGCCGCCGATCCCCTCGGAAGTCGGTGAGCCGTAAACGTCGTACGTGGCCGCCGTCGGCTTAAGAATTTTCACCGCGACCTCGACATACTCCTCGCCGGAATCGATGACGCCGTCCCTGTCCTTGTCGAGGTAGATGCGAAATGTGGCCGTGGTTGCGGTTAGGGCGCCCTCACAAGAGGCATTGCCAAGCAGCGCTCCGCAGATTTGACCCCAAGTCGTTTGAAGAGTTTTACCGTCGTTCCCGTCGTTGTCGACAATGCTGAGGATCGAGTTGTCGGTCTTCGTGACGATCGCTTCGCCGGCGGCGTCCGTCTGTAAAGTGAACGTGATCGTGCGATTGTCGAACGCGCGATTCTCGTTGCACGCGCAAAGCGGGTCATCCGCACACGTTAAAACGGCCGAGCAACAATTGCTGAAGGGCTTATCCGAAAACCCGCAAGCCGTGGCGTCGCCCGCGAAGCCGCCATAGATCGTCGGAGTTCCGGTGAGCGTGACGTTCGAGACGCCGTCCACTCCGGTGACGATGGGAGCCGCGGCGAGCGCGAGATTGGAAAACACGAATAGAGCGGCGAATAAAAATGGGCGCATGAGTCAATGACATCATGTGCGTGGGATTAAGTCAAAAATCCTCTCGGCGATTTGGATGCCGTTGAGCGCGGCCCCTTTGCGAAGATTGTCCGACACGATCCACATGAGCCACGTGCGTGGGTCTTCCAGATCCTGATGAACGCGGCCGACGGCGACGGGATCTTTCTCGCTCCAACTGGAAGCCAGCGGAAACACGGATTTTCCCGGCTCATCCTCGATCACGAGGCCCGTTTGCCTCGAGAGCGATTTTAAAACCTCTTCGCGCGAAACTTCTTTTTTCAGACGCACCCAGACCGCCTCGGAATGCGCGTTCCATGCGGGGATGCGCACCGTGAACGCGCTGATACGAAATGAGTTGTCGTTCATGATTTTTTTAGACTCGCGCATGATTTTAATTTCTTCCGAGCAAAATCCATTCGCCTGGAAGCCGCCGATTTGCGGAATGGCGTTCATCGCGATCGTGTGTGGAAAAGTTCGTGGAGCCGGTGCGTTCCGCCCTTCGACCCAGCTCTTCGTCTGGGTTTCGAGCTCGGTCTGCCCGTCGCGGCCGGCGCCGCTCACGGCTTGGTAAGTCGCAACGTGCACCGAGTCCAGACCAAAGTCCTTACGCAGGGGCTCGAGCGCCACCACGAGCTGAATCGTCGAACAGTTCGGATTCGCGATCAGCGCGGGCGTTCCCTTTTTCGGAAGCAAGTGGCCGTTCACTTCGGGCACGACGAGGAGTTTCGAGTCGTCCATGCGGAACGCGGCCGAGTTGTCGACGGCCACCGCGCCGACTTTCACCGCGATCGGCGCCCATTCTTTCGAGATGTCGTCGCCCGACGAGAAGAACACGAGATCGAGTCCCCTGAAGCCTTCCTCCGAAGGCACGTCGATTTCATAATCCTTACCCTTGAATTTGCGCGTCTGTCCTTTCGAGCGGTCGCTCGCGAAAAGCTTCAGCTTTCCGACTGGGAACTCGCGTTCTTCTAAGAGTTTCAGGAAAACTTCACCCACCATTCCGGTGGCGCCGACGATGCCGACGTTAATCGCGTTCATTAGTCTCTAATTCCTCATGCAGGTCTTCTCCCACCTCGGGAGAATACGGTTTCATGTTTCTCGGATGGCGGCTGCCTAACCGCCAAATGCCGAAAACGGCGCCGAGAGTAGCATAGCTAAGGAAGAGAACAAACAAAGTTGTTTCCGGTTTGAGTGCGACCATCACGAAAATGAAAACTCCGACGGGGAGGTAGCGGAACGGCAAGCGATGGCGAAAGTCGATGTCTTTGAAGCTGCGATACCGGAACGTTGAAACCATCACGAATCCGAGTAAAAAAGTCATGGCAAGAAGTCCCCAGTGCCGAGCTGGATCCAGCGCCAAATCCTCGAACGCGAGAACGCTCGAGGCGACGATGCCGGCGGCCATCGGAATCGGTAAACCTTGGAAGTACGCCTTCTCCACCGAGCCGCTCTGAACGTTGAAACGCGCGAGGCGAAGTGCACCGCATGCGACATAGAAAAAGCTCGCGAGCCAGCCGACGCGACCGAAGGGCTCGAGCGCCCAGAGGAAGAGCAGCAACCCCGGCGCGAGACCGAACGTGACCAGATCGCAGAGCGAGTCGAGCTCGGCGCCGAAGCGGCTCGTGGCGTTCGCGATGCGCGCGACGCGGCCGTCGAGTTGGTCGAAGATCGCGCCGACGACGATAGCGCCCGCGGCCCAGAGGTAATTGCCCTCGATCGCATAGATGATCGCGAAGAAGCCCGCGAACATATTCATGATAGTGATAAGATTCGGGAGAACGTAAATGTGCATGCCCACGCGGCGGGGTCCTTGGGGGGTATGCTTCATCAGACGAATCCTCCAAATACGTAAAACAGTCCGGCCAATCCCGTCGCGCTCAGGACGGGAAACACGAAATTATCGTCCATACGGCCGACGGGGATCAACTCCGATGCCGCGCCGATCAAGCCGCCGAGCAGACTTACGATAAACAGGCGTTCGCGCATTAAATCAAGCGCGTTGAAAAAAATCACCGAGACCACGAAGCAGGCCGCGAACGCGGCGAGCGTGCCTTGAAGGCTCTTATCGCCAACAAGCTTGTCCTTGCCGAAGCGAATTCCGAAATAACTGGCGAGCGGGTCGGCGAACGCGAGATAGAGCAGCGCGAGTAAAACCACGTTCTTCGGAAAAAGAAAGATGATGAGCGTGATGCCGATCATCATCGAGGTGAGGCCCGAGATTCGACGCTTCTCGCTCTCTCGCATCACCGGCTTGAACATCCACATAAAGACCTTGTTCAGAGCGGGAACGTAGAGGCGGGCGACGTCGAAAATCACGAGGGTCGAGCCAATGGCAAGCGCCAGCAGAGCGGCGGTTTTCGGCTCGATCATCCAGTACCAAATAAAAATTCCGAAAACCCCGCACATATGCCAGATCCGGCGGGCAATATGAATGTCGTTTCGAGCCTTTAAGGGCATGTCTCTATAAGTGTCTCATTATGAGACAGAGTCAAAGGATTTCATATATTTATGCTATAATTGACGTGTCCTTTAAGGAGACTCTTTGAGCCTTCGAAGCTGCCTGCTTTTACTATTATTTGCGCCGCTCGCGCACGCCGCCGACGAACCGGCCGGCGAGGGACAATTTGGCATGCACCACGGGTACCTTTTCGACGTCGCCGGGGAAAAAAATCGTCGCGAAATCGAGATGGTCATGCTTCCGCGTCCGAAAGAAAACTCGACGCCGCTCAGCCAGAAAATTTTCAACGATCGGCTCTCTAAAGAGTTCCAGGATCAGTATCAATACAAATTCGGCTCGTCGCTGGCCGAGCAGGTCTTGAACACGCAAGCGCCCGATGACGGTTACGCGTACTTCTCGGGGCAAAACGTGACGATTCAGGAGTACCAGAAGCAGCAGCGACAATTCGGCGAATACATGATGCGCCGGCTGACCGAGTTTCACGTCGATGACTGGGCCAAGAAAGATCCAGATTTCAAGCCCGTGTACGCCGTAAAAGAAAAGATGAGTAACCTCTCGATGGCGGTGAAGAAGGGCTACAAGGTCCGCTGGAAGTACAACTTCGCCGGCCCCAACATGGAATTCCGACTCACGAATCCCTATGACATCGACACCAAGGTGCGCATGGAAATGACGGGAATTCTCTCGTCTCCTACGGAAGTGATTTACTCACTCGGGATTCCCGCGGGCGACAAGTGGTACGTGTCGGCTCTCCACCGTCAAGAAGACAAGCTTTACCAATTGGTCGCGTATCGCCCGCTCACGCGTCGAATTTCCGGATCGGTCACCGTCTCGACGGACCAGAGCGATAAAGGACTCTCGACGAAACAGGATCTTTACCTCGTAGGGTTGAGCTGGTCCGATTAAGAGTCTCAATTCGAGACGCCTCATTTTGACAATCTGACCTCTGCCGCGTGGAGCGCGGCTCGCAAGGTTCCGAAGAGCTCTTGATGGATAGAAATCAAGTGCGCCTCGCGCTCCTGAAAATCTCTTTCGCGGGCTTCGTGGCGATGAGCTGGCTTTTCTCGAGCTTCATTTGGGAATCGCGCCCTCAAGAGCAGGGCAACGACGCGCTTTCTTCACTCGTGCGCTTGCCGGCGTCTCTCCCGGCGCAGCTTCCGATCGTTCCAAGCCTGCTCGCGCCCACGACGAAGCCTCTGCCCGCGATCCGTATGGACGCGCTGGCGATCGCCTGCTGGGACAAGCAGGACAACCGGGGCCGCAGCACCGACTCTCGCTGGGTGCGCCTCACCGGAAAGCCATGCCAGTCGCCGCCCTCCGCCGACACCGTTCGCGTTCAGAATTTGTCCAATGGATACATGGCGACCGTCTTCTCGCAAACCTCGGCGGAGCTCACGACGGATTACATCCCGCTTGAGACGGGAGCGAACGAAATCCTCATCCGGTTTGAAACCGAGCCGGGCGTTCAATTGGAAAGCAAATTCACATTGGTGCGCGAATAGCCCGGTGCGGGCTATTCTTCGTCGGACTTCTTTTCCACGGCCTTGGGCTTCTTCGGCAAGGATTTGATAATATCTTGAGCCATCTCGCTCGGGTTGCGCGTCTTGTACATGCCGCGCAGCTTGAGCTCCTTGACGACGTCATTCGTGATTTTGATTTTCGCGTCTTTCACGCGCTCGACCACGCGGCGGAGGTCGTCGTTGTTCGCGGCTTCGGGGCGGACCTCGCTCATGATGTTTTCGAGAACGAAAAGCGCCGTTGCCTGCTGAGACGTGGCGGCCTTCTTATTCTTGATCACTTCGAGCGCCTCGGCGGTGAGGCCCGAGATTGAGTCTTCGTAGGCCGAGTAGCCCGAGAGCTCGCGGCGCACGTCCGGCATCAGCTTGGCGATCATGTTGTCGCTATTCGGGCGCGAGAAGATGAGCTTCAGAGCTTCGCGCAGGTGCTCGATGGCTTCGGCGTCGTTGACGTTCTCATCGCTCGTGTTGCTGCCGACCGAGCGGGCCTGCTTCACCTTGCCCTGAACGAGTTTGTACATCTCGTCGTAGTCTTTGATCATCAGCTCGTTGTACTTGAACATGGCGGCCGAGGATTGTAGGCAAAACAGGGTGAGAACGACGTAGATAAGTGTTTTCATACCCGAAATGGTACCTAGGACCTTAGTCGTTTGTCCATGCCGCAGTTGTACAATCGCTTCTCTCTTCGGGGTCCCTATGTCAGAATGCTTAGGCAATTACCAAAAAGGAGATCCCCGTTGAAAAAGTCATCTTTGCTGTTGTCGCTGCTTGCGCTTGTGGTCGCGGCGGGTTGCACCGGCAAACAACAAGTTGAGAAAGCCATCGAAGAAAATCCGGATATCGTTTTTAACGCTATCAAAAAGAATCCCAAGCGGTTCGTTGAAGTCGTGAACGAGGCGGTTCGTACCGCGCAAGAATCGTCGCGCGAGGATGAGGCCAAAGAAGAAGCGGCTCGGCTTGAAGAAGAATTCAAGAATCCGAAACAAGCCGCGGTGGAAGATGGCCGCGTGATCTTCGGCGACAAAAACGCGCCGATCACGATCGTGGAATATTCCGACTTCCAATGCCCGTACTGCGCGCGCGGATACCAGACGGTAAAAGAAGTTCAGAAAATGTACGGCGACAAGGTTCGCGTCGTGTTCAAGCACCTTCCTCTCGATTTCCACCCGATGGCGATGCCGGCGGCGAAGTGGTTCGAGGCGATCGCGATCCAAGATCCGAAGAAGGCCGAGAAGTTCCACGACGAAATCTTCCAGAACCAGAAAAGCCTGAACGAAGATGGAGAGAAATTCTTGAAAGCCGCGGCTAAAAAAGTCGGCGCGGACGTGAAGAAGGCCGAGAAGGACGCGAGCTCGGAAGCGGTCGCGAAGCGCATCGAGGCCGACATGGCCGAAGCGAAAAAATTCGACTTCTCGGGAACGCCGGGCTTCTTAATCAACGGCGTTTCGCTCAAGGGCGCTTATCCTCCGCCGGAATTCAAGAAGATCATCGACCGCCACTTGGCAGGCAAGTAGGTCTTAGAAATCCAAAGCCAGCGGCGTCGCGGTCAGCGTGACGCCCTTTAAGGGGTCGATGTTGCAAGCCAAGGCGCGCACCACGACCCCTTGCTTTTTGGCCTCTCGCAAGAGGCGCCCGTACTCGGGATCGATCGCGTCGGCCGGTTTGAATCTCGTCACTTTTTCCCTCTGCACGACGAACAAAATTTCACTTGTGTGGCCCTCGTCCTTCAGCTTCATGAGCTCTTGGAGGTGCTTTTGTCCGCGCGTCGTTTCGGCGTCGGGAAAACTCGCGCAGTCGTCCTCGGCGTAGGTCACGTTTTTGATCTCGATGAAGTGCAGGTTCTTCTTTTGCGCAAGGTGCTCCTCGGATTTCGCGAGCACGACGTCGATTCGCGTTTCTTTGCTGATCTTGTACTCCAGTTTATGGACCGGGTAGGTGGCCCATTCGGGAATGAGTTTGGCGAGCAAGGCTTCGGCGACGATCAGGTTCGGGAGCGACGTGTTCACTCCGGCCCAGCCTTGAGGGGTTCGAATGAAGTGCAGGGTCGCTTTGAGCTTGCGCTCGGGATTGTCGGTTTCGGTGATAACGCACGCGGCGCCCTCGTACAGGCATGTCTTCAGGCTTCCGGTGTTCGGGACGTGCGCGACGACCGTTTTGCCATCAAGAATCACGTCGGCGAAAAAGCGTTTGTAACGTTTAACGAATTTGGCTTCGCGGACTTTTTCTGTGAATTGCATTGGACTGGAATTAGCAGAAGGCCGACCCGAGTTCAACCCGGGCCGGCGGTGGCTACTAGTGTTTGAGTTTCAATTCAAATTGGATCGCGCCCGCGCCGCTCAGGAGGAGCGATTGAGTCTCGCTGGCTCCGTATTTGCGCTCGAGGAACATGGTCACGCTCGAGAGGTAGGGCTCGGCCGCATGAATCTTTACGCGCATCGGAGCCGGCCGCGAAAGCGCGCGCAGGCAGTCGATCGCGGTGGCTTGCATGTCGCACGCGTTCGAATCCAGGTACGATTGCCCCATCGGCAGGGCCGGGCTCAAGAACGCGCCGGTCTGGATGACGTCGTCTTTGGACACGACTTTCGTTGTCACGTGCTGCTTGAGCGCTTGTAAACTATGGCTATTGAAGGAGGCGACGCCGCAGATGTCTTTAGTTTTTCCATACATGGTTTCGAACTGAATGCTCTGAGTGGCGACGTCGTCGACTTGCACCTCGATGGTACGCGATTCGCCGGGCAGGATGAGTCCTTGTGTTTGTGCGAGGAACGAAACGCCGCTTTTGGCGTCAATCTCCATCGCGCGCGCCATGGCATTGCCGCTCTGGCAGAGCTGCACGAGGCCGTTGGGCGCGGGCTCGCCGGGACGCGCGAGCGCTTCCTGCCCGCTGTGGACATAGACTACGGAGGGAGAGAGCGGCATGGGTCCTCCGTTCGTGATCGTCAGTTCGTAGGTGGTCGCGGCGTGAGCGCCGAGGCCTAGTGACATGAGGGTTGCAAGTGTGAGCAGCTTCATCGAAGTCTCCTTCGGTTAGAGTTGGTGGTTTCAAAATGCTCGTCGATGACGGGAAAGTCGTGATTAGAGTCCCTAAACTCGCGGTTAAGTATGGCTAATGCTGCGGCCCCGCGGTCGTCGCGTTATCTTCACTCGCATGGAAGATAAAAATTCACGATTCGAATGCTCGATGATAGGGTTTCTCGCTATGACACGCGATCTCAACGTCGACCAAATCAAGAAGTTATGGATACTCGATCTGATCATTCAAAGCGGAAGCCTGCGTAAGGCCGCATTGCAGGCGAGAATATCGCCCAGCGCGGTGTCGCAATCGCTCTCGAGCCTCGAGCGAACGCTCGGGAAGCCTTTACTTGTTCGCGAGCGCGGCGAGGTGACGCCGACGCAAGATGCACTGGCCGTGCTTGAAGTGATAAGGCCCGCGTTTGCCGCATTCGATCGATTGCGCGACTTGAATCATACGTCGGTACCGAAGATGTCTTGGCTCAACTTCGGAACGTACGAGAGCATGGCGATCGACGTTCTGCCCGGCTTACTCCACAGCCTGAAGGAGAAAATGCCGGGATTGCGCCTGAGTTTGCGAATCAGTCGCACCCCGAACTTGCTGACGATGGTTCGAAAGGGTGAGCTCTGTTCCGCGATGATCGCCGAGACCGACGATCTCGACAAATTTTACCGGCGCGAGGTGATGGAGGACCGATTGGGGCTCTACGTTTCCCGCCGTCATCCCATTGCGGAGCGGGGTTGGCGCGCCATTGAAGAGTTTGGGCTCGGATCGCTGGCCGCGGGCAAGGAGGGGCTGCCCCGCTACTTCGCGAAGTTCATTCGGCAGATCGAGCCGGTGCGGCCGCTCGTGGTGAGCGACAGCTTGGAAACGCTTCGGTGCGCGGCCGCATCTGGCTCGTTGGTCGCGGTTCTTCCCGCGCGCGTGGCCGAGCGGAACGACGATTTGTTGGAAATCACTTCGTTTAAGGGGCGGCCTCTGAAAGAGGCGGGCAAGCACCGAATCTCGGTGGTGAGCCTCGCGAGTTGCGATCCGGAAGAAACGGATTTTCTCGCGGTCGAGCTTGCGCGGCTGTGCCGCAAGTAAAGGTGCCGGCGCCTCTCGGGTTAAGCCCTTTGGCTAGTTAGCGGATTGCCTGACCGAGGTTCACCCACACTACAAGTAGCTTGAAGAGTAAAACATTCAGCCCAAACAGGGCTTTAAACAAAGCCCAGTTCAGCCGATATGAATCATACGTGTTAGGTATGTTCATGGTGGCCTCCTCTCGTTTGTTGGTTCATCCCACAGACGAGAGGCACCGGCCTCTCCCACCTCTGCAAATCCAAATTCCAAATGAGCGGCAAGCGGTTTTGTTTTGAAACTTGGTTTCGTTCGGGCACCGGATAACGCAATGCGCGTCTCCCGGTTTCCCGAGTGAAGTGACTTTTCCGAATGCCCTCATTACAACCTCGGAGTACAGTTTTGTACTGAAGAGGTTTTCCATGTCGACGAGTGCGGCTCCGAAGGCTCCCCGCAAGAGACTTCCGAAACCGAGTTGGATCAAGATGCGCGCCCCCGCGGGCGAGCGTTACATGCAGATCAAAGATCTGCTCAAGGGCTTGAATTTGGCGACCGTCTGCCAGGAGGCGCAGTGCCCGAACATCGGCGAGTGCTGGGGCGGCGGAACCGCGACGATCATGCTGATGGGAGAGGTGTGCACCCGCGGCTGCCGCTTTTGCAACGTGAAGACCGGCAATCCGAAAGGCAAGTTGGACCTCGAAGAGCCACAAAAGGTCGCGCACGCGGTTTCGCAAATGGGTTTGGATTACGTCGTGCTGACTTCGGTCGATCGTGACGATCTTCCCGACGAAGGCTCGATGCACTTCGCAAAAACGGTTCGCAACCTGAAAGTGTCCGCGCCGGATTTGATCGTTGAGGTTTTAACTCCCGATTTCAAAGGCAACGAGCTTTTCATCGGTCACATCGTCGATGCCGAGCCCGACGTCTTCGCTCACAACGTGGAGACCGTCGAGCGCCTGCAGTCACGCGTTCGCGATCCGCGCGCCGGATATAAACAATCATTGAGAGTTCTTGAGTTCGTGAAGGAGCGCGATGAGACGCGCTACACGAAAACGTCCGTCATGCTGGGGCTCGGGGAAAACGACGAAGAGATTCGCCAGACGTTGCGCGACTTGCGTGACGTCGGCTGCGACGTCGTGACGTTCGGGCAGTACCTGCAGCCGCAGAAGCGGCATTTGCCGGTCGAGGAGTTCGTCACTCCCGAAAAATTCGCGCAGTGGCAGTCCGAAGCCGAAGGCATGGGCTTCTTGTACGTCGCAAGTGGTCCCTTGGTGCGCTCATCTTATCGTGCCGGGGAATTCTTCATGAAAGGTGTCATTGAAAAACGCAAAGCCGAAGGGGGCAGATAGATGGCAACGCAGAATGTGAAACTTCCCGACATTGGCGAGGGTGTGACAGAAGGCGAGTTGATCAAGTGGCTCGTGAAAGTCGGCGACACCGTGAAGCCCGATCAACCGGTTGCGGAATTTATGACCGACAAAGCAACTGTGGAAGTTCCCTCGCCCTCGGCGGGCACCGTTAAAGAATTGAAATTCAAAGAAGGCGACGTCGTTCCGATCGAGACCGTGATCGCGATTTTGGACGGTGATGGCGCGGGCGCCGCGAAGGCGGCTCCTGCGGGCGCTTCAGCAGCGAAGCCTGCTCCGGCGACTCAGCCGGCGGCGATGCAGGCGAAAGCTCCCGCCGCGACGGCTGGCGCTCCGACTTCGCGATCGACTCCGAGCGCGAACGGTGGTGGCGCGGGCATGGACGTTTATCCTCCCGCCGCGAACTCGAACGTGCTCGCGACTCCGGCGACGCGCCGCTTGGCGCGTGAGACCGGCGTCGACATCAACGCGCTTCAAGGCACCGGCATCGCCGGCCGAGTCACTCGCGACGACGTGACGAAAGCCAAAGGCGGAGGCGGCGGAGCTCCGGCCCAGCAGGGTCGCGCGCCGATGATGGACATTCCGCGTCCCGCGGTGATCTCGCAGCCGGGATCGCTTGAGGATCGCGTTCCGATTCGCGGTATCCGCAAGAAGATCGCCGAAAACATGCAGATGGCGAAGCACGTGATCCCGCACTTCACGCTGATGGAAGAAGTCCGCGTGGATGCGCTCGTGCAAGTGCGTACGCAAGCGAAAGAGGCGGCCGAGAAGTACGGCGTGAAGGTCACTTACCTTCCGTTCATCATGAAGGCCGTCATCGCTACCTGTCGCGAGTTCCCCATGTTCAACGCGAGCATGGACGATCAAGCGCAAGAGATCGTGTACAAGAAATACTTCAACATGGGCTTTGCCGCCGACACGCCGAACGGCTTGATGGTTCCGGTCGTGAAGAACGCCGACTTCAAGACGATCCTGCAAATCTCGCAGGAGATTCAGCAGCTCGCGGGCAAGGCGCGCGACGGAAAGCTCGCGCTCGAGGACATGAAGGGCGCGACGATGACGATCACGAACATCGGCTCGGTCGGCGGCGTCTATGCGACCCCGATCATTAACCACCCGGAAGTGGCGATCCTCGGCGTTTACAAGATCCAGGACAAACCGATTTGGAACGGCAAAGAGTTCACGCGCGGCCAAGAAATGAATTTCACCATCACCTGCGACCACCGCTTGATCGACGGCGCCGTCGCCGCGAACTTCATGAAATCGTTCGCTGCGCGCATCGAAAACCCCAGCCAGCTCATGCTGGATATGATCTAGAAGGATAGAACGTGGCAGTCGAAACTTTTGACGTGTGTGTTGTGGGCAGCGGACCCGGCGGCTACGTCGCCGCCATTCGCGCCGCCCAGTTCGGCAAGAAGGTCGCGATCGTCGAGCGCGAGGCGCTCGGTGGCGTGTGTTTGAACATCGGTTGCATCCCCTCAAAGGCGATGATTACGGCCGGTCACTTCCTGCACCGCATGCAGCACGACGCCCCCGAGATGGGCTTCAGCATCCCGAAGGAAGTGAAGGTCGATATGGCCAAGCTTCAAGAGTGGAAGCAGTCGGTGTGCAACAAGATGTCAGGCGGAGTCGCCCAGCTCTTGAAAGGCAACACCGTCACCGTATTCATGGGTGAAGGCACCTTCAAGTCGGCAAAGACTTTGGAAGTAAAAACCAAAGACGGCACGAAGACCATCGAGGCCGCGAATTACATTCTCGCCACGGGCTCGCGCCCGATTGAGATCCCCGGATTTACTCCCGACGAAAAAGACGTTCTGACTTCCACCGGCGCGCTCGCGCTGAGCGAGAAAGTCGAGCGTCTGGTCGTTATCGGCGGCGGGTACATCGGCTTGGAGATCGGCTCGTACATGGCGAAGTTCGGCACGAAGGTTACGGTCGTCGAGGCCGCGCCCGCGTTGTTGAATGGAGTTGCTGATCCGGACTGCGTGCAAGTCGTCGCTCGTAAACTGAAGAAAGACGGCGTGGAAGTCGTTCTGGGCGGTAAAGCCAAAGGTTGGAAGAAGGGCAAGGGCGGACTTGACGTCACGATCGACGTTGGTGGCAAAGAGCAAGTCATCCAGTGCGATAAGATTTTGCTCACCGTCGGCCGCAAGCCGAACGCCGACCAGGCTGGATTGAAGAACATCGGTTTGCAGATCGACGAAAAAGGCTTCGTGAAAGTGAACGCGCAACGCAAGACTAACCTCCCGGGCATTTACGCGATCGGCGACGTGGCTTGCCAGCCGATGCTGGCGCATAAGGCTTCGTACGAAGGCGTGATGGTCGCCGAAATCATCGGCGGTCAGAACCGCGCGTACGACGCGAAGACCGTTCCCGCGGTGATCTTCGTCGATCCCGAGATCGCTTCGGCCGGACTGATGGAAAGCGAATGCAAAGCGAAGGGCATTACCGATCTCAAGATCGGAAAATTCCCGTTCGCGGCGAACGGCCGGGCCGTTTCGATGATGGAAACCGACGGCTTCGTGAAGATTATCGCCGACGCCAAAACTCACGTCGTTTTGGGGATTCACATCGTCGGACCCGAAGCTTCGAATTTGATCTCGGAAGCCGCGCTCGCCATCGAGATGGGCGCGCGCCTCGAAGACCTGGCTCTCACCATTCACCCGCACCCCACACTGGGCGAAACCATGATGGAGGCCGCGGAGGCCGCCCTCGGACACGCGATTCACATCATTCAAAAACCTCTCACCAGTCGAAGCGCGGGCAACGGATCACGAGCCCACGCATGAAGCTGGAGGACTGGGGGCTCATCGCGTATGAGTCCTCAAGCTTAAAGCAGCTCTCCTTGGTCGATGCCGTCGCTGACGGCGGCGAGGAGCGGGTTGTTTTTTGCACGCATCCTCCGGTCGTGACTCTTGGGCGGGCGACGAAACCCGGTGACGTCGCCGGGTGGTCGGGCGCGATCGCGGAGACCTCTCGTGGCGGGCGCGCGACCTATCACGGGCCGAATCAAATCGTAATTTATCCCATTCTGGATCTGCGTCGGGCGCATGTGAGGTTCGGCGCGCGCGATATTCATGCGTACTTGCGCACGCTGGAGTCGGCGACGGTCGCGGCTTTGCGCGAGTGCGGATTGGGCGGCGCCGAGGCACGCACGACCAAGATGGGCGAGGATTCGCTGACCGGAGTTTGGATCGGCGAGAAGAAGATCGCGTCCATCGGAATCGCCGTTCGCAAGTGGGTTACGTACCATGGGGTCGCGGTGAATATCGCGCATGATCCGAGCGCCCATCAGGGCATTCGGCCCTGCGGATTTACGTCGAACGTCATGACGTCGTTGGAAGCCGAGCTTGGCCGCGCGGTCGATGCGAAGCCGGTGTTTGAGTCGATGTTTCGCTCTTTCTTCGAATGAAGTACCAATTTTTCGTAATGCAGCGTTTCGATCCCGGGATCGAAACATCGCGTTAGGGAGAATTCGTGCCAGAATCTTCGGAAGGAGGCTCTTATGTTCAAACTTCTTCTTCTCTTGTTCGCGCTTCCCGCGTTCGCCAGCGACGAAGTCCTCGTCCAGTGCGACTACGCCTTCATGGGCGTGCCCACGAGCAAAGTTCAATTTTCAGTTTATAAGGGCGAGCTCGGCTCGAGCGTCTCCGTGACGATGCCCAACGGCGCCACCCACAAGGAAACGCTGACGCCTGAAAAGCTCGGCGCCGACGAGTTTATGCACGGATGGATCTCGAAGGAGAATCCGCAGAACACGATTGAGATCATCGTTTACCAAGAAGCGAAGTCGCAGGGCCAATCGGTCCTGATCAACCATAATGTTCCGATAGGCAAAGAGATGTGGGGAACGTGCACGGGTGTGCCGGCGCCCTAGAGCGTACGCGGAACGGTATTACTTCTTATCGATGGTGATCGCGAACTTCTTCACGCCGCCGCTCTTGACGGCGTCGATGATGGCCACCACGCGACCGTGGGGGACGTCTTTATCCGCGGAAATGATCGCTTGCACGTCGGGGCGCTTGCCCGCGAGCTCTTGCGCGTAAGTGTTGACGCCGGTTTCGTCCGAAGGCTTGCCGTTTAACGAGATCGAGCCGTTAGCCGCGATCGCGATCGATAGCTCCGACGGAGTGGTCTCGTCGCCCGCGCCCGCCTTCGGAAGATTCACGTTGATCGACGGCTTCATGATCAAGGGCGTGGTCACCATGAAAATGATCAGCACCACGAGAATAATGTCGACGAACGGGACGATGTTAATGTCCGCTATCGGCTCGTCGTCGTCTCCGGAGATTTTTGCACCCATGCTTTAGGCCTTCTTCGATTTCGCGTACGCGATGCAGAGGTCTTTCACGCTATCGAGGTTCAGCAGCACGCCCTTCACTTGTTTCTGGAAATAGTTGTACGCAATGACCGCGGGGATCGCCACGATCAGACCGACCGCGGTCGCGACGAGCGCTTTCGAAATTCCGATCATCACCGCGGTGGCGTCGCCCTGCGATTGCGCCAGGCCACGGAACGCGTCCATGATTCCGAACACGGTACCGAGCAGACCGATGAACGGGGCGTTCGAGCCCACGGTCGCCAAAAACCCGAGATAGCGCTCGAGCACAGGACGCTCGATCGACGCGAACGAGGTGAAAATTTCTTCGAGGCCGGCAAGTCCCTTTTCACGCACGTGACGGAGGCCGTACGAGAGACCGCGGGTCTCGAGCGCGTCGCGATCTTTGCTCATGTCCTCGAGGTCGTGGAGATTGTTCGATTGCAAAACCTCCCGCAAACGATTCGCGATGACCGCGCTCTGTCGGCGGACCTTACCAAGCGTGAAAAACCGCTCTAGAATGAAGGCGATGGACAAAATGCTCAGGATAATGAGCACCCACAGCGTGACTTCATGTGCGACTTGCGCGATAGCAAAAAAGTTATCAGTCATGAATGGCCTCCACCGTCAATTATCCCTGGAGGCCGAGAAGGCGGTCAAGGTACGATCATGTTGATGAGGCGAGTCGTCCAGAGAGCTTTAATCCCGATTCTCTCGGCGTTTCTGCTCACGGCCTGTGAGCTGAATCGCGACAGCCAGCCTTCGGTCCTCGTGATCGCCGTCGAAGGTTTAAGTTTCGAAACACTCAGTTGTGATTCGGACGATTTGGCGGGGTTGCGGGCGTTTTGTGAGGAGTCCGTGCGCTTCTCCCACGCCTTCACGCCCTCCACCATGAGCCAAGCCGCGATGACGTCCCTCATGACCGGGCTTTACCCGATGGACCACGGCGTTCGTCACAATGGCGATAATTTCCTCTCGGCGAAGTTCAAGACCCTGGCGGAAAGCGCTCTTCAGCGCGGCTACCACACGCTCTTCGTCTCGGGCGGCCCGCCGATCTGGAGAAAGTCCGGCCTCGCGCAAGGCTTCGAGGTTTTCGACGACACCATGGACCTCGCTCCGGGCCTTTACTATCGACCCGCGAAGGAAGTTTTTCGACTGGCGACGCAGTGGATGGACGGACTCGACGACGGACGCTCGACGTTCGTGACGACGTTTCTCGCCGACATGCAGTTTCCGCAGCAGGCCACGCGCACCGAGGACGGCGAGCTCCGCGAGCTCAGCGTGAGCGCGCAACTTGAGGAAATCGACGAGTCGCTCGAAGGATTGGTGAAGTGGCTTAAGGTCAACAAGCGCTGGAACTCCACGCACATCGTCCTCGTCGGGCTCAACGCGCTCGAGATCCCGGAGAGCGGCGAGCCGTCCACATTGAGCTTACGCTCGCGCTCCACCCAGGTGTCGTTGTTCATCAAGCCCTCGCGCAAAGAGCGCGACAACGTCATTCAGTGGGGCGTCGACCGAAACGTGAGCCTTGTCGATGTCGGTCACACGATGTTCGCATGGCTAGGGGTCGAGGCTCCGCGCTCGTCGCTCGACGCGCTTAAACCGCAGAGCCTAGCTTCGGCGCTTTCCCAGCCGGAGCCCAATTGGCCCGAAGGGCGCCTGCTCTTGAGCGAGACCGCTTGGCCCGATTGGCTCGAGGGCGCGGGCGTGCGTTGGTCCATCCGCCAAAATCACTTTCTCTACATCCACGATTCGAAACCGCTGGTCTACAACACGCTGACGGATCGAATGGAAAACTTGAGCTTGAAAATCACCGACCCGCTCTGGACATCGCTGAACGCCGACGTGCTGAAGCTCCTTAAGCAGGCGCAGAATCCACCGTTCAAAGGCATGACCTCGCACTGGTTCGAACAGCTTCAAGTCGCGCGCGAGATGTGGGCCAAGAGCTCGGAGGCGCGCTCGCCGCGCGGAGACGAGTCGTGGACGAAGTGGGTGTTGAGGCATGCGATGAACGCGCGATCGTGGCGCGAGGTGAAACGCCTCTCGCAGGAAATCGGAGAGCCGGTCGGAACATACATAGCCGCCCGTCACATGGGCGAGAGCCTCCCCATGCCGCGTAACCCTTGTGTGCGCTTGCTGCTCGCCGCGAAGGGCGACAAGAAGCTCTTTCAGAGCGAGTGCGAAGACGAGCGCGTGCTGGCCCTGTACGCGTGGTCGACGGCGAAGGACGAAGAGGATCGCTCGCGCGCGCAAGATCGTTTTCTGCAGCTCACCGGACAGGCTTGGATGGACCAGCAGATCGGCCGACTGAATTACTTGAACGGCCTACGGTGGGACGTCGATCGCCAGTGGCCCGAAGCTCCGCAGCCGGTTGAGTATTTGCTCACTTTGAAGGAGTTCGAGGCGTACAGTAAGCGCGTCTCAAGCTTTCTGGAGACTAAAGACTTCCGCCTCTAAGCCGGTGCGCTTTTTCAATTTGAACGCGATGGAATACAGAGTGTCTTCGTCGGTGGGCTTGTAGCGCGCGTCCGTCGTGGGGCGAATCGTGCAGAGCTGAATCGCCTTGGGCTTGATCATTCCGATGACTTCGATCCATTCATCGAGCGCGTCGGATCCGGTATTGTCGATCTCGCCGGTGAAGAAGATCGATTGGACCGTGCTGTCCTTCAGCTTGCGAATTCCACCCAGGAACTTCGCCAGATTGATTCGGATCAGCGGATCGTTCACTTTCATCATCAAAGCGTCGTTGCCGGCATCGATCTTAATCACGCGCTCGTCGGCAAGGTTGAGGCCGGTCACGACTTTCTTGTTGTCGAGGTGCGCGCCGTTCGAAAGAACGACGATCTTAGTTCCGGGCAAGTGAGCGTCGCGCAGCTCGCAAACGAGCTTCATCGCTTCGTCGAACTCAGGGTAAAGCGTCGGCTCGCCGTTGCCGGAAACGACGACGGCCTTCGTCTCGACCGAGCGGGAAATGTAATCTTTGAACGCGCGACTGAGGTCCTCAAGCTTCGGAAACTCGTAGTCTTTACGAATGCGATTCATCGTCAGGACGGTCGGCCCCAAGCTGCAATAGACGCAGTTGTACGAGCACACCTTTTCGGCGCCGAGCAAATTGATCCCGAGGGTTGAGCCGTAACGCAGGGAAGTTACGGGGCCGTAAACGATTTCCATTCTTCCTTATTATCCGTGGAGGCCGCTCGATTTACAACGCGACCGTCGAACCAAGGTCTAGTTAGAAATTAAGCACGCCCAACCAGAACGGCAAGTCGGGATGCGCGCGCGACAATTTCTCGCTAATTGCATCCAGATTTGTCTGCTCGAACGGGACGGCGTAAAGAGGGTGAGAGACCACCGAGTGACTCAAGAACACGAGGCGGTCTCCGGGCTGGGTACGAAACGATGAGAGATTCATGTTTGTCGTCGTGTGCAGACCGATCAGGTTCTGGGGAAGGGGCGGCAGCATCTCGGGCGGTTGGCTCAATTCGGTTGCGAGATCGATCTGCACGCTCAAGGGGATCCAGGGGAGTTTCGGCCTGGCGAGAAATAGGTGCGGGTGGCCGACTTGCGCATAGGCAAGCTCGCCTTGAGAATGCGCGAAAACAAGAACTTCGACGCCGGCCTGGTATTCCTGCTTGTTATCCTCGCGGTAAACGGAATCGTTCGCGAGCATGAGCCCCGTACGCAAGCTGTTCGCCAGCGGAGATAAACAGGTCAGCTTCTGGAAGGGAGAAGTCGCCTCCATATCCTGGCGGGCCGAAAGGATGTAATCGGTCAGAATCTCGATGACCTTCTTGGCGGCGCCGCGATTGCCCCAAGGCGTGGCGACAACGCCGAAGCTGCCATCCTCCTCGAGGTGAACTTCCGGGGTCGGTCGAAAGAGTTTTCCGCTGTACGAGCGCTGGTCAAAAGCCATTAGGTGCCGATCCCGTAACGTCTTAATTTGCTCTTCGCCTTCTTCGTATAGTCGTCGAAATCCAAGTTCTCTTTGATGATCCGTCGCCATTTCTCTTTCGCGCTGTCGACGTTGCCGAGGCTTTCCTCGAGCACGCTGTCTTCGTAGATGTTCTTCATCTCGCGCTTGAGCTCGGCGTGCATTTGACCGCGAATCTCTTTCGCTTCGGAGTTGCCCGGGTCTTCATCGACCGCTTTGTCGCAGGCGAGGTAGGCTTCCTTAAACTTGCTCTTTGAACCGAGGGTGCGGCACTGCTCGAGCAGAGAGTCGACCTTCGTCTTCAATTCCTTCTTGATCGACGCGAGCTCACGGCGGGCCGTGCTCTTCGTGCTTTCGATTTTCGGATAGGGCGAGTCGAGGAACTTCTCGTACTCGCGAACGGCCTTAAACAGGCTGCCGCTTTTCCAGATGCCGCGCGCTTTGTTGTAATGAGCTTCGCCCCTGGCGGCTTTCTGGTTTTCCTTTTCATTCTGCTCGGCGAGGAGCTTGCGCTCCTGCTCGCGCGCTTGCGCCGAGTGGATCATCTCGACGATCAATGAGTGCTCGGGGTCGAGCTCCATCGCCTCGGCCAGGCACTGTCGGGTTTCATCGACGGTCGCGTAGACAGTAAGCTTCGCCTTGCACGTTTCGACGTAGCCGGTGATTTGCTGTTCGATCATGGCGCGCTCGCGGTCGCGGCGCTCCAGATCGCGCTGGCGGTGCACGAGCTCTTTACCCTGCTCGCAGAAGGACTGAAGCTCTTTGGACGTTTCGAACTGCGGAATCAGCTCGTGAACTTTCGCAAGCTCGGTCAGGCAAAGCTCGTACTTGCCCGAGACGTAAAGGTTGCGCGCGAGCACGAAGGAGTCCTTCACGACCGATTTCTGTTCGGGCGAAAGGCTTTCGAAGACGACGCTTTGGCCGCCGACGGAACTGGGTTCACGCGCGGGCTTAGGTTTGTCGTCGGTAAGCGCGAGAATTAAGACGATGGGAATTAGCGCGATAAGCGCGACGCGGACTTTGTTTTTCTTCCAGTCGACATGCTTCAGGTGGTGTGGACGGAGCTTGCGCCAATCTTTCGGGATCTCCTCGAGCGCACCGCCCGACTGAAGCTGGGGATACTGCATCATCTCGGGCGGATACCACGGCATCGGGGGCGCGGCGAGCATGGGGTCGAACGCCGGTACCGGCAGGTTCTCCATGCGGTTGCTGAAATGCGTATCGCGAATCTCGAATGACATGGCCACGTTCATCACGCGGATCTCATCGCCGCTGTCGAGGCGTGTCGGCTCGTGCGGAGGAATGCGCTGTCCGTTCAGTTTCGTTCCATTTGAGCTTCCAAGGTCGGTAATGAAGAAGCCTTCTTTCGTACGCGCGAGCTCGAAGTGCTTGCGGCTGACGTGGGGGCTGTCGATCGGAATCTCGCATCCGGGATCGCGGCCGGCGACCCACAAATGTCCCTCGAGCTTGAGCACTTCGTCGTCCGCCGTATTCGGGTAAGACACGCGGAAATACGGGACGAGATTCGAAACTCCCGCGACAGTGGCTTCGTTATTCAGGCGGGGAGAGGTGTCCTCGCCCGGCGGATTCATGCGCGGCTGATAAAAGACCGGCAGATTCTCGGCGGGCTTGGGCCCGTCCGCGGAGCCGTCGGAGCTCTCGGCTCTCGGTTGAGGCGTCGGCTCGAAATAGAACTCATAGGGCGGAACGCTGAACGCGCACGGCTCACCGAGCTCGATCACTTCGAGCGATTGGCTGCCTTTTTGGATCAACACGAATTTGCTTAAGGACTCGCAGACCCATACGCCGTCGCGCTCATAGAACTTCAAATGGTGGCGAGAGATCCCGCGCTCGCTCGAAAGCACGATCTGCGCGTCTTGCGCGCGGCCGGCGACGTACTCCATGCCGGGCTCCATCGTGATACGACTGACTTCTTCGCCGCGAAGCTTGACGGTCAAACGCGCCATCAGAACCTCCCCTCGACGAAAGTATTGCAAGCCTCATAGTTGGCCTTGGCCTCCTTATATGTCTGGCTGTTGGCGTCTTTCACCATCACCATGACATTGCGGAACGCGGCTCTGCAGGATTTGAATTGGTTTTGGTCGCGATACTTGCGGCCCAGAACCATGTGGTACTGAATGACTTCGTTGAATTTTCGTTGCGAGAGTCGGAGGTAGCGATTGCATAGCGTATGCTCCGGATTGAGCGCGAGACAAGCTTGGAAGCTGATGAGCGCGCGCTCATATTGGCCGTCACGGTAGTCGCGGAATCCACGCACGTAGTTCTCTTGCGCCTGGCGGGCGTTCACGGAGCCGTCGAGTCTCTTGGTGTTCGCGGCTTCACCGGCTTCCTTAAGTTTGTACGCGGCCTCGATCTCGGCCTGGATGTCTTGCTCGGTTCTGAGCTTCTGGGCCTCTTTCTTCTTGGTCTCACTCGAGAAGAGCCAATATATAAGGAGTGCCACGATCCCGTAGATCAAGAAGCGTTTCGAGTTGTTTTGTCCCGGTCTCTTCGCCGTTCCGCGCGGGCGCGAAGGAGCGGCCGCCGGCGGGGGCAATCCGTAGGGCATCGGCGGATAGCCGTGTGGTGGCGCGTGGGGCACCGACATCAGCGGAACTTCCAGATGGGCCGGGCCGCCCATGTTGAATTGCAGTTCGGTTTCGCCGAGCGTGAGCGTGTCGCCTTCTCTTAAGCGGCCTTTGTTGACTTCATTGCCGTTAATCAGGACGGGGTTTTTCTCATTCAGGCATATGACTTCGCATTCGCCCGGCATGCACACGATCGTAACGTGCTTGCGGCTGACTTTCGGGTCGTTAACGACCACGAACTCGCACTCGGGGCTTCGGCCGATCGTGAACTGCGCGGAGTTCATCACGCGAACGGTGCCTTTCATGGCGCCGCTGATGACGGTCCAACGCGTTTCTAATCCGGGCGAGAGCGCGAGTGCTGAGCTCATTCATCCCCCGCCGGCAGTAAGACGATCAAGTAATAGGCGAGCTTGTTCACGCCATAGACGCCCTGAGCGACCACGCGGAACGACAATCCGCTGAACTCGAGCTCGTTGCTCGCGATCTCGTCCGGGTTCTGATCCACGCGCTCGAGCAAATCTTTGATGCTGAGTTTGAGCGCTTGGTCGTTAAGCTCATTGACATTCATCGTGGTGAGAGTCGACGCCGGTTGACCCAGACGCGATTCGAGGGCCTGGTTCACGGCCGCGATCGAGAGATCGGCCGCGCGGATTCCCATCGCGCCGAAACCCATCAGCTCGACGAGGTTCGTGATCTCGCGGTTGCGGTCGTGATCAACGACCTTGTTTCCGCCGCCGCCCCCTCCGCCGTCGCCGCTCACCGCGCGCGTGAGCGCGCTCGAGACGTTCGAGGCGAGAAGCTGAATCGCCGGGAACTGATACGTGACTTGCAGCGTATCCGTTCCTTCTTTAAGGGCCGTATCGAGCTGCTTGTTGATGTTCTGAATCGGGTACTCGACCACTTTATAAAGGAAGAAGAAGAGCACGCCGCCCAGGATGAGCGCGATAAAGAGCGTTGTGATGAACAGGCTCAAGACGCGACCGTTGTCCACGGCGAGCGAACTCATATCGTAGAGCACGATCGCCCAATGGGTGATCGCATGGCTTCCCGTTTCGGCGTTGAAGAACTCGATCGGATAGAGCGCCACCACGGTGCTGTCGTCGATCTGGTAAACGGATTCTTTATTTTGCTTGCGGCCTTCGTGAACGTGCGCGACGTCCGGATACGAGCCGGCTTGCGAGGCCGGGGCGATGATATTTCCATCGAGGTTATTGATGATGTAGGCCTTCTTCACGCCCGGGCGACTGACGGCGATGTCGACCGACACCGAAGTTTCCTGCCCTTGCATGAGGAAGGGGCGGTTCACCTTGGCGAGAGTGGTCGCGATGGTGAGCGCGTGCTGTTGGCTCTCCTCCTCGATCGAGGCTCTGAGAATCTGTGCGAGGGGAATCATCGACAGCGAAGTCGTCAGGATGATGAACAGCGCCATGAATCCGCCAAGCACCATGCGGAACTCGAAAATCTCGGGAAGGCGGTAGAC
>CAYPFC010000004.1:0-17572 GCA_964409815.1 uncultured Pseudobdellovibrionaceae bacterium
AACCCGACAGAATTTCAAATGGAATTGCGCGAATGCAATGTGCGCCGCCACGAAGGACTATTTCCGTTTTCGCTGACCGAAATGCCCGACGTCATTAAAACTTTCGGTTGCGAGACGGTACCCGGTCACTCGGGCTCGCCGATGCTCACGACACCCGACGGGGATGAAGTGGAAGCGGTTCACGTTGGCTCTCAGGATCTCGCCAAGGCGATCGCGGAAGTTCAAACCTCGTTCCGGCGTCAGCCGTTCATTTACGAAAAGCACGGCACGGGTCAGGCGACCAATCTTCGCTGCATCAAGTACGACGGCGCGAATCCGTCTTGTGTCCGGAATAGTTTCGAAGAACGCACCCGTCGTTTCCAAGAGTATCAGCACCGCGCGTTCGAGCTATTGAACGGCCGCCAGGTTCCGAACCCCGCTCAGTACGGATTTCAGTTTAATTCGTTCGCGTACCAGCTTCAGGTCAATGACAACAGCGGTGACCGCCGGTTCGAGATTTACTACCAGCCCACGTGTCGTCTCTCGCCGCAGATTCCGACAAAGGTCGATTTTCCCATTGAGCACCTCAGACTTTTTTATAACGAATGGGCCGAGATTATTTTTGAGTCCGCGGCACTGAAAGTTCCGCGGGCGCAAGTGTCGGCGGATCACGCGAACGATGTCTTCACGATGAGCATCGATTGGCCGGCGCCCCAAGGCCCTTTGGTGGACGAATCCATCCCGGTACTCAGCAAGCAATTCGGCCCGAGCTTTTCCATTGCCATCCCCCGGTGCGCGCGCTAGCGTTTGTGGATGATCGATCAGCTCGTGAGCCTCTTCTTCCAGTTTCTCGATTTCTTTCAGCACATTCCCGAGTACTTGCATATCTGGGCCGTTGATTACGGAACGGGAATCTACGTGATTCTCGCGCTGATCATTTTTTGCGAGACCGGCCTCGTGTTCATGCCTCTGCTCCCGGGAGATTCGCTGCTCTTCGCGGCGGGTGCGACTCTCACCTTGAACTTGCCGGGCCTCGATCTTCCTGCGATGTGCGTGGTCCTCACGGTCGCGGCGATCCTCGGCGATATGGTGAACTATCATTTCGGCTACTGGGTGGGTCCAAGGCTTTTCAAGACCGAAAACTCACGTTGGCTGAACCGTAAGCACCTCGAGAAGACGCAGGCGTTTTACGTGAAGCACGGCGGAAAGACGATCATTCTCGCGCGCTTTATTCCTATCGTGCGCACGTACGCACCGTTCGTCGCGGGCCTCGGACGAATGAAGTACTCGCAGTTTTTCCTTTATAACGCCACCGGGGGCGCGGTGTGGGTGGTGTCGTTTCTCACGCTCGGCTATTACTTTGGAACTTTGCCCGCGGTGAAAAAGAACTTCCAGTACGTGATTCTCGCGATCATCGTCATCTCGGTGCTGCCCGTGGTTTTTGAGTTTTGGAAGGCTCGTCGTCAGCGTCCGGCCAAGCTGCGCTGACTCGAGAGAATTTGGCGGCGCTGAACCTGCGCGACCGCATCCAACTTAGTGGAAATGGCTTGAAAGCAATTGCGCCCGGTAGCCCGGTTCGCGAAACTCGAGCGGTCGTAAAGACATTTGAGTTGCTCGTTTTGCGCGCTGACCGAGAAAGGCTTCACGCAGTTCAAGGCCTTTAAGGCGGGGAGGCATACCTCTTTGAGCTGCGCGGAGGTCAATTGAATCTGCGTGAACCAGGAGCTCGGCGGAGTATGCCGGATCTTATCGGGCCATACGGCAAGCGTGTCGTTCACGAGGCGCAGGTTGCCCTTTTCTTTAAACTCAAAGAAGCATTTAGAGGTTTGCGGACTGTTGTCGTGCGTACAGTCGTGATTTGAAGAGATCGAGGCTTTGCAGAACGACTGAAACTCGTGCCACGGACCACGCGACGTGAACCCATCCGGCCGGCTCGACTTCACCTTGACGGTGTACACGCTGTTGTCCGAGCAGATGTAGGAGTACGAAGCGACGTCGCTCGCGCGCGCGAACGGCGATTGAAGAACGACGGCGCTGAGAAGAGCGATGCTCGCAAGATGACGGCTCAAATTGAAACGAATTATGTATTTCACGATATCCTTCCCCCGATCGGTGAAATAGTTTTGCAATTTCGTGCCCGCGCAAGCGGTGTCGTGGTGGCCCCCAAGGGCTCGAGATGGCTAAAGCTTTGACGAATTGTCGTGATATTTTGCGGACTTTTAAGGCCTAAAAATTCGTTATGGATCCTATATTGAGATTTACTTCCGGATCGTGATTTTCAGGGAGTTTTTTCAGGAACCGGCCTGACGGTCCTGTACTGATTTCAAGGTTTAACCGTTTTTCAACCCCACTTTGGGACTCCCGTTTAGTATGCGCTCAGGCTGCACTTTTTAAGGTGTGGGCGGCGACCTCGCTGCCATGGAGAGAGACAGGCTATGCGCGTATTGGGACTGGGACTCATCGCGTTCTATTTTACAATTTCGACCGTCGCGTTCGCGGCTCCCGAAATCTCGGTTTCGAAAACGAAACCCGTGGAGCTCGAGCGTCCGCTATTCCCGTCTTGGCGAATCTCCGAGGCGTGGAAGCTTAGCGCCGTTCACTCTGAAGAAAAAGAGCTCATGAGCGAGAGCGTTCGCGCGGATATCGAAGGCTCACTCGAGCTATCGAAGACGTTCGACGATCAATTCACGATTCTTCTGCGGCCCGCGTTCCGTTTTGTGAACGGCCGCGACCAGGACATTTTCTCCGATCGCCTTCCGAAGGACAAAATCTACGCGGATGAAGCGAAGGTTACGTGGTCGCCCGCGAAGGAGTCGCTGGTCGAAGCCGGCTCTATCAATCAATCACACCTCGAGAACGGATTGCTCGTGGACGAGCGCCCCTTTCCCGCGGGCCGGGCGCAGCTGGGCCTTCAGCCGACCGATTCGACTCTCATGAGGCTGGCGGCCCAGTTCGCCGTGCCGACGTCGTACACGCTCGAGGACAAGGCGACCGGCAACGAGCCTTTACCCAAGCTCCAAACGTACTCCGCTATGCTCGAGCAACTCGTGACCCAGACGTCTTCGATCGAGGTGGGCGCGACATACTTTACGTTCCAGGACCTTCCGCAGATCGTGGCCGTGGATAGCTTGCGCCTCGGGAACAGCGTGGATCTTTTCAGCTCGTCGACCGGGCGCTTTCGTTACGACTATCAGGGGGTCGCTCTTCAAGCTCAGGCGAACCTCGCGCTCGGCGCGTGGGATTTTATCTGGCGCGGAGAAGGCATTCGCAACACGAGCGCGCCTTCAAGCCTCGGCACCGGCTACGTCTCGACGATCGAGGCGAAGCGCGCGATGTCTGAAGCGCGGGAGGGCGGGCTTTCGCTCTCGTACTATCGCGTGCAGCCCGACACCGCGCCCGCTCTCTATACCGATCCGATTTACAGCAACAACCGCATTGGTGCGGGCGCCTCGGCGTTCGTGAATCACCTGCGCTGGGGACTGCAATTCAAAGCGAGCTACTACCAGGACACGCCATACTATCAAAACGATCTGATGGGAGATCGTAATCTGTTCTTAATTTCCGTAGGGAATCTCACCGATGACAGCACTTCGAAGCGTTAGCTCCATTTTGATCGTCGCCCTCGCGATGACCGGTTGTGATTTGACCGGGAAGAAGCGCCCGCCGGAAGGCGCGTCGCCCTCGGGAGCGACCTTCCAGGTTGAGACCGTAAAGGGCGAGATGAAGCCCGATCGCGTCGATCCCGTCTTTCTGACGCCGACGACACGACTGCTGACCTTTACGGTTTGTCTGATCGACAATCTCTACCGCAAGCAGGTGGCGAACCAGCCGTTCAGTATCTGGAACGGCGAGCAGTTCATCGCCCAACCGACGTCGCAAGAAAACGGCTGCGTGACCTGGGAAGAGCGCCCGCCGGTGAATTTCTTTGCGCGCTCGGAATACATTTTCCAGACTCGCATCGTTCGCGGTGAAGGCGCGTCGCGCGGCCAACTCGCGATTCCTCTCGCGATCAATCCGTGGCTGCACGGCGAGGGGATCCCCGCGGTCGTGGACTTGAAGCGCGATAAGGTCGGCTCGTATAACGCCGCCGTGACGTCTTTCGTATCGGAGCAGAAATCGCACCTTTGGCTCGAGAGGCTAGAGTTGCAGAACATTCGCGAGTGGAGCACGACGGGGGGGCGGCTCACGCTGCAAACGCGCGTGCAGCTCCCGACGCAATTCCTCGGAAAAGATACAAGCGGCCGTGACGTGATCGTTCCGATCTCGGGTGGCCGATACAACCTCGAGCTCACGCTTTTTGCGGAAACCGGAGAGTCGCGCGCGATCAGCGTTCTGGATCGACGAGTGATCGAAGGGATCGGTGCGAGCCGCGGCCTCTTGAACGCGGACGTGCAAATCTCGCCCGCGTTCATTCCGACCTCGGGCGTTTACAAAATGGGCGTGAGACTTGTCCCCGTCGACGGACCGGCGACGCTCGGTGCTTTCGAAGGAACGTTCGACATCGCATCCGTTACGGATTTCGTGTGGACCGGGACGGTGCCCGCGACTCTCTCGGCCGAAGTGTACGGGAAGTCGGGGGTCTACACCCTAGGTTTCCTCGATAGCCATCAGCCCGCCAGCCCGGGCATGGGTCAGACGACGGCGTACTTTATCGACAAGTCCGTCTCTTGCTCGTTCGACCGCGTGGTCACCGAAACCGAGACCGCGATCGCCCGCACGCTCTCGTACCGCGTGCAGTATTGCGTTCGCCGCCGCGACAATCAGGTGCTGCGTGAGGGAGTCCCGATTCGAGTTCATCGCAACATGGGCGACGTGGTCACGCGCACGACGAACGAGAAAGGCTGCATCGATCTGGAGGATCGGATCTCGCATAAGTTCTACGAGCCCGAATGTCGTCAACTGGCTACCGTTCGCTTGGTCAATGCCGATCTGGGTTTGAATGAAACGGCTTCGCTCCAGTTGAACCCGTGGCACGCGTTCGGCACGTTCTGTCGTGACGCGCGCATCGTTGGCCCGGAGGAGCTCGCTTCGGCTGAAAACCCCGAGCAATGTAAGGCGAGCCGCCCGAAATCGGAGATGTTTATCTCGGCCTTCGACATGAACGAGCAGAAGGTGGATTACGAGGTCGACAATGCGCTCAACCTCAAGGTCGTGAAGACGATGCGCCTTTCGATCTACTTAAGGGCCACGCGTGCGTCGAACCAGATCGACGGCGCCGGCACGACAGAACTCCTTCGTCAGGGGCTGTACCTCGTGCGTTGGGCTTTGGTTCGAAACGGTCACGAAGATTCAACTCATGCGTACAATTATCTGGACGGGCAAGAAGAGATCATGCGCGTGAAGGGCGGGGTGATCGTCCACGATTTCCAGGTGAAGATGCCGGATCCGCGACTGATCGACTCTCGCAATCGCTTTCTGATCGAGGTGAGCACGATCGACGAGCGCAAGGTGGAGTCGGCGGGATTTGAGAAATGGAAACCGAAGGCGGGCTTCGAGTATAAGGACTTGGTCGTCGAGGCGGGGCTCGCTCCGATCGTATACGACGCGAATCTCGAGTTGAAGGCGAACGGCTTCATGCTGCTGAAGCCCTTTGACATTCACAGTCTCGACGGAACGGCTCAGGCTCAGCTTGCGCAATACCAACCTTGGATAGACTCCGGCGCGGTTGTTCCCGATCCGCGGAAGTTCCCGGCGACGTTCCGTGGCCTTGCCGACGTGATCGCGATGGGTAAAGAGATCGAGCGTCTGAAGGAGGCGAGGAACGCCGATCTTAAGGACGGGTACGCGAAAACTCAGGATCTGAAGGTCGTAACCCCGGCGACGCCGGTGAATGAGGAGATTACGTACGATCGTCTGATGCAGGCGATGAGCGGTAAGCAGGTCGATCACGGTCTCTATCTCGCGCTTTGTAACTATTGGGCGAACCAGATGGTGCCGGAGATCTTTGCCGAACGGTCGACGGTGACGTTCTCGAACGCGTTCCGCCATGATATTCGCACCGCGTGCATCACGAATCGTGGCGAGGGCCTCTCGGGCATCGGCTTTTTCCACTGGCTCGGTTTCCGTCACAATCCGTTCTTTATTTTTCAGAATGTCTTGCACGTGGATGAGGCGAAGTGGGAGGCGTTCGCGCCTCCGGGACGTAATTACCAGATCACTATCGGTACTCAGTTCTCGATGGGCTCGCGTTTCGTGAATACGACGGACGCGACTCTGAGGGCTCCGATCGGAAAGATTCCCGTTGTCGGCAAGATTCTCGAGATGGGATTCGGTCTTTCGAACACGTCGACGTGGCGTCGCGACTGGGGTAACGACATGACGTTCGGTACGAACGCGACTCTCAACGCCGAAGAGAACGTGATGGGTATTTCGGTGAAGAGATACCGCCGCTGTATGGTGATTCGTATGAATCCGTACATGAAGGAGCGGGCGAACTACCTCAGGGTGAGCCGAAACTGGGTTCGCGACGAGGTCGCGAGGGCGCAGATCGATCGAACGTTGGATATGCGCGGGTTTATGGTGTGTGGAGAAACGCAGGAGCAGCCGGTGACGGTTGCGGAGAAATATTATTTCGTGAATCCGACGCGTTCGCCGGGAAGCCAGCAGGATCCCACGGATTTGCGCAATCGTTGGCATTCGTTATCGATTCGCAGTACGCGTGACATGAGGGCGTTCATGTTGATGGGCAAGAGCGTGATCAATAATCCCGAGGAGATGGACGAAAGTTTCGACGGTTTGAACCGTTGGACGGAAAACATGGACGAGCTCTTCTCAGCAACGCTCCCGTCGTACCCCGGAATTTTCCTGGAAGACATTTACTTCTAATCCGCAAAAAAGACCCGCAACTCAAGCCAACTTCAATCTCACAATCCGCGCGTTCAAGAGCGCTAAGATGTTTCCAAACAGGACCATCTTCATCTCCGGAAAATGCGCGTTCAAAATCGGGTAGGCCGGCTACTGCCGGTCCGGCCGCCACGATGGCGGACGCCGATTTTTCAGTCCATGGAGGGGCGAAGCGCAATTTCCGGAGATGAAGATGGTGGCCGAGGACGGAATTGAACCGCCGACACAAGGATTTTCAGTCCTCTGCTCTACCGACTGAGCTACCCGGCCACTTACGCGAGAAACGAAGTATGTCGTTTAGCGTCGTTAAGCGGAACCTGTCAAACCTTACGGATACTTGGCGCACCTGCGCAAGTAAAAGGTGCACCCGTCCGGCTAGACTTTGGCTAGAGCCTGTTCCAGGTCTCGGATCAGGTCTTCTTGGGTCTCAATTCCAACACTTAGGCGAATCAGGCTGTCACTGATTCCGAGCTTCGTTCGTGTTTCGACCGGAACCGAAGCGTGGGTCATGATCGCCGGGTGATTCACCAGGGATTCGACCCCGCCCAGGCTCTCTGCCAGCGAGAAAATGCGCACGGATTCGAGGAAGGCGCGAGTTTCTTTGATGCCGCCCTTCAGAACGAAGGTCACCATGCCGCCGAAGCCGCGCATCTGGCGCTTGGCCAGCTCGTGTTGCGGGTGAGATTTGAGGCCCGGGTAAATCGCCTTTTCGACCTTCGGATGCTTGCTGATGTAGTCGGCCACCGCGCGCGCGTTCTCTTCGTGCGCTTTCATGCGCACAGCGAGCGTTTTCAGGCTGCGCATGGCAAGGAAGGCGTCAAACGCTCCCGCGACGGGACCGATCGCATTGGAGTAGAAGAAAAGTTTTTCGGCAAGTGCTTGGTCTTTCACGACGAGCACTCCGCCGACGAGGTCGCTATGGCCGTTGATGTATTTCGTGCTCGAGTGCAAGACGATGTCCGCGCCGAGTTCCAGGGGATTCTGAAGGTACGGGCTCATGAACGTGTTGTCGACGACGACGATCATTCCGCGCGCATGGGCGCGTTTGCACAAAGCCTCGATGTCCGCGAGTTTCAGCAACGGATTCGTCGGCGTTTCGAGCCACAGCAGTTTCGAGTTCGGCTTTACGGCGGCGTCGAAATTCTCGGTCTTCGTCAGGTCGACGTACGTGAAGTCGTAGCCGTTCGGCTTCAAAACTTTATCGAACAAGCGGAACGTGCCGCCGTACATATCGTCGCCGGCAACCACGTGATCGGTCGACCGGATGAGTTGCATCGCGACCATCGATGCCGAGAGCCCCGAAGCAAACGCGAATCCCCGCGTTCCGCCCTCAAGGCTCGCGATGCAATCTTCGTAAGCGCGGCGGGTAGGGTTATGCGAGCGCGAGTATTCGTAGCCCTTATGCACGCCGGGCGAGGATTGTACGTAGGTCGAGGTCAAATACACGGGCGTCATGATCGCGCCGGTCGTGGGATCCGGCGCTTGGCCGGCGTGAATGGCGCGCGTTTCGAAACCGAATTCTTTTTCCGACATTACTTAATCTCTTTGTCTTTCTCTTCGAAATGAAGGGCGTGCAGTACTTTATTGATGCGATCGATAGGGTCTTTGGTGTCCGGAATTCCGGCCGCACTCATGCGCTTGCGAACGATTTCTTCCTTGGGCGACTCCTTGAGGAGCTCGTCCACCAACTCTTCCAGTAGATGTAGCTTATCCGTGGTCATATATACCTGCCTGCCTCTAGGATTAACCGCGTTAGGCAGGAATATGAAGACTCAATGCGAGAAGTCGCGATCCGTTAAGATTCGCTCCTGGCCGGCCTTTACGGACACGCGTGTTCGGCCGTGCCCGGAAGCCGACGTCCACTCCAACGTATAAGTTTTACCCGCGGTGAGCGGAACACTCAGCGGAGTATACCCCAGCGGGCTTCCATCCAAACTGACGTAATGCCACTTCTCCGTGCGGATGTGGAGGGGAGCGACGCTGGAGAGATCGGTGCTCTGGCTCGCGCCGGAAGCGGTCATCGCGAAGACGGCGGCCGCCAAACCCGCGGCACGCGCGCGAAGCGAGGGCCACACGGACGAGACGCGAGGACCTTCGGTGCGCGTGCGAATTCGGGCCGCGGACTTTCGGCGCTCGAGCAGCTCGCGAACTTTCTCGCCCAAGGCGTCTTGCGCCTCGGGTTCGGGGGCCAGGTCGCGAAGGCGGCGCGCGCTCGGCATGACGTTCAAATAGGGCGACTCGGTCTCGAAACCCGGTTTTTTTCCGAGCAAGAACTGTTCGATCCGCCCCAGAGAGAAAATATCCGCCGCGAAGTCCGCGGTGCCGCCCGCGAGGCGCTCGGGCGCGGCGAACTCAGGCGTGAGACGCGTGGCTTTGCCGGCGCTGTTGGCGAGTCCAAAATCGAGAAGGCGAATTCGCCCGAATCCGTCGACCAGAACATTATGGGGACTCAGATCGCCGTGAAACAATCCGTACCCGCGCAAATCGATCAGCGCGCGCTCGAGCTGGGCGAGTAGCTCGCTCACATCGGAGGGGTTGAGCATCGTCGCGAGCGTCAGCTGAAAGAGCGACACGCCCTCGACGTACTCCAGGATCAGCGCCGGGCGCCCTTCAAGGCGCTCAAACGCGTGGACTTGAACGCAATACGGTGAGCGAACGCGGGAGAGAGACTCGAACTCCCGTCTCCAGAGGTCGACCGCGTTCTTGGAATGAAGAATCTTGGCCGCAACCGTGTGCGACAGTCCCGTTTCGCGATCGCGGCGTAAGGCCTTGTAAACACTCCCCTGGCTGCCCTCTCCCAAGAGCTCTTGAATTTCGTAACGGATACTCGATGGCCACATACCCGAGCTCAGTTCAAATCCCGGACCATTCCCGCCGCGCGGTACTCGACGATTCGTCGAGCGCGACTCAGGGCTCTTTTGCAGGTCGCAGATAAGCCATCGCTTTCGTACGCCGAAGGCAAACGAAGCTCGTGCGCCGCGCGTACGCAGAGCAAGTCCAACTGGTCTCGCGTCGGACCCGGGCGCGCGATGAGATTCCACTTCCTCTCGCGCGTGAGCGCGTCGTAACAGGTCAGCGGCGCGATCCGAGCGTCGATTTGCATTCGGCACGCGCGACGGGCCACTTTAAGATCCTCAAACTCCCGCTCGAGCGCGCGAATCTCGGCCGTTCCGCGCGCGCGCGCCAGTTTTTGCACGAAGATCGTGTCCGCCGTCACCGCGCTCGCGACCGTCGCGCTCATGAGCCAGGCGAAAATGGTTACGATCGTGAGCTTTCTCATTTATCCGCCCATCTTCGCGCTGAGCTCGCGCAAAATCGGGCCGAGCAGCAGCATGAGGTAGGCGGGAAACTGAAATATGAGGAGAGGTATCAAAACCTTGAAGGGCAGGCTCGCGAGATGCGCGTCGAGCTCGCGCTCCGCCGCTTTCTCCACTTCGCATTCGAGGATTCCGAGCGCTTCGAATGCGGGTTGTCCCGCGAGCCCGCGCTCGATCAAATCCCAGAAGCTTTGCGCGAAGTGAGACCGCAGCGGAACTTGAGCGCCCCCCTGCAGCTTCATGACCCACTTACCGCGCAATTCGCGCGCCAAGGCGTCTTGTGCATCGTCCAGGTAACGCGGAAACGCTTCGCGCATACCTTTACCGGAGCTCAAGTGCCAGCGCACTTCGCGGATCGCGTGCAAAAGCGGCGGTGTCAGATCTTCCATTTCGACTTCCTCGCGAGCGCCCGCATCGACGCCAAGCCGCAGCCGGCGAGCACAAATGACATCACGATCAAGTCGGAATGGCGCTGCCAGCCGTATCGGCGATAAGTGAAAAGCGCGAGTGCAAGATGCAAGCACAGCAAAACTCCCGCCTGAATCGAGGTTTGGCGACGCGCCTGTCCGGACTTACGTCGGAAATCGTCCGACTTTCTGATCATTTCGCGCAAACTTTCCAGCCGCGCGAGCGCGGAGTGGGGGCTTTGGACGACGGAATTCATCTCGATCAGAAATTTTGACGGTAGAATGAGATGATCGCGCGGAAGCGTCGAGCTTTTGAAAAGCGGCTCGATCAGAGCGCGCCACCGATGTTCGGAATCGCGCAAAGCCTCTGCACGCGCGGCGGAGACGGAGCCCCCGAGGCGCATATTCAGGATCCATCGATCCAAGAAAAGCGGCGTTTGCGTTTTCAAAGCGTCAATTTGTCGACGCTCGAGCGCGAACAACGCGATCGCGAGCAGTCCGGAGGGCGCGATTGCGAGAAAAATCGCGCTGAACGCGCTTTGTGCACGGAAAAACACACTGAGAACGACGACGATGCAGATGAGCGTGCCAAATCTTGTCACTAAACACTTCGCGATCACTCCTCGCGCGAGAAAAACGCGAGCGATTCGAAGCGCGGACAACAATCCGATCAACGAAATCAGAAACAAAAAGAGTGCCACATCAACCTCCGACCACTTTGAAAAGCAAAAAACATGATTTTTTTTGAATTTGCTATTGACGGAGGTAGTCACCTGGATAAACTGATTGTGAAAGCGCGTTTACAAAAACGTCCTTTGCTAACTCACCCATGGAGGAGACAAAATGGCGAAGAAGAAAAAAGCAGCTAAGAAAGCTACGAAGAAAAAAGCTACGAAGAAAGCAGCTCGCAAGAAAAAATAGGTTTCGCGCTTTATAGCGAAACTTGAAACCCTCGGTCGCAAGCCGAGGGTTTTTTATTGAAGGGCCGTTTCGAAACGGCCTTTTTCATTTGAAAGGCCGTTTGGGAGCGGCCTTTTGTATGTCAAACGGCGGCTCGAGCCGCCGGTCTGAACCGGCGAACATCGCCGCAGCGTTTCGATCCCGGGATCGAAACATTGCGTTAGACTTCGACTAAAACAGCTTCGCTTTGATGCCTTCGTCCTGAAGGAACTTTTTGATCGCCGGGCCGTCGAGTGGCTCCAGGCGGCGGATGAGATCGTTGATCAGCGCCATCGTCTTCAGAGCTTCCGGTGAACGCATCTTTTGGCTGAAGAACGCGCCGTCTTCCATGATCGTGGATAAGTTCTTAACAATTCTGTGTACTTCCGGGTCCTTCGAGGTTTTCTCGAGCTGCTTGAGCATCTTGTCGAAGTTCACGACCAGCTTATTCATGGTTTCGATGGTCTCAATGACCGAGCCCTCGTTCTTATTGACGAACTCGAGGATCTTCCCGGCCAGGGCGTAGCTTTGTGAGATCATTTGGTCGATGCGGGGCGGATCCTCTCCGCGAACGACTTGTCCGGGCTTCATTTCTGCGTTTTCGATCGCGCCGGGGGAGATTTCGAGGAACTTCTCACCGATCACCCCCGCGAGATTGATGAAGAACTTGCTGTCGGAGCGAATGCTCGTCCATGCGGACTTGTCGACCGAGATGGTGATTATGAGTTTAACCTCTTCACCGGACTCGGGCATTTTAAACGTGGGCTCGAAGTCGATCGAGCGGACCTTGCCCACTTTGATCCCCATCACGCGCACGGGGGAGCCGACTTCAATACCGCCGGCAAAGTTGTAGGCGACCTTGAGCTCGTGGGAGTTCGAGAACGGGTTCAGGCTACCCAGCGCCAGCGCGAAGATCACCACGAGTACGATCGCCGCCAAAAACATCAACCCAACTTTTGTCTGTGGCTTCAACTTTCACCCCTCAATAAAAGTGCGAAAACAAGTACGTCAAAAAGAAGTCCAAAACGATGATGGTTACCGAAGCGACCACCACCGAGTTGGTCGTCGCGAGTCCCACTCCCTCCGCGCCGCTCTTGCAGCGAAAGCCGAAGAAACAGCTGATAAGAGGAATGACGGCGCCAAAGCAGGCGCCCTTGATCGCGGCGAACACCAAATCCTGAAAGTCGACGAACGCGCGCATTCCGGTGATGAAGGCACCGCTCGAATATCCAAGTTTGGCTTCACTTACCAACATAGCACAGTAGAGACACACCAAGTTAGCGATTAGGCTCAACAGGAACCCGCCCACCACGCACGCGAAGAACCTCGGTACGACCAAGAAACGAATCGGATCGATGCCGAGCATGCGAAGCGCATCGATCTGTTCGGTGATTTGCATCGAACCGACTTCGGCGGCGAGTCCCGCGCCCACTCGCGACGTTAACAAGAGCGCCGAGACGACGACGCCAAGCTCGCGTAATATCAGGAGAGCCGCGAAACCGGGAACGAGCGCGTCGTTCTGGACCACCAGCTTCATATGAAACGAACTTTCGATGATGGTCACGACGGCCGCAAACGAAACGCAGAACAAGATTACCGGCAGGCTCTGCCATGAAACGAACTCGAGTTGGTGCAGAATGTCCTTCCCGCGGTAGGGCGGAGTGAGGATCGCGCCTAGACTACGGGCGAAGTACAAAGAGAAGTCGGCGACGACGGCAACTGGACTCATAAAGCCTCAATGAAAACGTTCAGCGCGGTTTCGCTGAGCAAGCTGGTAAACCAATCGGCGACGACGATACCCACCATGGTCATCACGGCCGTGCTCACGACCGAGCGGCCGACGCCTTTCGCGCCTCCCGACGTGGTGTAACCTTTAAATGTGCACACGGATGCGAGAATCAACGCGAACACGAGACACTTGAAAAGACCGCTGCCGATCGAGAACGGCGTCACGATGGTCGGAATGTGACGAACGTACTCTTCCGGATTGATCCCCGAGAAGAACGCGCCCAGGAGCATGCCGCCGAAAATCGACATGAACAACCCTGCGGCGAGCAGGAAGAAGCTCGAGACGATAATTCCTATGTAGCGCGGGAGCACGATCTCCTGAATGGGATTCGCGCCGAGGCAGCGGATGGCGTCGATTTGCTCGGTCACGCGCATGGTGCCGAGCTCGGCCGAAGTGAACGCGCCCACCTTACCGCTCAGAAGAAACGCGATCAGGAGCGGGCCCACCTCGCGCACGGTTCCGCTGGTCGATAACCCGCCGAGGTACCCGAGCGCGCCGAAGGCTTTGATCTGCATGGTGAACTGCACGGTCATGATCGCGCCGACGAAAAAGCCGGCCATCGCGGTGGTCGGCATGCTCTGGACAGTAACCTTCCAAATTTGCTCGCACACGCTTTGAAAGGTGCACGGGTAGCGGAAGGCCGTGCGGATGACGAGGCCCACGAACATTATGCATTCGCCGATCTCATTGACGATGGACTTAGCCACCTTCAGCATCGATGGCCTCCTTCAGAAAATCGCGTACGAGGGGAACTTGGCTCTTCTTCATGTGCGCCGGGGAGCCCTGATCGACGATTTGCCCCTTATCGAGCATCAAAATATGGTCCGCGATGTCGAGCGCGCACTTCATGTCGTGACTGACGACCATCGACGTCGTTTTGAGTTTGCGTGAGAGCTCGAAAATCAATTGGTTGATCGCCATCGTGGTCACCGGATCCAGACCGGTCGTCGGCTCGTCAAAGAGCAGAATGCGCGGATTGACGGCGACGGTTCGCGCGAGACTCACGCGCTTTTGCATTCCGTAGGAGATCTGCTGCGGAAGCTTGTGATTGACGTCGTGGAGGTGAACGAGCCCCAGGCACTCGTCCACGCGCTTTTTTACTTCCTGCTCTTCGAGCTCGGGGTAGTGTTTGCGAAGCCCGAAGGCGACGTTCTCGAACACGGTGAGCGAATCGAAGAGCGCGGGATGCTGAAACACCATTCCGCATTTCTTGCGAATGGGAAACATGCGCTCTTCCTCGTAGCGCGACACCTCTTCCCCGTCGATCCAGATTTCCCCGCTCGTGGGCTGCAGGAGCCCCACGATGTTCTTCAGAAGAACGCTCTTTCCCGTGCCCGAAGTCCCAAGAATGAAAAGAATCTGTCCTTCGGGAACGTCAAACGAGATCCCTTTCAGAATTTCGCGCTCGCCGAAACTTTTGCGAACCTCTTTGAACGAGATCACGGCGCGGCCTCCGTCAGCGGTCCTTCGAGGTTGCCGTGAATGAACTGTGCGACGCGCGGGTCTTTGTGGGCGAGTGTTTGCTCTTTGTTGCCGGTGAGAATCAGCTCTTTGTCGACCACCATCGCGATGCGATTCGCGAGCTGGTAGGCGCGCGCCATGTCATTCGTCACCGAGACGACCGTGGAGTTGTTCTCTCTGCGCAACTGCAAGATCAGGTCGACGATCATTCGGCTCGTGATGGGATCGAGCCCCGCCGTAGGGTCGTCGTAAAGCACGGTCTTGGGTTTGAGCGCGAGCGCGCGCGCGATCCCTAAGCGCTTCTGCATGCCGCCCGAGATCTCATCCGGGTAAAGGTTTCGCGCGTGCGGAATCGCCACCGCTTCCAGGAAGTACGTCACGCGATCTTGGATCTCGCCTTCGCTGAGCGACGTTTTCTCGCGTAAGGGAAAGGCGATGTTCTCGCCCACGGTCAGCGAGTCGAAGAGCGCGTTTTTCTGGAAGAGCATTCCCATCTGTAGCAAAAGCTCGACCTGCTCCCGATTCGAAATGCCGTGCAGATCCTTCCCCCCGACCATTACGCGGCCGGTGGTGGGCTTCAAGAGGCCCGCGAATAACTTCAAGATCACGGATTTTCCGAGACCTGACGGGCCGATCAGAACGACGGATTCGCCTTCCTGAACTTCCAAATTCACGTTTTTCAGAAGATAGCCATCGCCGAAGTCGATGGAGACATCCTGAAGAGCCAGTTGGATCGACGCCACGCCGCAAAACCCGCTTGGAAAAGATGCTTTCAATTGTACAAAAGTTCGTGAGTCGAGCAAGGAACTTGTCTATTTTAGGACCTCGAACCCAATTGGAAAGGACATCTCGCCCATGAAGCACACTCGTAAGAAAATCACTGTGGTCGGAGCTGGATTCGTAGGTTCTACCTGCGCACATTGGGCCGCAGCCAAAGAGCTGGGCGATGTGGTTTTGGTAGACATCAACGAAGGCGCGGCCAAAGGAAAAGCACTGGACCTTTTCGAAGCGTCGCCGGTTGAACACTTCGATTCTCGCATCACCGGTACTTCCGATTACAAAGACACCGCCGACTCGGATGTCGTGATCATCACGGCAGGCCTGCCCCGCAAACCGGGCATGAGTCGCGACGATCTGCTCTCGACTAACGCCAAGGCATTCGTCAGTACTCGAAGAACGCCGTTGCGATCATCGTCTCGAATCCTCTCGATGCGATGGCGTACGTCGCGATGAAAGAGCTCGATTACCCGCGTGAGCGCGTGATCGGCATGGCCGGCGTTCTGGACGGCGCGCGCATGCGCTCGTTCATCGCCGAAGAATTGAAAGTCAGCGTGAAAGACGTGAACGCCTTCGTGCTCGGCGGCCACGGCGACACGATGGTCCCGATGCCCCGCCACTGCTCGGTCGGCGGAATTCCGCTGACGGAAATTTTGCCGAAGGATCGCGTCGACGCGATCGTTAAACGCACGCGCGAAGGCGGAGCCGAGATCGTCGGGCTTTTGAAAACCGGATCGGCATATTACGCGCCCTCGGCTTCGGCGGTGCAGATGGCGGAAGCGATCGTGAAAGATCAGGGCCGCATCCTTCCGTGCGCGGCTTATCTTACCGGTGAGTACGGCATTAAGAACTTGTTTATCGGAGTACTTTGCAAGCTCGGCGGCAATGGTCTTGAGCAAGTGATCGAGCTCAAGCTGAACGACGAAGAGCGCGCGGGACTCGCGAACTCGACGAAAGCGGTCCAGGATCTCGTGGACGCTCTCGGCAAGCTCGGCATTTAATCGTTATAGGCGAGGGATTCGGACGCGCGCCTGGACTCAGGGCCAAGCGTCCGAGTCCTAGACCCCGTGTTGTCTTCTCTGCGCTTTTCGATTTACCATTTAGATAATGAAAACCCAGATTCTTGCCGCTCTGTTGTTCGCACCGTGGGTCTCTCTTTACGCCGGACCTCTTCCGGTCGAGCTCAATCGTTGCAAGGCGCAATCTGAAAAGGACAAACCCGAAGAAGTCTTCGCGCGCGAGGCCGCCGAGGGCGCGAACCTCAGCGATCACGAAGTACTCGGTCGCTTGCTCCTCGCGGAGGCGGTCGCTTCGGGATACGTGAGCAAGCGTTGCAACGCCGCGAACCTACAGTCCTTAATGGAAGGTTTCGGCTGGGTGGTGATCAATCGCGTTCAAAAGATCAGCCCGGACAAAGACGACCCTAAGCCCGATGCGTTTTACAATGTGATCTTCGAGCCACGTCAGTTCCGCACCTCGTTTTCGGCGAGCGCGAACAACTCCGTCTCGAAAATTTTTCTCTGCCCGACGGAAGTGAAAACGTACGTCGAGCAAGCGGGAACCGGTCTCGAAGCGGCGCTTTCCGTCTATAAGCAGGCGAAAGAGGTCGCGGCCCGCATCATGGAAACCTATCAGAAGTCGGGGATTCCCGCGGAGTACGCGCGCATTACGCATTATTTTCTCCCTTACGCCGAATTCATGGGCGCGCAGCGGCCAAAGTGGGCGAAGAATCCCAGTCCCGCGAAGAACAAAGGCTACGTCGACCTACTCAAGCAGCCGGTCAAGCCTTGCGCCGAGTTCTACCGGATCAAGTAAAGACGCTTCGTTGCCTCATAGGGCGAGAGCTGATAGCCTCTCGAGAATCACAAGGAAAAATCTCACATGAATATTCATGAGTATCAGGCCAAAGAAATTCTTAAACGCGTCGGCATTCCTCTGTTGAAGGGCGAGGTCGCCTCCACTCCCGAAGAAGCGGTGAAGGCCGCGCAGAAAATCGGCGGAAATGTTTGGGTCGTGAAAGCGCAGATCCATGCCGGCGGCCGCGGTAAGGGCGGGGGAAT
>CAYPFC010000004.1:17582-33171 GCA_964409815.1 uncultured Pseudobdellovibrionaceae bacterium
GTGGCGAAGTCCCTCGACGACGTGAGGGCTCACGCTTCGAAAATTCTCGGCATGAATCTCGTGACGCCGCAAACGGGCCCGGAAGGCAAGCTCGTTCGCAAGCTCTACATCGAGCAAGGCTGTGACATTAAGAAAGAGTATTACGTCGCGATGCTCGTTGACCGCCATTACGGACGCGCGATCATGATGGGCAGCTCGGAAGGCGGGATGGACATCGAAGAAGTCGCCGCGAAGACGCCCGAGAAAATTCATAAAGTCGTTATCGACCCCGCGGTCGGTATGCAGCCGTTCCAGGCGCGCCAAATGGCGTTCAAGTTGGGTTTTAAGGGTCCGGCGACGAACAATGCGGTGAAGGTGCTGCTCGGTTTGGCGCGCGTCTTTAAGGATATGGATTGCTCGCTCGCCGAAATCAATCCGCTCGTGGAAACCGGCGACGGCTCGGTCATTCCGCTCGATTGCAAATTGAACTTCGATTCGAACGCGCTCTACCGCCACCCAGATGTCGTCGAATATCGCGACATCGGCGAGGAAGATCCGACGGAAGTGGAGGCGAGCAAGCACGATCTCGCGTTCATCAAGCTCGACGGAAACATCGGCTGTCTCGTGAACGGCGCGGGCCTCGCGATGGCGACGATGGACATCATTAAGCTCTCGGGCGGCCAGCCCGCGAACTTCCTGGACGTCGGCGGAGGCGCCTCGAAAGAGAAAGTCACCGAGGCGTTTAAGCTCATCCTGAGCGACAAGAACGTGAAGGGCATTCTGGTGAATATCTTCGGCGGCATCATGAAATGCGACATCATCGCGGAAGGTATCGTTTCGGCGACGAAGGAGCTGGGACTCAAAGTTCCGCTCGTCGTGCGCCTGCAAGGCACGAACGTCGACCTCGGTAAGAAGATTTTGAAAGATAGCGGATTGAACATCACGCCGGCCGACGAGCTCGGCAGCGCGGCTAAGGCGATTGTCAGCGCAGTGAAGGGAGCCTAACCATGGCGATCATGATTAACAAAGAAACGAAAGTGATTTGCCAAGGATTCACGGGCGCTCAAGGCACGTTCCACTCGGAGCAAGCGATCGCTTACGGCACGAAGATGGTCGGTGGCGTCACTCCCGGAAAGGGCGGCACGAAAC
Organism: uncultured Pseudobdellovibrionaceae bacterium; assembly: GCA_964409815.1. Lineage (GTDB taxonomy): Bacteria > Bdellovibrionota > Bdellovibrionia > Bdellovibrionales > UBA1609 > JALHOQ01. The sequence goes on from CAYPFC010000004.1 coordinate 18,711, forward strand.
ACTTGAATCTTCCGGTCTTCGACACGGTTGAAGACGCGGTGAAGGCGACCGGCGCCAACGCCTCGGTTGTCTATGTTCCACCGCCGTTCGCGGCCGACGCGATCATGGAGGCGACCGATGCGGAAATTCCCCTCGTCGTGTGCATCACGGAAGGTATTCCGGTTATGGATATGGTGGCCGTAAAGCGCTACATGCAGGGTAAGAAGACACGTCTTGTGGGACCGAACTGTCCCGGCGTGATTACTCCCGGCGAATGCAAGATCGGAATTATGCCCGGACATATCCACAAGCCCGGCCGTATCGGCGTGCTTTCACGCTCGGGAACTTTGACTTATGAAGCCGTGTTTCAGTTGAGCGCTGTGGGCCTCGGTCAATCGACGTGCGTGGGCATCGGCGGTGACCCGGTGAACGGAACGAACTTCATCGATGTGCTCGAGCTCTTCAACAAAGATCCGAACACCGATGCGGTGATCATGATCGGCGAGATCGGCGGGAGCGCCGAAGAAGAAGCGGCCGAGTACATCAAGCGCGAGTTCAAAAAGCCCGTCACCTGCTTCATCGCGGGCGCGACGGCTCCCAAGGGCAAGCGCATGGGTCACGCCGGCGCGATCATCAGCGGCGGCAAAGGCACGGCGGAAGCGAAGTTCGAGGCGCTGCAAAGCGCGGGCTGCAAAATCGCTCGCAGCCCCGCGGACCTCGGCACGACGCTCAAGGCGAGCCTCTAGGCCGCCTTGTAGCGGGTTTTGGGCCCGTTGCCTTGTTGGACGAGAAGTCCCTTTTCCAAGCCATATTTTAGAACCCGGTGAAAGCTCGTGAGCGGAAGCCCGAGCTTCGCGCGCGCGTCTTTGGCCGAAAACTGCATCGCGGGGTAGATCGACTTCAGGCGAATCAGGTGTGCGTGTTCGGTGCTCGCGACCTTCCGATCGTTCGTTAGGCGAACGCTCAAGCCGGGCAGAATGTGGATCGAGTACGCGCCCGAGTCCTCGCGGATCTCGAGCGCAACGCCTTCGTCTTTCAGCGCCTTGCGCGTGCGACGCAAGAGTTGGTGCACTCGATTCGGTGACGAGAAAACGTTGAAATTTTCCTCGGGAAATAGCTCCGCGAATAAGGGAGCGAGCCTGAGCGGGCGATAGAAATCCGTAAACAGGTAGCAGATGACTTGATGGATTTTTTTGCCCGATCCGAAGACGGGAGCGCCATCAACTTCAGAGAGCGAAAGATCGAACACGCGCTCGCCCTGGCCGACGAGGAGCTCTTCGCTTGGCTCGATGCCCGGGCATTCTTTCATTAGTTTCGCGCGGTAGGACTCGTGGGGCGTTCCGAAGAAGACGTGCTGAAACAAATTCGGGTCGCCGGTAAGCTTTACGCGATAAAGATCGGCTTCGCGCACGCTTTCCCAGTGGCGAAGCTCAAGCGCTCGTCGGCGAAGCTCTAGCAGCGGGGCTTGCGAGCTGGACTTCAGAGCGGAAATTACGAGGTTCCATTTCTGAACGAAGAATTTATCGAGCGAGATATCGTTCGCGAGTAAGCCTTCTGCGAGCTCCAGCTCGTCCTCCGCGGAACTCCAATCTTCTTTGCGAAGGTGCACTTGCGCGAGCAGCTCGTGGCAATTTCCCTCGAGGCGGGCGTAGTTCTTCGCGCGGCACGTGGCGACGAGCTCGTTCAATAGATCGCGCGCGAGCGCGTCCTGCTCGAGCACGTTATACGCCGACGCGAGGTTTACCCGTCCGATCAGTCGCTGATAATCGTTTAGCTTCGCGGAAGCAACGTAGCGTTCAAGCAGGGGAGTCGCTTGCGCGTAATCCCAGCGTGTGAACAAACAAAACGCGCGATAGAGAAGCGCTTCCGGGATCTCATCGCCGTCGATTTTTTCGAGCGTGGTCAGCGCTTCGCGCGCGGATCCGTTCTTCTGCAAGAGTACGCCGTACTCCGCGAGCTCTTCGGGCGTGGGCTCGGATTTCAGCGAAGGCGCGAGCAATCGCAAACCCAGCAAAATCAGGCCTCCGCGGCGGGCGATGTTCGCAAGCGGAAGTCGCCATCGTTGAGGGATGTCTCGATTCGGTATGACCGAGAGCGCGTGGTGAACGCGCCGGCTTTCGCCTATACGGGTCCACTCCTCGCACTCTTGTTTCAACTTGAGCCAATCGCTCTCGGTTTTTCGCTCGGAACTATCCATAAATATAAGTTCGTCATTCGGGGGCCAAACTTTAGACTGAAAGTGATCGAAATACGGTTACACTGTTTATGGGTGGCTAATGGGTAAAATCACGTCCCGAGAAATCCGAATGACCGCCGGCTTTGCCGCGCTCGCGCTTCTCCTTGTCGCATTCCAAAACTGCGGAATGGACACCGGCATGAGCAGCATGAAGGCGAGCAACCAAACTAAGATTCTTTCCGGCGGTCCCGTTGGCAACGGAAACGGCGAAGGCTACGGCGGTAAAATTCAAAAATTCTATAGCGCGCTCGTCGCGTGCCCGGACAAGAAGCCTCATTACGAAATCGAACAGCGCGGCCTCGACTTCTACATCCTCCGCGAAAATTGCGCGGACGTTGCGGAGGTGCTCATCCCGCGCGGAGCCGTCGAAAACCTTAAGCATGCCCAGACGCTCGCGATCTTCGACAACCGCGTTTATAAGACGACCTTTACGCCTCCCGGCTCGGGTGGCGGAACTCCCGGCTGCACGCCCACGCCGGGAGTGGCCTGCGAGCAGCCCCGCAACGTCATCGCGAAGCATTTCTGTCGCGGCTCGGACACTCAGGTCGCGTATCCCCGTAAAATCGTCGACATCGTCGTCGACCACGACGCGAGCGCCAAGTCGATTTCCGATGTCACGATCGTGAATTACTCGGCCGAGGAGTCGCCCGGAGCGCCTTTTACCCGCAAGGTAAACTCAAACGTTACGGTTTCGATGGCCTCCAGCGGTCCGGTATACAATTACGCGGGCATCCTTTCGGGCGGTGAATCTTACAATCTCTCGCTCGACACCCTTAAGAACGGAAATTTAAGCTACGTCCTCGGGATCGAGTCGGGCGTAAACCAGGCTCTGAAGTGCTATCCCTTCTAATCCATGGCTTGCCAAGGCCTTACCGGTTCGGTAGGGTGCGGCTCTTCGGAAACAAGGAGTCGCCATGGCTATCGAAACGACCTTTAGCATTATTAAGCCCAACGCCGTAAAGAAGAACTGCATCGGCTCGATCATCCAGATGTTCGAGAAAAACGGATTGAAAATCGCCGCCGCGAAGCTCACCGTTCTCGAGAAGGGCAAATGCGAGGAATTCTATGCGGAACACAAAGAGCGCCCGTTCTTCGGCGAGCTCGTAAGCTTCATGACTTCGGGACCCGTTGTCATCATGGCCCTCAAAGGTGAGAACGCCGTCACTCGCAACCGCGAGATCATGGGCGCCACCGATCCCAAGAAAGCCGCGCCCGGAACAATTCGCGCTCTCTACGGCGACAGCGTCGGCGAAAACGCAGTTCACGGCAGCGACAGCCCCGCGAGCGCCGAGCGCGAACTGAAGATCTTCTTTGACTCCAAAGACTTCGCAAACGCCTAATTTTCTCAATCAGATCATTGAACTGACGATCGACTCGCTCTCCTACAACGGAGGGCGAGGTGTTGGTCGCTTTGAAGGCGTCGTTGTGTTTGTCCCGGCAACCGCTCCGGGCGACCGCGTCCGCGCGCGCGTGACGGCGCAGAAGCCGCGCTTCATGGAAGCCGAGCTGGTGGAAATTCTCTCGCCGTCTTCCGCTCGGCGCGCGCCTCCTTGCCCCGTCGCCGATCGATGCGGCGGGTGCGCTTGGCAACACGTCGAGTACACGGCGCAAGTGGAGCAAAAGAAAAACATATTGAAGAGCAGTTTGCGCGCGCTCGAGAAGAACGGGCCGATCCCGTGGCTCGAATTTCTGCCGGCGCCGGATGAGTTTTACTATCGCAACCGCATTCAGGTGCAGGTGCGCGGCGGAGACTTCGGCTTTTTCCGCAAAGGGACGCGCGACCTCGTTTCGGTGCGCGAGTGCATGATCGCCGAGAAGGCCGTCAACGAGAGCTTAAAAGCGCTGAAGCCGGGCCAAGAGAGCAAAGTGGAGCTGGCGCGAACGCTTTCGGGCGAAGTGCAGGTCATGGCCGGCGCGCGCGATCCCGAAGCCGCGTTGTTCTCGCAAGTGAACGAAGCGCAGAACGAGGCGCTTAAGCTCGAGTTGCTCGCGCTCGCGAAGGTGAGGCCGGAGTGGATGATGGATCTCTACGCGGGATCGGGCAATCTCACTTGGCCGCTCGTCGATAAGTTTCCATCCGTGCCGATGACCGCGATCGAGCTCAGTCGCTCGGCGGTCGAGCGCGGCCGCGCCACGCGTGAAGAAAAGAACCTCGAATGGCATGCGGGAGATGTCGCCGTGGAGCTGAAGAGATTAAAACCTCGTAATGGCCGCGGCCTCATCGTGCTCGATCCTCCGCGCACGGGAGCTTCGCAACCGGTGATCGAGCAACTCCTGAGGCACGCGCCTCAACAAATTGTGTATGTAAGCTGCAACCCGATGACGTTCGCGCGCGACGTGGAGCCACTCGTGCGCTCGGGCCGTTACCGACTCGAGAGCGTACGCGGACTCGATATGTTTCCGCAGACCGAGCACGTCGAGCTCATCGCCTCCTTATGCGCCGCAACTTAAGGTTTGCTTCACTGGGGCCCTCTGTTACCCTCGAGAGATGAGACTTCTTCCGCTTTTTCTGGCCGCGACCCTATCACTCGCCGCATGCACGTCCGCAACCAAGGACAACAAGGAGCGCGCCACTCTCTACCTGAAAATCGGAACGGGGCATTTGGAAAAGGGCCAGTATCCGCAAGCCATGACCGAGTTGCTGAAGGCCGAGCAACTGGATCCGAAAAATCCGATGGTGTTGAACAACCTGGGGCTCGTGTTCTTCTTGCGCGGCCGCACGGATCAGGCCGCGCAGAAATTCCGTCAGGCGATCAAGGCGGAGCCGCGCTTCTCGGACGCGAAGAACAACTTGGCGCGCGTGCTGATGAAGCAGCAAAAGTACGCCGAGGCTACGAAGCTGCTTCACGAAGTTGAAGGAGATTTGACCTACACCGCGCCCGAGAAAACGTACTCGAACCTGGGCATGGCGTACTTCGAGCAGGGAAAATTCGAGAAAGCGGAAGAGTACCTCGCGCGCTCGATCGAGATTCGCCGGCAAAACTGCACGACGGCGTACTATTACGGCCGCACGCTGCTCGAGCTGAAGAAGCTTAAAGAGTCGGCGGACATGTTGGATCAAGCGGTGGAGTACTGTCGTCCCGTGCGCTTCGAGGAGCCGCTGTTTTATTCTGCGTCGAGTTATTTTTCACTCGGCGAAAAAGAGAAATCACGCGCGCGTCTCGACGAATTGCTTAAGGAATACCCGAAAAGTCAATTTGTCGCGAAGGCCAAAGGGATGCTAGAGTTGCTCGAACAATGAAGAACACAGGCGCTCTTCTAAAAGCCAAACGCGAGAGCTCGAATCTTTCGCTGAGCGAAGTCGCTCTGGCCACGAAGATTAATCCGAAAATTCTCGCGGCCATTGAAAACGGGGATGACACCGTTTTGCCCGCGAAGACGATACTCAAAGGATTTCTGAAATCCTACGCCGTCTTTCTGAAGATGGACGTGGACGAAGTTCTGCGCACGTTCCAGGAAGAAACCGCGCCTCCGCCGGCGCCGGTCTCGAGCGCGCCGACGACGGAAGCGTCAAAGGCCGAAGCGGCTCCCGCCGCGCGTCGCCGTGTAAGCGATGACAGCTCGACGGGCATGCGTACGGCCGCGGTGATTGTCATCGTCGTGCTAATCGGTCTCATCATCGGTGTTCGCGAGCTCATCGAAAAATACCAGCGCGAGAAAGTGGTCGAGCAGCCCGTCGACCTGAAAGTCACTCCGGTCGTTCCTACGGAAACCGCTCCCGCGGCGGCGACCTCGGAAGGCAAAGAGCCCGAAGCCGCCGAAGCCAAGCCCGAAGAGAAGGCCGAAGAAAAGGCTGAAGAAAAGGCTGAAGAGAAAACGGCCGAAGCTCCGAAAACGGAAACCGCGAAGCCCGAAGAGAAAAAGCCGGAAGCCGCCGCGCCCGCCGCTGCCGCGCCGGCCGTCGCGGGTCCCGTGGGCCCCGGAATCGGAGTGCTCGCGCCCACGAATCCGCCGCCTCCCGCCGCCGAGCCCGCGAAGGTCGCAGAGACGAAACCGACGGAAGCAAAACCCGCAGACGAAACAAAACCCGCGCCCCCGCTAAAAGCCGCGAAGCACGAAATCATTCTCGAGGCGCTCGACAAAGTGGAAGTAAAGTTCCAAGTGAAGGGCGAAACCAAGCGCGTTTCTCTGGGTCCAACGCAAGTTCATACGATTCACGCCGATCAGCCGCTCACGATCGACTTAAGCGACGGCGGCGCCGTGAATGTCATCCTCGACGGCCGCGAGCGCGGCGTTCCGGGCGACTTGGGTAAACCCAAAACCATTAAAATTCCGTGAGCGAGCTCAGAAGAATCTTCTGGATCTCATTACTCGTCAAACTCCTCCTGGCGGCCGCGCTTCCGCTGACCAATGATGAAGCCTACTACTGGGTTTGGTCGCGCCACCTCCAACTGAGTTACTACGACCATCCGCCATTCGTGGCCTGGCTGTTCTGGCTCGGCGATCACGTGATGAAGCTCGGGGGCAGCGTGCGCTGGCCGGGCGTGATTCTCGCGCACGCGGCGCTTTGGGTTTGGTTGAGAGTGCTCGAGCCCTTCTTGGATCCGGCGCAACGCCGCCAGTGGCTATGGCTCGCGCTCCTTTCCCCGCTCATGGGAGGAAGCGGGATCGTCGTGACTCCCGATTTACCGCTCATGTTCTTCTATGCGCTCGCGCTTTGGTTGTTCTTCCGATGGCAAAAGACGCCGACGTGGACTTGGGCGCTCGCGTTCGGTCTCGCGCTGGGCGTGGGCTTTTCGTCGAAGTACATGATGGTTCTTTTTGTCTTGAGCCTTTTGCCGTTCACCCTACTGAGCTCCAACTTAAGAAAAGCGTTTTGGCCGTCACTCCCCTGGATGCTCGTCGGCGCCGTGGCGGGCGCGACTCCGGTTTGGCTCTGGAACGTGCAGAACGATTTCGCCTCGTTCAAGTTTCAAGCGGCGCATGGGCTCGGCCGCAGGGTGTGGAAGCCTTCGTGGACGTTTGAATACATCGGCGCGCAAATTCTGCTTATCTTTCCCGTGATCTTGTACTGGGCGGTTCGCGCGCGCCGGAAACTTCCCATCGTCTTTCATTTCCTCGCGTGGACACCGCTCTTGTTTTTCTTCTTCACCACGTATCGCGGCTACGTCGAGGCAAATTGGCCGATCGTCGCTTATCCCGCGGTCTTCGCGCTTGCCGTCGCCTCTTACCCGCTGAACGCGCGCGCGATTCAGGGCACGGTCATCCTCTGGGGGACCTTACTCGCATCGCTTGCCGCGATCGTCATCGCCGAGCCGCCGTGGTCGAAGGCGCTTAAGTTTCGCGAGTTCCATCAGTTTGACCGTGTGATTGCGGCGGCAAAGCCCTACGAGCCGATGTACGCGCGCTCGTATCAGATGGCCGCAAAGATGCACTACGAGCTTCAGCGACCGGTCTATAAGCTGCGCGGGATGAATCGCAAGGATTTCTTCGATTACCTCGAGCAGTCCGCCCCGAATGCGCCCGAGTATTACGTCGCGATCGTGAAGGGCGAGCCGCTGCCGGCGATCTATAAAGAACACAAGGTCGTCGAAACCATTCCCGTCGACGACAAGTTCGAGATCATTAAGGTGCGCGCGCCATGAAGGTCTTTCTCTCGCTTACGGGAATGGTCTTCGTCTATCTGATCTACGGTCTCTACCTCGCGCAATACAACGTTCGCATTTTGGCCGAGGAGCTCGTGGCCGAGCCGCCGCGGGGCTACTTCGATTACAAGGGAATCACGAACGTTCACACGAACATGAGCTCGGGGAGCGGCGACATCACGCGGGTCATCGCGGACGCGCAAGACGCCGGACTCGATTTTCTCTCGATTACGGATTTGAACGTATTCGACAAACCGAGCTCGCTCGCCGGTTATCACAGCTCGCTGCTGGTGATGCTCGACGGAGAGTACAGCTATCTCAACTCCCGCCTGCTCAACATCGGCGCGCGGACCTCGCGCCACCTTCAGGGCGTCGGCCGCTCGCAGGTTCTTTTTGCGGACTTACTTTCGCAAAGCGAGCGCGAGGAGGACATCGGCTCGCTCTTTCTCGCGCATCCGCTTAAGGCGCGTTACGGCTGGAGCGGCGAGTATCCACCGGGGCTCGACGGCCTCGAGATCATCAACTTGAAAAACGTCTGGCAGGACGCTTGGAACGGGAAGAAATTCGCGTTCTTTATCAGCCTCACGATGTACCCCTTCAACGACAAGCTCGCGTTGCTCCGGCTCTTCGAAGCGCCCGAGGACGAGATCGCCCTCTGGGATCAATTGAGTCGCTCGCGTCCGGTCGCGGGCATCGCGGGCGCGGACGCCGAAGCGAAGCCGGTTCTTGGCGCCTCGTTCCTGCGTTTCCCCTCGTACGAAACGCTTTTTTCACTTGTGCGCAATCACGTGTTGCTCAAGTCGGAGCTCACGGGAAACGCGATGAGCGACGTGGAGAAACTCTCGTCCGCGATCAAACAGGGTCAGTTCTACATGTCGCTCGACATTCTTGGAAATCCGAAAGGCTTCAACGCGATTTTGCGCACCCGTGACTCGCAGCTCTTCCCGATGGGAACGCGTACGGATTATGAGGAGGGAATGGTTCTCGACATCACACTTCCGCAAAAGCCGCAGGTGCCGTTCGACGTGGTTATCTACCGCAACGGTGAGCGCATGATGACGTCGAACTCCCAGGCGACGCAGTACTATCTCACCGGGCCCGGCGTGTACCGCGTGATGGTGCGCGTGATTCCCACGCTTCCGTTGCCCGACGGAAAGAAATGGATTCCGTGGATCTATACGAACCCGTTTTACGTTTCCGAGAAGCCGGGATCAGGGACTCGCAGCACGAGTCCGTCAAGCGGAGGCAACTGACAGGAAAGCCGCTCCTGGTCAGCGAATCCACGCATATCGGCGATATCCGATTCGAGCTCGTTGCGCTCGGGTAGCGCGGTGGGACTCGACTCCACGATCACTCGGCAGGTCGTGCAACTCCCCATAGCTCCACAGGAATGCGGGATTTCAATGCCGTTCCTCAAAGCCACCTCGAGAACGGACGGTTCTCGCGTGAACTCACAGCGCTTTTCCGAGGGAAGAAAAAAGATGGACTTGGTCGTCATACCTTGATGGCAGCTTAAGGGCGCGGTTATGATTTTGTCATGAGATTTGTAGCTTTCGATTTGGAGACCACAGGCACGCTTCCGGGCGTGGATCGCATCGTCGAAGTCGGCGCCGTCCGCTTCGTGAACGGAGAAGTGGAAGCGGTATTTTCGACCCTCGTGAATCCCGAGCGCTCGATTCCCGAAGGCGCTTCGCGCGTAAACGGAATCACCGACGACATGGTCGCGGGTAAGCCGAAAATCGAAGAGCTGCTCGGGCCACTCGCGGAATTTTGCGGCGAGGATCTCATGGTCGCGCACAACGCGCCTTTTGACTTCCAGTTCCTGGTGAACGATTTCAAGCGCCACGAGATGCGCACGCCGAAGGGTCTCGTACTTTGCACCTATGCGATGTCGAAGAAAGTGTACCCGGGATTGGCGAACTACAAACTCGGTACGCTCGTCCAGCACTTGCAAATCGACGCGAACGGGTTCCACCGCGCCGAAGCCGACGCCACTTACGCGGCGAAACTTTTCCTTAAGATGATCGAGAGAATCACCGGCTCGCATCTGAACGCGCCGCCGGTTCCGAACCTCGTCGCGCTCACGGGCCGCCCGGAAGTTCGCTTTCCGGTCATCGAGCCCCAGCCGAAGCAACTCAGCCTTTTATAGCGAGCGCTGAAAATCACGATAGTGAACCTCGAAGTCGCTCTTTTGCGTGAGAGTGTGATCGTAGGGGCCGAACTTGAAATAGTTCGGCTTGTTTCGATAGCCGACAGGCCCGCGATACGAGGCGATCGTTTTTCCATCCACGACCGCGTCGAGAACTCCCTGGGCTCCCGTGCGCACCAGAAAATCTATTTCGTGCCACCGATCGCGCGCGAGCTTGAACTCGCCGGCGACCACTTCCGTTCCGTTTTCCAGCGGCTCCTCATCGACGACGTTGTGCCGGATCGTGAGCACGACGCGATCGTCTCCCTTCATCCTTAAAGCGAATGTCGGACTGTGGTCGTTCACCGCGTGAAACTGAAGCAGGACGATGGACTGATTGTCGCTCGTGAGTCGGGTGTGAGAGGGAACGCGCATTTCGAGCCGAAGCCTTAGCATGCGCTCGTAGGGTAGCTGGTAGGGGTCGCGAACTTCGGCCTTCTCCACGCCGGGGTGAAGAATCGTGCGCAAGAAAAACTCCGGCGCCTGGCTTCCTCCGAATGTGCACGAGTCGAGGCGCGCACACTTTTTGAAATTCAGGGCGCCGGGGTCCGCGAGTTCAAGCAGGGCGGAGCATTCGAGGGGACGGTCCTGGCAGTACTCGAAGATCGGTTTGTACCAACGCTTCACGCACGCGTCGCCGAGCTCGCCGCGTAGGCAGCGGTGATATTCGAGCACTTGCTGGTGCAGGTGTGCGGGATACGCGGAGGCCCGCGGGTGCAGACCTCCCCATAGGAAGAGGAGCGGTAGAATTGTCGTCATGCTTTAAGCGTGAACGTGACGCCGGCAATCAGGCAAAACAGGCTCGAGTCAGGACGTTGTTAGGGAACGGTTAGCCACGAGCCTTATGCGCGACTGGGAATCTGCGGCCGCGCCCGAAAGCATGATCGCTCACCTTGAGTACTGGCGGCGATTGCCAACGTTTGAACTCGCTCTTCATCATCATGTCGAGCACTTTGCGCTCGAGGTCGGTCTTAGGCGCGTGAAAACCGACGACCAGGCGCTTGACGATCGCGTCGAGCTCTTCGTAAGGCGGAAGAGAGTCTTGATCCGTTTGGTTCGCGCGTAACTCGGCCGAAGGCGGGCGCTCGAGGATCTCCTTCGGGATGATTTCGGCGTTCGCGTTGTAGTAGCGAGAGAGCGCGAAGACTTCGGTTTTCAGAAGATCACCGATCGGCATCAGTCCGCCGATGACGTCGCCGTATAGGGTTCCGTAGCCGACGGCCATTTCGCTCTTGTTCGTCGTGCCAAGGAGCATGCTGCCCTCAATGCGATTGCTTACGGCCATTAAATTGATTCCGCGCGCGCGCGACTGAAGGTTCTCGTTCATCAATCCGAACTCGGCCGTGCCGAATTCATTTTCGAAATCCTTAAGGATCTGCTCGTACGCCGCCGTGATGTTGATTTCTTTGACCGCGATGCCGAGATTCGCCGCGAGCTGCTTCGCCCACTTCACGCTGTCGGGAGAAGTGAACGGACCCGTAAGCATCAGCGCGGTCACGTTCAACGGACCGACCGCATCGCACGCGAGGCACGCGACGAGCGCGGAGTCGATTCCGCCGCTCAGGCCTAGGTGCACCTTCCTGAACCCGGTCTTGCGCAGGAAATCGCGAAGCCCGAGCACGATCGCCGAGCGAATGAGCTCCTGCGGGTCCTCGGGAAGGGCGCGCGTGCCGCCCTGATTTTCCTCGAGGTCGATGACGTTGAGGTCTTCCTCGAAGCGCACGCACTGGGCGAGGACTTTTCCTTTTTTATCGAGCGCGAATGAGCCGCCGTCGAAAATCAGCTCGTCTTGTCCGCCGACCATGTTCACGTAGACCATAGGCGCCCCGAAATACTTCGCGGTGCTGCGGGTGACCACTTGGCGGTTTTTCATCTTCGAATGCGTGTAGGGTGAGGCGCTCAAGTTGACCACCAGGTCCATTTTCCGCGGCTTTACGTCTTGAAGCGGGTTGCGCCCGTAAGTCGAGAAGAACGGATTGTCTTTGCGCGGCCATCCCCAAATGTCCTCGCAAATCGTGACGAGAATGCGCTTTCCCTTATATCTGAAAACGTTGTTGCGAACCTGGCCCGGCTCGATGTGGCGGCTTTCGTCGAAGACGTCGTAAGTGGGGAGAAGCTGCTTCGCGAAGATTTGCGGCTTCTTTCCCTTCTCTAAAAAAACAGCCGCGTTCCAAAATCCTTTGCCCTTCTTCGAGGTGTTGCGCATAAACGCGCCCACGAGAACACCCATGCCTTTCGGCAATGCTTTATGGATCTCGCGCAGGTGTTTCTCCTGCTCGGCGACGAGGCTTGGACGCTCGAGCAAGTCGACGGGGTGGTAACCAAAGAGCGCGGCCTCGGGAAACACGACCAAGTCACAGCGGCGCTCGCGCGCGCGCTGTACGTAATCCTGAATTTTCTTGGAATTGCCGGCGAAATCGCCGAGCAGCGAGTTGATCTGAGCGAGCGCGATGCGCATCTTAAGCCATTCGTTTAGTGGTTCGTCGCCAGAGGCTTACGTCCCGAATAGCCGTCTTCGTAACTGTGCCAGTACAGGATATCGGTCTCTGGATGCTTCCAGCAGTAATACCCCTCACCGCTGTTAAAGTCGACCACCCAAAGGCCACAAGGTTCCGCACCCAGCTTGCGAATCTTGTCGTTCCAAGTCTGGATGAGCTCGTTCACCTGCTTTTCGAGCGCGCAGATCGTTTCTGTCTGATTCAATTGTAGCGTTTCTAACCGAGCAATGAGCAATTCAACTTTGGCGCTAAACTCATGAGTTATTCTGCGAACTACAGGCAGAATCTGTCGCGCTTCTTCCAAGCTAAATACCCCGCGGCGGTTGATCGTGATCATGCCACGATCTTCCATCGTCCCCCCTGTCCCAGGTCCTAGCTTCCCCCTAACACAGTCGGTAGGTATTCATCGAAACCGGGGGCTTGTCCACCGTCGACTCATCCTTAAAAAAATTTCGTGAGTCACAAAGGATGCGAATGTAACGCGGCGTTATTCCATCGATTTACCGATTTGGAGCATCTGGCCGCCGAGGAACATGAAGAGCGCGATGAGGATACCGGCGATGATCAAATAACGCATGAAATTTGGCAGATCCATTCCTGAATCGCCGCCTTCTCCCCCCATGTTTTTCGGGCCTTCATTCCTCTTCGCGCGGGAGCGTCCGGAGTTCCCGCCAGCTTCTTCTTTGGGTTTGGCGGAAGTTCCGGCAACAGAGCGTTTCTGCTTTGGCTCGCGTTCGTCTTCGAAGGCGAACTTGTTGTCGAGCTGGCTTTTGACCTTCGTGCTGATCTTGCGATTGGTTGCGCCGTAACCGCCTCCGTAATTTTCGGGGCTCGTGCTACCGGTATAGGTGGAGTCGCTCTTGCCACCTTTCATCCGGGTACCTTTGAGGGTGGACCCCCGGCCTCGGCCCGCGCTGAATCGACCGCCGCCGAAGCTCGAGCCGCCGCCCCCGCTCACGCGACTCGAGGAGGCGCGACTGCCGCCCCCATTGCGCTCGCTCGAGCCGCCGGTTTTTCCGCCGCTCGTGCCTTGGCCGGGGCCCGCGTAGCCGGGGCTGAGGGGCCGGCCGTCCTCGAGGGTGAACGGTTTGAAAATCGTATTGCAGATTCCGGAGTCGCCGGGGTTTCCGCCGATTGTCGGGAGCTCGCCGGTCTCGAGCAAGCAGGCGAGATAGTCGCCGAAGTAATTCATCGCGTACTCGCGGAAGGCGGAATTCAGGCGGTAAAGCGCGCCGAGAATGATCGCGACGGTAACTATCAATATAAGGATGTACTCAACGATTCCCTGTCCGCGCTGGTTGCACAGAGGATTGGAGCCAGTTTGTCCGTCTCGAATTGAGAATCCCACTCTTCCTTATCGGCAAGACCGGGCGGAGACTTACGTCTCATCTTGAGACGAATCGACTGGGTTTGTTTATAAATGAAGATCCGTCTGTTAGTCTGGTCGATATCTGTCCGTTTTCTCCTGCTATTTCCAACCATTGGACCTTATGTCGGTCGAGTCATTCTCCGATATGAGCACTAGGGGGATTTACTATGAAATCAATCGCAACCACTATGAAGAACCTTTGGAAAGACGAATCCGGACAAGGTGCGACCGAGTACATTCTTTTGCTCGTCGTCGTCGTCGCATTGGCGCTCTTGTTCCGCGGAAAAATTATGGAAATCGTACAAGGTAAACTCGATCAACTCGCGGGCGACATCGGCGGTTTCACGTCGCAGTAGTTCGCGCTCGAGTCTTTGGGGGATTTGAGACATGACAGTTGAGCTAGTGCTCTTATTAGGGCTCTATGCGTTCCTTCTTCTCGGAGCGTTCATGGGAGAAAACGGTCCCATCGAAACGTTCCGGAAGTCGGGGCCGCGCCTTGGTGCGCGCATCGAGCGGAACGTCACGACCGGTGACGGCTTCCGCAGCTCGAGCGACGGCAAACCGGTAAGCTGGGTTAAGCCCGAAGGCGGGGGCCAGTAATGGAAA
>CAYPFC010000005.1:0-16560 GCA_964409815.1 uncultured Pseudobdellovibrionaceae bacterium
CCCGATTCCCGGGAACGACGATGCGATTCGCTCGATCAAACTGTTCGCGAACCTCGTCGCCGAAGCGTTCCTCGAAGGCTCGAAACGCTATCAGGAAAAAGTGCGCGCCGGTGGAGACAAGCGTGCCGAGACTCGCAGCGAAGAGGCTCCGGCCCGCCCGGCTCGTGGCGCTGGTCGCGGGGCTCCCGCTCCCGAGACTCCGGCAGCCGCTGGCCCGTCTGTGGTTAAAGTGAACAAAGGTCGTAAGCTCGTCGCCGCAGGTACCGCGGAAGACGTCGAGATTCAGATGGAAGTCGAGCAAGGCGTCGACACCGCCACTGAAACGGCTGAAGGCGAAGACACCAACACGGACAAAGAGTAGGACGAAATTTTATGTCGATCAGTGCAAGTGCAGTAAAAGAGCTGCGTGAAAAAACCGGCGCCGGAATGATGGATTGCAAGAAGGCCCTCGAGGAAAACGGCGGGGACTTCGAAAAATCCGTGGACTGGCTGCGCGCCAAGGGACTCTCGAAGGCCGCGAAGAAATCGGGCCGCGTGGCTTCGGAAGGTCTCGTGACCTCCTACATCCACGCCGGCGGCCGCATTGGCGTGTTGGTGGAGATCAACTCGGAAACCGACTTCGTCGCGCGCAACGAGGAATTCCAATCGTTCTGCCGTGACGTCGCGATGCATATCGCGGCCCTCGGCCCTCAATTCGTTCAACAGACCGATATCGACGAAGCCACTCGCGAAAAGGAAAAATCCGTCTTGAAGGCGAAAGCTATCGAAGAAGGAAAGAAACCCGAGTTCCTCGAGAAAATTCTCGATGGCCAAATCAAGAAATGGGCCGCTGAGATTTGCTTGATGGACCAAAAGTTCGTGAAGAATCCCGACAAAACCGTCGGCGAAATGCTCACGGAGCTGGTCGCTCGCATCGGTGAGAACCTGGTCATCCGTCGCTTCGTCCGCTTCGAGCTCGGCGAAGGCATCGAGAAAAAGAAAGAGGATTTCGCATCCGAAGTGGCCGCCGCAATGAAGCAGTAAGAGGTTTGAGTTGGCAGCATCGAAGAGCAAGTTCCGCCGGATTCTCTTAAAACTCAGCGGTGAGGTATTGGCCGGCGATCAGCATTCTGGAATTAACCCCGAAGTCATCGGCCAGATCGCCGATGACGTAAAGGCCGCCCATGAGCTCGGCGTACAAATCGGGCTCGTGATCGGCGGGGGCAATTTCATTCGCGGAGTAGCCCAGGCTTCGTCCGGCATGGATCGCGCCAACGCCGACTATATGGGAATGCTGGCCACCGTGATCAACAGCATGGCGATGCAGGACGCGCTCGAAAAGCGCGGGATCGCCACGCGCGTGCAGTCGGCGATCAAGATGGAGCAAATCTCCGAGCCCTATATCCGCCGGCGCGCGATTCGCCACTTGGAAAAGGGGCGCATCGTGATTTTCGCCGCCGGCACCGGGAACCCGTACTTCACGACCGACACCGCCGCGTCCTTGCGCGCGATGGAGATCAATGCCGACGTCATCATGAAAGCCACGAGCGTCGAAGGCATTTACGACAAGGACCCGAAGAAGCATAAGGACGCGAAGCTCTATCAAGAGCTCACCTATATGGATGTCCTTAAGCAAGGCTTGCAGGTGATGGACTCCACCGCGATCAGCCTGTGCATGGACAACAAGCTTCCCATTATCACTTTCAATCTGAACAAGCGCGGCAACATCGCTCGAGTGGTGAGCGGTGAAAAAGTCGGAACGCTTGTAAAGTAACCCCAGGAGGATCGAATGAGCTCCGCTGTTGCAAAGACTTCGAAAGACAGTATGGAAAAGGCGCTGCAAAGCTTGATCGGCGAACTCAAAAAAGTTCGCACCGGTCGCGCGCAGGTTTCCATGCTCGACGGAATCAAGGTGAACTATTACGGCACGCCGACTCCGCTGAACCAGGTCTCGGCCCTGAGTACGCCCGATGCGCGTTCGTTTTTGATCTCGCCCTGGGAAACGTCGATCTTGAAAGAGATCGAAGCCGCGATCGTTAAGAGCGATCTCGGGATGAGCCCGATGAACGACGGCAAAGTCATCCGTCTGAAAGTTCCGGAGCTCACCGAAGAGCGGCGCCGCGATCTCGTAAAGAGCATCAAGAAAATCTGCGAAGACGCACGCGTTGCGGTTCGCATGGTTCGCCGTGACGCGAACGACGGCCTGAAGGCCCAGCTGAAAGACAAGCAGATCAGCGAAGACGACAACAAACGCCAGCAGGACGAAGTTCAAAAACTGACCGACGATTACATCAAGAAGATCGATCAGCTTGCCGCGGACAAAGAAAAAGAACTGATGACGGTGTAAGTTTGACGCTGCCCAGACACCTCGCGATCATTATGGATGGAAACGGCCGGTGGGCGAAAGCTCGCAGGCACAATCGCATCTACGGCCACATCCGTGGCGCCAAAGTCGCGAAGAATGTCATCGATGAATGCGTGGCGCTTGGAATTCCGCATCTCACGCTATTCGCATTCTCGACTGAAAATTGGTTTCGTCCCGCGGCGGAAGTCAGTTTCCTCATGCACTTGCTCAGCCGCCAATTGAAACGCGAGGGACAAAAACTCGTCGAGAAGAACGTCCGCTTTCAGGTCATCGGCCAAATCGATCGCTTGCCGCCAGCCGTTCGCCAAGTGGTCTCGAATGTCGTCGAAGCGACTTCGCAGAACACCGGAATGAAGCTGACGTTCGCGCTCTCCTACGGCGGACGCCAGGAGATCACCGAAATGGCGCGTGAAGTGGCCCGCCAGGTCTCGCTCGGCCTCCTTGATGAAAAGGAAGTCGACGAGGCGCTCGTTGCGAGCCTGATGCCGTCGTCCTTCCTTCCCGATCCGGATTTGATCATTCGCACGAGCGGCGAGTCGCGCCTCTCGAACTTCTTCCTCTGGCAATCCGCTTACAGTGAGATCGCCTTCGAGAAAAAAGCGTGGCCCGATTTCACCGGCGCCGATCTCATCCGCATTCTTTCGGCGTACTCCATGCGCGAGCGCCGCTTCGGCCGCACCACGGATCAGCTAACCGACCGGCGGCAAGTCCAACTACCCGAACAGCATGGCCGATAGTAAAACCGCATTTTTAAAACGTGTCGCCTCTGCCGTACTCGCCGGAGTACTTTTGCTGGGCGCCGGAATTTACGGCGAAGAGCGCGGACTCTTGCTCGTGTGCACGATCGCCATTGTCCTCGGTATACGTGAGTACGCGCGCATGGCCTTCACGCACTGGAACATGCCCGGGACGGTGAGTATCACGTACTGGGTGATCGGGTTGCTTTGCTACACCGGAATGTTCTTGAAGGTCGATTACGCGCTCGTTTGGTTCGCGCTTGCCAACATCGCTTTCGTCGTCAGCGCCATGTGGCTCTCGCGCGGAAAAGTGACGAACTCCGATCTGTTGGCATCGCTCGCGCTCGGCGTGTTCGGGCTGCTCTATTGCGTTTTGTTCCCCTACTTCGCCGCGCGCACGGTACAGCTCGAGGACGGATCGCAATGGTTCCTGTTCTTGCTTTTAATCGTTTTCTTCGGGGACACATTCGCGTACTTCGGCGGACGCTGGTTCGGTAAACACAAATTCTATCCCGCGATCTCCCCCAACAAGACCTGGCAGGGGTCCGTCGGCGGCTTACTCGGCTCTGCGCTCGCGGGAACCGTGCATGTCGCGGCGACCTTTCAGGAAGTTGCGCTCTGGAAGACGGTGCTGTTCTGCCTTGTCTGCGGCGCCGTCGCCCAGTCCGGCGATTTGCTTATGTCTTTGGTCAAGCGCGTGGCCCAAGTGAAGGACAGCGGCAGAATAATGCCCGGTCACGGGGGGGTATTGGACCGCCTGGACGGAGTTTTCATCGCCTGTCCCCTGGTCTATGCGTTCGCGCTCTATGTCAGGCCGTTTTAGGCGGGCTGGTCCAGTCCAAATTCCCTAGCTCCGTCGCGCAAAGAAAACTACAATCTGGGAATGAATATTCTTTCTCTTTTTCAAGCCGGTTTCGCGAACATCGCTCCCTTCTTCATTCTGCTCGGACTCCTGATTTTCGTGCATGAGCTCGGACACTTCGCCGTCGCCAAGTGGTTCGGCGTGCGCGTCGAAACGTTCAGCCTCGGTTTCGGCAAGAAGATCTTGAGCTTCAAGCGCGGTGATACAACCTACTGCCTGTCGCTGATTCCTCTTGGCGGCTACGTGAAGATGTACGGCGACGACCCGACGGCCGACGTACCCGAAAGCGAGCGCAAGTACGCGTTCCTCAAGAAGCCGGTCTCGCAGCGCATTTGGATCGTGCTCGCGGGGCCATTGATGAATTTGTTCTTCGCGATCGTCGTGTTCACCGCCATCGCGGGCATCGGCACGGAAATGAGCGGGCCCTTCCTGGGCGACATCGCCGACGGCTCGAAAGCGTTTAATTCCGGATTCCGCTCGGGCGACAAGATCGTTCAGGTCGCGGGTCAAACCACACCGACGTGGCAGCACCTCAACGAGCAAATCGAAAAGGCGGCGGGCCGCGCGGTGGAAGTCGTCGTCGAGCGCGCGGGAGAAGCTCAGCCGTTGAAGTTCGACGTGTCGGTTCCCTACGGCGAGAACGAGAACATTTTCTCGAAGGACCGTCAGGTCGGGGTGATACCCGGGTTCACGCAGGAATCGCGCTCGACTCTGCTGGGAGTGAAATCGCCCGAGTCCCCGGCCGCGAAAGCCGGCGTTCAATCCCTGGATCTGCTGGTCGCGGTCGGCGATCAGAAAGTGAATTACTGGCGCGAGCTGCAGCCGGCGCTCTTCAAGGCCATGGCCGGCGGAGCGGAAAGCATCGCGATTCAGGTTCGCGATATCTCGAAGCCCGATACTCCCGAAAACACGCGCACGCTTCAGGTCGCCGTTCCCAAAGGCTGGGACGAGAAGACGAATCTCGCGGATTGGATCGGGATCGAATCGGCCGAGCTCTACATTTACCAAATCAAGAAAGACTCGCCGGCGGACAAGGCCGGATTGCAGCCGAAGGATCGCGTGATCCGCATCGGTAACGACGACATCCACGCGTGGAACGACGTTCTCACGCGCGTGAAAGGCTTCGACACGACGACCGAGGGCCTGGACTTCACCGTTCTTCGCAATGGCGAAGAAAAGACCATGAAGATCCGTCCCGAGATGACGGAGCTCATGACCTTAAAAGGCCAGGAGGAGAAGCGCTTCACGGTGGGCATCGTCTCGGGATTTTTGCCCGCCGGCGCCGACACCGTTTTCTACCGCATCACCAATCCCGTTGAGATGGTTCAGCGCGGGCTCGAGCAAACGGCCAAGTGGACCGAGTTCGTGGTCATGAGCCTCGTGCGCCTGGTTGAGGGCGAAGTCTCGGCGAAGAATATCGGCGGCATCATCACGATCGGCCGGGTCGCTTCGCACTCGTTCGCCGCCGGCCTTTCTGCGTTCTTGAACATTATGGGCGTGATCTCGATCAACTTGTTCTTGTTGAACCTGCTTCCCATTCCCGTACTCGATGGGGGCCACCTCGTATTCTATGCCTACGAAGGCATTCGTGGCGCGCCGATGAGCATGCGTAAAATGGAGCTCGCGCAGCAAGTTGGGCTTATGCTTCTGATGATTTTAATGGTATTCGCCTTCTACAATGACATCACCAACTGGATCACCAATCGCTGGTAGAACCCCATGATACTCGCGGCCGTGGACACAAGCCACGCCCGCGGGTCGCTGGTCGTCGCTTTACTCGAAAACTCGGCTTGGAAAACTCTCGCGAAGAGCGCATGGGACAAGAAAGCCATGCACTCCGAAGTCGCGACGCTCGAGTTCGACCGCGCGGTGAGGAGCGCGGGCTTGAGGCTAACGGATCTCACGCACCTCGCGGTCAACGTGGGCCCCGGATCGTTCACAGGCTTGAGAGTCGGCATCAACCTCACCCGAACGCTCGCGTACGCGTTCGGCCTTCCGATCGCGCCACTCAGCACGCTCGAGATCCTCGCGTCACGCGAAGCGCGCGCGCAAAAGTCCTTCGTCGCCGTCAAAGCGCTTCAGAATTTTTACTATGTCGCCGCATTTGAAAATGAAAAAGAGCTCCTTCCGCCGCAGTCCATGGAGGAAAGATCTCTGGCCCAAGCCTCATCCGGCTATACGAAGGTCCTGATCGAAGGAACCTCGCCCGGCTTCTCGCCCTGGACCGAAGCCGGGGATATGCTGCCGCTCCTGGCCCGGAGTGACGACCGGCGGCGGTTTTTTTCTTGGTCTGAGATCAAACCGCTTTATGTCCGGGCCAGCGAGGCCGAAGAGAAGTTGAAGAAGGGTTTGCTCAAACCTATTTGAGAGAGTCGTAAGTGACCGGAAATGTTATCACCGCTGAGTTTACTCCACTTCGTGGACGGGTCGAACCCGGGTCCACGATCATCGCCGTTGGCGGTGGCAAAGGAGGCGTCGGCAAATCCTTCATCAGCTCCTCGATCGCGATCTTCCTCGCGCAGCTAGGATACGACACGCTCGCCGTCGACCTCGACTTGGGAGGCGCGAACCTGCACACGTCCCTCGGGCTCCCGCTCTCGAACAAAGGCATCAATGAATTCATCGTCGACCCCAATGCGGACTTCGGCGCGCTCGTACAGGAAACCCATTGGGAAAACCTCAAGCTTGTCAGCGGTTCGAGTGAAGTTTTAGATACCGCGAACGTAGATGAAGTCCAGCGCTCGCGAATCATGTCGGCGATCTTCCGGCATAAGGCGGACTTCACCGTCCTCGACTTAAGTGCGGGCACCCACCACTCCACGCTCGATTTCTTCCTTATGGCCAAGCATAAAGTGGTGGTGTTTACCCCCGAGCCCTCTTCGATCGAAAACGCGTACCGCTTTTTGAAGGCCGGCTTTTTCCGCAAACTGCGCCGCTACGAGCATCAGCTGCAGTTGAAGAGCCAAATCGACGAGCTCCTTGCCAATCGAACCACACACGGTATTAAGAACCCTTCGGATCTGATCCGCGTGCTGGTGCAACGTGAGCCGGTGCTTGGCTTGAAGCTCAAGCACATCCTCGGTGACATGAATTTTCAAATCGTGCTCAACCAGGCGCGCACACGCCAAGAGACCGACATGGGCCTCGCGCTCCAGAGTGTCTGCAACAAGTACTTCGGCTTCCCGTGCGACTTCCTCGGCGGACTCGAGTACGATAATGCGGTATGGCAGTCGCTGCGTCAGAAGCATCATCTTTTAATGGCGAATCGCCAAAGTCACCTGTACGCTCAACTAATGAAGATTGCGCGTGGTTTGGCGAAGCCGCAGGCCGCCAAAAGCGCTGCTTAATTCGAAATTTCGGTTCCAACTTATGAGCGATCGATACGACGGCCAAACGTATTATGAATTATTGGAAGTAAAGCCCAGCGCCGGGCCGTCGGAGATCTACAGCGCTTATCAGCGCGCGCGCAACACGTACTCGCCGAACTCTCCCGCTCTTTACAGCATGTTCACTCCCGAGGAAGCGAAGGAACTGATGTCGCTCATCGAAGAAGCGTACCAAACGCTCTCGCACCAAGCGCGCCGTCGCGAATACGACGTCAAGATCGGCCTCGCGAAGCAAACGCCCATGGTGACGTCGGCGGTGCCGAAAAGATCGCAAACTCAACAGGCGAAACCCGCGAACGCACCCGAAGCGCCGACGAAGCAAAATGGCGCCGGCTGGGTCGGCGCCGTGAAGACT
Organism: uncultured Pseudobdellovibrionaceae bacterium; assembly: GCA_964409815.1. Taxonomy (GTDB): domain Bacteria; phylum Bdellovibrionota; class Bdellovibrionia; order Bdellovibrionales; family UBA1609; genus JALHOQ01. The sequence continues at coordinate 7,685 of CAYPFC010000005.1, forward strand.
TCCGGCGCGAAGAAAGACGACGTTCCTAAGGGCTTCGCGCGCACGAAGTTCAGCGTGTACGAAGTGAAAGCCGACATCGAAACCGAGATCGAAACGCGCGAAGAGATCGACGGCGCGTTTCTTCAGAAAGTGCGTCTCTATAAAGGCGTGACACTCGATCAGATGAGCGACGAGATTCGCGTCGCGAAATCCACGCTGGTCGCGCTAGAAGCCAACGACACCGACGCGCTTCCGGTCGCCGTGTTCACGCGGGGATTCGTCGTGCAGTTCGTGCGCATTCTCGGTCTGAACGAGCGTCGCCTCGTCGATGCCTACATGAAATTCTTCAGGTCCAAGCGAACTTGAAATCGGCAAGCAGCATCCACGATTGCGTGATCTCCCCGGAGCAGGGAGGTCTGCGTCTGGATAAATGGCTCGCGTCTCTCGAGTTCATTCCTTCGCGCTCGCGCGCGGCTTACCTCATTGACAGAGGGCTTGTCCGCAAGTCCGGAAAATCGATGAAGGCCTCCTACCGCCTGCAGCCGGGCGATCGCATCCAAATCGAAATTCCGCCGCCTGAGCCGACGGAGCTTCAGCCGCTCGACGCGCCACTCGATTTGCTCTTCGAAGACGAGGACCTGATTGTCTTGAACAAGCCCGCGGGTCTCGTCGTGCATCCGGCCGCGGGGCACGCGCAAGATACGCTCGTGAACATTTTGTTGCATCATGCGCGCGGAAAGCTCTCGATGGCATTCGGCGAATCCCGGCCCGGCATCGTTCACCGCCTTGATCGCGACACGAGCGGCGTACTGGTCGTCGCGAAAAACGATCGTTCGCACCACTTTCTGGCCTCGCAATTCAAGAATAAAACCGCGCATCGGATTTACTGGGCACTGACGCACGGAATTCCGAAAAAATCCCCACAGACCATTCGCTCGTACCTCGCGCGCCACCCGACGGACCGCAAGCGCTTCGCTTCGAATCCGAAGGAGCAGGGAAAGCTCGCGGTCACCCACTTCAAAGTTTTGAAAACGGTCTCGAACATGAGCTGGCTCGAGTGTTGCCTCGAGACCGGCCGCACGCATCAGATTCGCGTGCACCTGAGCGAGGCGGGCTTTCCCATTCTTGGGGATCCGCTTTACGGGCGAAGAGACAAGTTCGTGAACCAACTTCACCGCGTCGCGCTTCACGCGTGCGAACTGGGCTTTGAGCATCCACGCTCGCATGAGAAAATGTTCTTTCGCGTCGGCTGGCCGAAAGCGCTCGCCGATCTGTGTGACGAACTGGGATTTACATATGTTCAAGCGTAAAGAGCGCTACGGAAAATTCATCGGCTATTCCCTTGAGCGCGACGGGCGTCTGTTCTTTTTTGGCTCGCGCTTTCTGCCGCGCACTTCGCTCGCGGGAACGTTTCCCGATTTTGAGTTTTGCTTTCTGAAGCAAGTGCACGGCCGCGCGGTCGTTGAGGCGGATCCCGCCCGAACGCTCGAGGCCGACGCGCACTTCACGTCTCAACCGATGCGCGCGCTCGTATCGCAGACGGCCGACTGCGTGCCGATCTTGCTTTCTTCTCCATCGAAGGTTTGTGCGATTCATTCCGGCTGGAAGGGCACGGCCCAGAACATAATCGCCGCGACTCGCGAAGTTTTCGGAAGCGAGAAGCCCACCCTCGCGGTGATCGGCCCGCATATTCTGCAGGCGAGCTTCGAAGTCGGACGGGATGTCGCCGGACAACTCATGGCCGCCGCGCCCGAGGGCTCGAGCGAATACGACTTCCTCGGCATGCACGAGGATCGCGCGAAGGTGTACTTCGATTTGGCCGAGCTCGTACGGCGCCAGCTGCGCGCGACATTCGGGCAACAGATTGAAATTCTCGAGTGCCTTGAGGACACCAAACAGAGCGTGCAATTTCACTCGTTCCGCCGCGATCGCGAGCGGGCCGAGCGCCAATACAGTTTTGTCGTGATCAAACCGGAAAAACCTGCTGGAATCGTTTCATGAGCGCGAAGCGCTGGCTGGTCTTCAGCACACTCATGATCGTCGCGGCAGCCCTCCTGGCCGCCGTATTAACGCCCTCCCTGCGAGAGCGCGTGCAGCTATATTTCGCGAAGGACGGCCGCGAAATCCTCGCCACCGCCGAGGGCGACCTTTTGAACGACGGCTCCACCGCCAAGGTCATCAAGTACCGCAATAAAGACGGCATTTACGTGGAGATATTAAAATTGGCCTCCGATGGCTCGAGCCAAACCGTGGAGCGCGTGCTTCTTCCGGATAAGCACGACGGCCTTTTTAATTTTAATGGCTACGTTACCCGCCTCGCGATTACGGACATTGATGGCGACGGAAAGGCCGAGCTCCTGGCTCCCACTTTTGACAACCAATTGGTTCCCCACCTCAATGTTTTTCGCTACAATCCCGGCATTGGCCGCTTTGAGCCTTACCAGCCTCCATCCCAATAGAGCTGGACGCATTTAACGCGATGTGCTATAGTCTCGAGCGGTCCTCTTTGAAGTGGGGTATTATGAAGCGTTTTCAATTACTTACAATCGTTACCGGCACTCTTCTGGTGGCCATCGCGTGTAGCGGGGGCGGTCGCGGGAGAATTCTGGGTGTTCAATGCCCCTTAAGCTATAAGCCCATCGAAATGAACGTCGAATCCAACCGCAAGATCGACCTCGAGGCCGACTTGCCGGTGGGCGAGTACAGGTACGACGGCGCTGAGTTTTACTACATCGATTCTCAAGACACGCGGATCTCCATTCTCGATCAGCGCTTATCCGGCGAAAATTTTAAGGCGCGCATCGGATGCATGCGCAATGTGCGCATGGGAATGCCCGATATCACCGTGGCCACGCTTGGCGTTTCGGCAATGAAGATTGAAGCCAACCAAAAGATCACGACGTTCGACGCCCGCCGTATCGGATTCATCATCGAGAACACCTCGGTTAAGGCGCAAAGCGCGGCCGTCGTTCCCGAAGAAAAGCCCGCCTCCCCGAAAGAGGTCTTCCAGGAGGGCTCGGCCAGCGAGCAGTTCATTTACAAACCGAATCCCGATAGCGACGATCGCCTCGAGATCCGCTCTTCCGGCACGACCGCAGACGGCGGAACTTATACTCTCGTCACGCGCTTCGTAAAGGCACCGCCTCCCCCGGCGGAAGCGACGGACAATGGCGGAGACGAAACGACCGTCACCGAAGGTCAGGGAAACTAGACGACTCCTCGGACGCGAGCTAAAATCGGGTCATGCTTAAGAAAACCCTCCTATTAATTCCGATCTTGTCGCTTGCGGTTCACGCGAGCGACGACGAAATGAAGACCGAAACCAAAATCGACCCGAGCGCGACGAAGACCGATTCGAGCGCGCTGAAGCCGCCGCTAACGGGCAAATCGGCGCCCTCGAACCTGGATCCGAAGTTACGCGCGAAGATTCGCGCCAAGGCTCCGTTCTGGATCGAGGACTCAAGTCACGGGGCCGCCGTGCGTATCAATAAGGACGGCACGATCTCGTCGGAAACTCAGGGTGGAGGCTCGATTGCGGGGAGCTGGAAGGCGCTGAAGGGCGGGCAGCTCGAGATTCAGTGGTCGGATGGCGGAGAAAAATATTCGTATCCGGTCGGCAGCGGTAAGGGCGGGCTCACCATCAAGGGTCGCTCCGCCCAGAAAAACCGCTTCAAGCTCAATTAAGGCTTAAGAACTTGTCCTAAGAACAAGAACGCTTTGGTGTTCTTGTCGTAAATCGCGAAGAAGAACGGGCGATCGGCGTCGATCTTGAACTCTTCGACATCGGGACCGATCGAGGTCTTTTCCATTCCGCCAACGAGAGTCGCGGCGGCGGCTTTCACGCCTTTTTCGTCCCACTCGATGCGCGTGTTCTGCTTGATGAGACCGACTTTCGAGGGCACCGAGCCTTCGGCGTCCATCGCGGTCAAATTCGCGGTGTTCTCGAAAAGGAACTGGAGGCCCAGAGCCTCCGTGATCGGCTCGCGGCTTTTCAGCTCGACGCCGAAATCGAACGCGAACTTCGGCATGCGGATGCTCCCGTATTTGTATTCAAGGCCCTCGGTTACTTTCGCCCAAGTCTGAACGTTCCACAGGCCCGACTTCTGCAGCGCCTTGAACTGCGTGTTGTTCTTCGGCAGAACGACGAACGCGCTGATATCGCCCTTATAGAAGGGAAGCTCGACGACCTCGATCTTACCGTCCGTGTAGTACTGAAAAGATTCTTTCACGCGGATGAACTCGGCCGTCGCTTTATCGCCGTTCAAGAGCGTGAACGTTTGATCGGGAGTGCTGCGGTCGAGATCAAACGGAGTTTGCCACGCGCCTTCGAAGTAAACCGTATTAATCAGAACCCAGAGGAGCTCTTTCAAGCCATCGGCATCGATGATCGTAGGAATCATGCCGTACGTGCTTTCGTTCACCCACTCGTTAATGGTGTCAGCGGCTTTCGGATCGCGGAAGTCCATCGATTCGGCTTCGCGAACGCCATAGCCCTCACGCAATGCCGAGACAAACTCGGAGCGGAACCTGTAAACGCGGCCATCGGTCGCGCCGTTCGTGTACCAAGCCGAGTTGTTGATCGCGAGGCCCACGGGAGCCGGTTGCCAACCCGGGAGGGCCTTTTTCTCTTCGGCCGAAAGCGGAGCTACAACCAACGCGCCGATGAGCTCTTTGTTTTCGGAATTGATCGTGCCGACCGAAACCGAGTCTTTAAGTCCCATGTAACCTTTAAAGTCTTTTAGAGTCTCACCGGCCGCGCCGTTGAGGGCCATCGACAGCGCGAGGTGCGCCGAAAGCGGCGAGATCATCAGGTTCTTCGTTTCGGCGTCTTTCTGCGACTCGAGTTTGGTGACTTCCGTCATCCACTCGAAACCGATTTTGTTGTTTGCGGGAGCGACTGTTTGAAACGCGAACGCGGAATTTGCGGCGAGAAACGCTGCCGCTACGGTCATTACGGTCTTCTTCACTTTGGTCTCCAGGTTTAGGGTTTCCCGTTGGTCACGGAAGCCCTAACACGGAGAAAATAGTCGATCAAAACGGAAGACGGCCGAGGAAATTTTGTTACTGGCGATTGTAATCAACCGCCCGTTCCCGCACGTTTCTTAAGATCACGCCAGCTTGTACCTTCACGCGCCGCCGGATTGAGTTGAAAGCTTTGAACCGCCTTCAGGTGGTCCTCGTAGGTACGCGTGAAGATGTGTGTCCCGTCGTTACGGCTGACGAAATAAAGATATTCCGAGCGCGAAGGCTTCATGACGGCCGCGAGCGACTCGCGACCCGGATTCGCGATCGGCCCGAACGGCAAGCGCGGCACCGTGTAGGTGTTATAGCGTGTCGCGCGGGTGATGTCGTCTTTGGTTATGTTCTGTTTATACGACCCGGTTTCCACCCAAATTCCGTAAATGATGGTCGGGTCGGATTGAAGCCGCATATTCTTCTGCAATCGGTTGTAAAACACGGAAGCGATCAGCGGCCGCTCCTCGGGGGCGCCGGTTTCTTTTTCGACGACGCTCGCGAGGGTCACGATCTCGTGGCGCGAAAGCTGAACGGGCGCGCCATTTCCCTGAGCCTCGGCCGCCTGGTACGCGTTCTTGAAATTCTGCACCATTTGCGCGAGCAGCTCGCTCATCGGCGTAAACTTCGTCAGGTTATACGTTTCGGGAAAGAGGTAACCCTCGAGGCTCGATACCTCGATGCCGAGAAGCTTTTGGATCACCTGCGGATCGCGGCACGCCTTTAAGAATTCCTCGGCCTTATAAAGGCCTTTTTGCTCGAGAATCGTCGCCATTTCGAAGACGTTCGTCCCCTCGGGGAAAGTCACGGGATACTGAATGCTCTTACCCGAAACCAAAACGCCCAGGATCTCCTGAGGAGTCATCGCGCGGTGGAGCGCGTACTCCCCGCGCTTCACGCTCGCGGCTTGACCGGTGAACTTCGCGAGCATGCGCATCTTGAAAGCGTCGAGCACCAAACCCTTGGCTTCGAGTTCGCGCGCGATTTGACCGAAGGACCGACCGCCTGGGACTTCGAAGATTACGGTTTCGGTCGAGTCTCCGGGGCCGGCGCTTAAGAAGCGAAACGCCTGAAACCCGAAGTACACCAGAACGAGCGCGAGTATAGCGGCGAGAATCCGTGTCACGGCAACTACTCCTTGTATTCGAAATTCAACCCGGGAGGCATATTGCTCCCCGTGAACGGCGTCGTGTCCTCCAGACTCGACACCGGTACGGTACAGTATTGAACGGCGAACTCCGCCGACGGGCGATCGTTGCCCGATTTGTTCATTCCGCCGAACGGGAGCTTCGAGCTCGCGACGTTCGTCGTGCGGTTCCAGTTCAGAACGCCGACCTGTGCCTCGATCAAAGCCTTTTCGTAAAGCGAGCGGTCCTTCGTGAAGATGCTCATCACGAGGCCGAAGCCGGACGAATTATTGATCGCGAGCGCCTCCTCGATCGTGTCGACCGTGAAGATCGCGACGTTCGGGCCGAAGATCTCGCTCTTCTGGTAAACGGACTTCGGATCGAACTCCTTCACGAGGTTGATCGAGGGCGTGACGTAGTAACCGTCGTGATCGAGGCTCAGCGCCTTGCCGCGCATGAGGCTTTCAGCGCCTTCGCGCTTGGCTATCTCTTGGTAGCGAATGAATTTGTCGACGCTGTCGTGGCTGATCAGCGGCCCCATGAACACTTCGTCGCGCCAGTGGCCGATCTTGAGCTTCTTCGCCGAAGCGTAGAACTGATCGACGAATTGATCGCGGATATCTTTGTGTAGGATGATCCGGCTGGTGCACGAGCAGCGTTGGCCGGCGGACATAAACGCGCCGACAAGCGACTCGAACACGGCCTTCTTCATGTCGGCGTCTTTCCAAATCACGGAAGCATTCTTTCCGCCCATCTCGAGCGCGAGGAGCTTCCAGAATTGGGTCATCGTGTCTTGCTTGATCTTCAAGCCCACTTCGTACGAGCCGGTGAACAGCACTCCGTCCACGGAGTCGTGATTCACAAGGCGCTTGCCGACCTCGGCCTTGCCGTGCACGAGGTTGAACACGCCTTCGGGAAACTCGGCTTTCTCGAAGCACTCGGCCATCCACTGACCCGTGGCCGGAGTTTTATCCGAAGGTTTAAACACGACGGCGTTCCCGGTCGCGAGCGCGGGAATGATATGTCCGTTCGGAAGGTGCGCCGGAAAGTTAAACGGTCCGACGACCGCCATCACTCCGCGCGGCTTATGGCGGATGAACCCGCTGATCCCGGGAAGCGCGTCCTTGATCTCTTCTTCCGCGACTCTCTTCATCGAGTGATTCACGGTGATGTCGATCTTGTTCGCGAGCGCCGCCGCTTCGGTTTTCGTCTCCCAGAGCGGCTTGCCGGTTTCGCGCGCGATGATCTCGGCGACTTCCGCTCCGCGCGCGATAAAGACTTCCTTTAATCGCATCAAGTACGCTTTGCGTTTTTCGAATCCCAGGTGCGCCCAAGGCAGGTACGCCTTGCGCGCGGCCGCGACGGCGCGGTCGACGTGGTCGTACTGCGCCTCGGGGGAAATCACCGTGTCCTTCAAATTCGCGGGAGAGGGGACGCTCCAATCCTCATCGGGGCGCTCGGGCGCCTGCCAGCGATTCGCGATAAAGTTGCCGCGGAATTGAAGTGTTTGATCTTTGCTCATGCGCGCTCCTCGCGGTTACAGCGGAGAAACGAAAACCTCTTCGCCTTCGGATAGGTTCATCAGCACCCACGTCTTTTCGGGCAAGACCAACTCTTGTCCCTCGAGGCGATAAGAGCTCACTCCTCCTAAGAATGTTCCATCTCGAAGCAATCCAATCAACGCCATTTGCTCAAACTGGCCCGTCTTCACCCGTTTGAGGCTCGTCTTTCTCAAATTTTGAACGATCGAGCATTCCTTGGTGGGGCATCCCAGGTGCGGACCACCGTCAAACGGGTCGACTTCCTCTTTGTACTTGAAGCCGATGCGGTTGAGCAGGTGGAGAGCGGGCTGCGTTTCCTCTCCCACGCGCCCGAGCACGAGCCGGGCTTTGGAGTCGAGAAGCGCGAGGTAGATGTCTTCCTCGGGGAACAAGCTTTGGATGAAACCGTTGTTTTGACCGCTGATCTGGTCGGCCTCTTGGTAAGGCATGCCGGTGAAACGGCGGCCGAGCGCTTCCCAAAACTCGCTGCGACCTTCTTCAGTGAGCGGCGGCGCCATTTCGGAATGAAGCTCGGACTCGAAGCGGTCTTGCGCCATCCCGATGTACACGAAACGGCTTAAGCTGATCATGCGGCCGATTTTCTCGGGGCGACGGCGGTAGGCGCGGTCGACGACAAGTCCGCCGACTTCCGTGGGACCGTCGGTGTTCACGTTCAAGCGCAAGATCTGGTGAATGAAGCCGATACCGAGCTCGCGGCTGAAGCGCTCTTTCTTTAAAACTTTAAAGCTGAAGTTCGGCGACGTCGGAGTTCCGCTCTTCGCAAGAATCAAAGAGCTGCCCGTGATCATCTCGCCTTCGGTGTCCTCGACGACGAAAAGGTACTCGGCGTCGGCCTTGCCGAGCTCCCCCGCGAACGAAGAGACACTGCGCTCGATTTTCGTTTCGATGCGGCGACGGTCCGCCGGCAAGTTCAACAGCGTGAACTGGCGCGCGAGCTCCAAGAGCGGTTGTAGATCTTCGTGTCGAACGGCGCGTACGATGAAACTCACAAACAAAACCTTTCCATGAGCTGCTTATAAAACGCGATGGCCGTGTGCAGATCGCCGATCTTTACACTCTCGTTCGGCGCGTTCGAATTGCCAACACTTTGCCCAGGGCCCCACATGAGGCACTCCATGCCGTGACGACTGAATACGCTCGCCTCGGAAGCCGTGGGAGCCTTGCTGAGAGCGGGATTCAACCCCATCGCGCTTAA
>CAYPFC010000005.1:16570-33139 GCA_964409815.1 uncultured Pseudobdellovibrionaceae bacterium
AACGCCCTGCGCGCCCGTCACGAACTCGCTCTCGGGCTTGGTCATGAAGCCTTTTCGGTAGTCCTTAACGCGAAACGTCGCCCCGACGGAGCGAACGGCTTCCTCAAGTTTTCTCATCCAGCCTTCGTAGGCGACGTCGGTCACCGAGGGCGGGAGATGCACGCAGCCGTTGATGCGCACATCGGTGTCGGAGGTGCGGATCATTCCCATGTTCACCGTCGGGTGAGGCGGCTCGAAGCCGTCCTCACGGAACTGGCCAAGCTCGGCCTCGAGCTCGCGAAGGCTCGCATAGAGACGCGAAATCTTCGGGAGGATCGGATCCTTGAACCCGGCGACGGTGTCGATTTCGAGAAACGATTGCGAGGGCACCGAGCTTTGGTTGATGCCGCCGTTGAGATCCATGATGGCAATGCCTTCGGGCAGGTGCGAGAGGTACTCGAGCATCTTCATGATGGCGTTGTCTCCGCCCTTGCCCGAGAAGATCCGGCTCTGGCTCGAAGCCGACTCGAGCAGGTCGTGATCGCGCCGGTACGCGTGCTCCTCGCTCGAGAACGGAATCGAAATCTCGATACCGACGAAGCCTTTCGCGGCGTGCACCAGCCGCATTTCGGTGGGCTCGCCGATGAACGCGAGCGACGCGCTGATTTGCTTGCGGCGGATGAGCTTGATCGCGCCCGACATCCCCGTTTGCGAACCGAAAGTGCCGACCAGCACGAACGGCGTTTTCATTTTACGCTTGCCGAACGCTTTGGCCGCCTCGATCTTGCAGAGGAAATCCAGTTTCGCGTCGGCCGCGCCGAGACCATAGAGTACGTCGTTGTAGATGCTCGCGTTGAACGGATTGCTTTGAGTTTTAGTCCAGTGCGAGAAGTGTCCGCCCTCGACGGTATCCAGGTGCGTTTGAAAAAGAATCTCGCGCGCGGGCTTTCCCGCCTCGGGACGGGCGATCACGTTGCACTGATCGATGCCCTCTAGGGACTCGTTTTGTTTTTCGACGTGAAGGCCGGCGTCCGCGCACAAGGTCGCGACGAACTCGGCCGCCGCCAGATTGCCGTGGGTCGGCGTGCTCTCCAGCGCCACCAACCTTCGACAATTTTCAAGAAAACTCAAGCCAGCTCCAGTACCGATTTCTCGATGATTTTCTTGGCCACCGCGATGTCCTCTTTGGCGATGATCGCGGGAATCAGGAAGCGTAAGCGATAGGGATCGCTGCCGCAGCCGAAGGCGATCAGGCCGTTCTTGAAGAGCGCCTTCAAGAGCGCGATCTGCTTGTCCTTCGTTCCGTCGAGCGGAGTGACGGCGACCATGAGGCCCATGCCTCCCGCTTCCCGGAGCAAGCCCTTGCACGTGGTCTCGTTGAGCTCGTTGAGCATGCCCACGAAGTCTTTGTGGATCTGCATGATCTTCCCGTTCGGACCCATGTAGCCGTCTTCGTCGAGCATGGTGAGAATCTCGAGGCCCGCGTTCATCGCGGGGGTCGAGCCCGAGAAAGTGCCGCCGAGCAAGCCCGGATCGGGCTTGAACTCCTCGGTGAAGAACGTCGCGCCGTTTTGCGCGGTCTTCGCGATCGTGCAGATATCGATGTACTCGCTGATGCCTAACGTTTCGAACGCGAAGAAGTTTCCGGTGCGCGTGAACGTTTGGATCTCGTCCGCCCACACCGGAATGCCTTTGGATTTACAAAGCTCGAGCAACGGCACGTAGAACTCGAAGTACCGTCCCCACAGCCGCAGGATCTCGCCGCGCGGTAACCGCCCTCGCCGAGCATCGGCTCGAAGACGAAGCAGGAGATGTTCTTTTCGTGCTTGGCAATGTGCTCTTTCATCGCGTTCAAGGTTTTGTCCTTCGCGTTCGGATCGTAGAACGGAAGCCTGAGGATTTCGTTGTACTCGGGGATCCCGACTTTGAACGACGGATTGTCGGTGATCTCGGTCATCATCGTCGAGCGGCCGGCGAACGCGTTCTTGAACGTCATGATCATGCGGGGCCCGCGCATCTTCTGGCGCGCCATCTTGAGCGCGTTTTCGTTCGCCATCGTTCCGCAGGTCGCGAGCCAAACGTATTTCAATCGGCTGTTCTTCTTCGCGAGAGTTAAAAGCTTCTCGCTGAACTTCAGATACTCGTAGTTCGGCTGCAAGTTCCCCTGTTGAACGACGTCCGAGAGCGCGCCCTTCAGAGTCGCGCGCACGACACGCGGATGCGAGTGACCGAAAAGATGAATTCCGATTCCGTTGATGAGATCCATCTTCACGCTGCCGTCGGCGAGCTCCACGTAGGGGCCGCGGCCCACTCCCGATCCCATGTAGTTGTAAAACAGCGGGCGGCTGCGCACGACACCCACTTGGGCGATATCCTTCTCGGCTTGCGAAGCGAGCGCGGGGTCTGGACCCTTCACGCCCTCGATACGGCGGCTTTGTGACAGCACCTGTTCAACGAGATTATCCAGCGACGAATTGATTTTGGCCGAGCCGAGGAGCTCTTGGCCGAGAGTGGTTGCCATGGTGGGTTTCCTTTCCGGTTTTTCAGTTTACTCTTGTAGGGGGAATCCGTAAACTTTTTCAGATGCTCAAATCGTCAATCGCACTCTTGATTTTTATTCTCACCGCGCCCGTTTTCGCTCTTGCCGAGAGCTCACGCGAGGAGATTTTTCAGAAGGCCATCGCCGCGTATCAGAACAAGCAGTACGAAGAAGCGCGCGCGTCTTTTCAGTCGCTCCTGGATCAAGGTTTAGTTACGGCCGAGATTCTGCACAATCTGGCGCTGACCAATTACCAATTGAACCAGAAGCCGCTGGCACTGGCCCTTTGGCGCAAGGCATTAACTCTCGAGCCTACGTTTCGCGCCGCCCGCAAAGGGCGCGACGTCGCGGAAAGCGAGCTCAATCAACGTGGATTCGAGAAGGATCCGATCACGCAGTTCTTGCGGCAGGTTCTTGAGTTCGTCACGTTTTATGAGGCGCTTTGGCTGATCGCGCTTTTCATTGGAGTCTGCGGATGGCTATGGATTCGCTACTTCGGAGAGCGCAAGACCGCGCTTGAGGAAGAGCGGCCCCTCCCCGCGTTTCCGACGGCGGCCGTCATTATTTCGGTGATGTTCGTTTGCTCGGTGGCGCTGACGGCATTAAAAGCACGCCAAGCCTTTCGCACGCGCGCGACCATCGTGGGCGCGACCGTGAATGCGAGGAGTTTACCGGCGGACGACGGCGTGGGCCTCTTCGAGTTGCGCGGCGGGAGCGAAGTGATCGTCAGACGGTCGAATAATGAGTGGCGCCAAGTGCAAAATTCCGAGGGTGCGAGCGGCTGGGTAAAGGATTCAGAGCTTTTTATCACTTCTGGCGGTTAGGCCCGGGCTTGCCTAATCCCTGGTGGGGCTCTAGACTTGGGCGGACATATGAAATACCTCGGAAAATCCTTCATTCTCGTGGCTTTGCTCAGTTTCGCGTATTTGCTCATGGGCTGTTCTTCTACGGATGAGATCGACACCAGCACTCCCGAAGGCATGTACAAACTCGGCGAGAAGTACGAGAAAGACGAGCGCTTCGAAGAAGCGATCGCCCAGTTCTCGGCGGTGAAGAACAAGCACCCTTACTCGAAGCTCGCCACCGAAGCGGAGCTCCGTATCGCCGACATTCATTTTAAGCGCGAAGATTTCATTGAGTCGCAAAACGCGTACCAGACGTTCAAGGAAATGCATCCTTCGCACGGTCGCGTGGATTACGTCACCTACCAGCTCGGCCTTAGTTTTTACAACCAGCTGCCCGGAACGATCGATCGCGACTTGGCCGTGGCTGAGCGCGCGATTCTTTACTTCGACGAAGTCATTCAGTCGTATCCGAAGTCGGGTCACGTGAAGGACGCGCAAGAATACAAAATCAAAGCGCTGAAGATGCTGGCCGAGAAGGAATACTACATCGGCGAGTTTTACTTCATCCGCGATTCCTACGAGGCCGCCTTGGGGCGCTTCGAGGGATTGCTCGCGAAGTATCCCAATCTGGGGATGGACGCAAAGGCGCTCTACGGAGCGGCGGTGAGCGCGCACAAGATCAAAGACGTCGCCAAGACAAAGAATTTCATGAATCGGCTCAATTCTCAGTTCAAGGACAGTTCGGAAGCTCAGAAAGCGAGATCTGAAATTGGAAACTAGAGCTGCAAACGACGATATGCTGGGCACCGCGCGCGAGTTCTTCAAAGAGAACAGGTACGCGCTCGCCGAGCCGATTCTCAATCAGCTGATCTTAAAGAACGCGAAGTCTCCCGAAGTGTTTCACATGCTCGGGACGATTTATTACGACCAGGGAAAATTCAATAAAGCGATCCGTGCGTTCAAGCGCGCTTTGGAGCTCGAGCCGACGTTCACCGACGCGAGCGTGGGTCTGAGTATCATCCTGAACGACCTCGGCAAGTACGAGGAAGGCCGCAAAGTTTTCGAGGACGCGAAGGAGCTTCTGGCCAAGCAGTCGCACAACGAAGATCCGTACATCAACGAGAAGTTCAGCATTAAGCACGACGAGCTCGGCGAGATGTACTTCCAGCACGCGCGCTACAAAGAGGCGCTCGAGCAGTATTACAAGGCGTTGGCGTTGAGCAGCCGCAAGCCCGAATTGACCATGAAAATCGTCGAAGCCTTCTTAGCCCTGGGCTCCGCCGAAAAAGCGCTCAAGGAATTGCGCGCCCTGATTAAAGAGTATCCCGGCTTCTTAAGCGCCCGCGTCCGCCTCGGCAAGGTCTTGTACGACGGCGGAGACGTCGAGGGCGCGATCGAGCAGTGGGAAGCGGTCACTCATCGCGACCCCGCTCACGGCGAAGCTCAGCGCTTGCTGAGACAAGCCCAGGCCCTGACTCAAAAACCGATGGAGTACTAGTTATGCAAATGCGCGAAGGCATGATCCCCTCGATCACGAAGGACGAAATCGACGAAATGGTCAGCGGCTTGGCCCGCGAGATCGAGCGCGATTACGAAGGCAAAGAGATCGTGATGATTTGCCCGCTGAAGGGGTCGGTTCTGTTTATGGCCGATCTCTCGCGCAAGATTAAGCTCCCGCAGCTTATCGATTTCGTGTACGTGACTTCACCGAAGCGTGAGAGCTGCCGGATCATCAAGGACGTCACCGTCGATCTGCAAAATAAGCACGTTTTGATTATTGAAGAGATCATCGACGCCGGCCGCACGCTGAGCTTCCTCAAGGCACGGATCATGGCGTCTCACCCGGCCTCTTTGAAGGTCGTTGCATTGCTCGATAAGCCCGCGCGCCGCGAGCTTCCGATCAATCCGGATTACGTCGGCCGCACGGTCGAAGATCGTTTCGTCATCGGCTACGGCATGGACTCGGAAGAGATCGGCCGTAACTACCCGGATATCTACAATTTCGCGCAGTAGCTTCTAAAAGTACGTGATGATTTCGAGCGACGTTCGGCTCGCATCGGCGCTGTTGCGTCCGAGGAATGGGTACGTGTAGCCGAGGTTCGCGACCCACTTGTTCTCGACGCCGCGGCGAGCGCTGCTGCCGTCGAAGTTATAGGTCATCCCGACGCGCGTCTGATGGATCTCTTGGTCGGTGTCGCGCGCGAGCGAGCTCAAATCCCGCGCTTCGCTCCGGTAGCGATCGCGGCTCTTCGCGAGGAACGCGTACTCGGCCTCGAGGCCGAAGTTTCGCGACAGCCTCACGTCCGCGTCCAGGCTGCCCCAGAACCAATCGCCTAAGTCGCGATTCACTTTCGGATCGACGCCCGTTTGCGCGCTCTCGTCCTCTCCCACGCGCATCTTCGCCGAGTCCGGCAACTGCGCGACGTAACCCAGGCGCAGACCGAGCGTCCAGCGCTGGATGTACACATCCATCAACGAGGTTACGCCTAAATCCACTTGGCCGTCGTCGCCCACCTGCTGGAGGTAATCCGAGACGCTTGGGTTGCGCGAGCTCGGAAATCGCACGAGCTGCTGCAAGGACCAATCGATGTCGATGCCTTCATAGAGATAAAACTGGCTCAGAAGGCTCACGTCTCCCCAGTCCCAGCTTTCCTGCTGGTCGGGAACCTCGTCGTAGCCCGAGTTCGTCAGCTCGTCGGCCGCGAGCGCGCGAACCTTATCGCGCATTTGCTGGTCGGTGAGCGCGAGCACGCCCGAGGCGCTGGCGCGGCCCGCGCCGCCCGCGAGAATCGGCGTGAGCTCGACGTTCGAACGCACTTCGGTTCGACGAAGCACGAGCGGAATCTGAAAGCCGATCTGCCAGCGACGGGTGAGCCCGTACGCCCAGTCGAGCGAGAGGCCGATGTTCTCGCGCTCGAGCTCGTAGGTCGAGGTCGCGGCGACGTCCGCGTCGTTCACTCCACGCTGGCTCATGTAGCTGCGAAGGTCGGCCTTTCCGACTTGCGTGGTCTCGGCGCCGACGAGCTCGCCCCAGGTGATCGCACGCGCGTAACCGCGACCAAGCGGCTCAACGTTGCCCGTGCTGTTGAAGCGGTCCGTGATCTTTTCGTACGAGGATTGGAGAGACCAAACTTTTTGGCCGCCCGAGATGAGGCGCGCGCGTCTCCATGTTCTGGAATCCTGAACTTGAACTTCGGCGGAAGTAAACAAACCGGTGCAAATGAAGAGCAAAGCGAAGCTAACTTTGAGCACCTGTTGAAGCACCTGAAACTCTCCAAAAACGGAATGAGTCTCAGTATTTAATGCATTGCAGAATTTCCGTCAATAGGTGTGGAAGTTAATTCACGAGTGCATTGACGACGAAGAAGATGACGACCGAATAAACGAACATCATCACGAAATTTCCTGAGATAACCACGATGCCCCTTCCTAAGCTGTTTTTAATATTGCAGCCCGGTGGACCCATCATGTCAACAATAAGTTCATAAATTTCATGAGCTTAGTGCGGGCCATCGGTCTAGGCAGAACATGCCTGACGTCTAGCGTCTGGGCCTAGGGCTGGACGATCCCGCCGATGAGGTCGTAGTCGTGCGCGTCCTCGATGCGGACTTGAACCAGGTCTCCGGGCTTCGCTTCGCCGTCGTTAATGTAGGTGACGCCATCGATATCGGGTGCCTGCTGCGAATGCCTGCCCACTAACAAGAGCTCGGTTTCTTCGCTTACGCCTTCGACCATTACGGTGAGCGTTTTGCCGATAAACTCGCGATGTTTAGCCGCCGAAATATCTTTCTGAAGCGCCATGAGCGTGTCGTGACGACGTTGTTTCGTCTTTTCGTCGACCTGATTCGGGAGCGTACCGGCCTTCGTATTCTCTTCTTGAGAGTACATGAAACAGCCGACGCGATCGAAGCGCTGCTCTTCGACGAACTTGAGCAATTCTTCGAACTGCGCTTCGGTCTCGCCGGGATAGCCGACGATGAATTGCGTGCGGATCGTCGCCTCCGGGATCTTCATGCGAATATCCGTCAATGTTTGCTCGATCTTCTCGCGGGTCATGCGACGGTTCATGAGCTTCAGCTGCTCGTTGTTGATGTGCTGCAAGGGCATGTCGAAGTACTTCACCAGGTTCTTGCGCGAGCTCATCAGATCGAGCGTCTGCGGACCTACGCCATCCGGATACAAGTACAGCACGCGGATCCACTCGGCGCCACTCTCGTCGCTCAGAACGCGCAGGAGCTCGTCGGGCGATTCTTTGGCCTGCGCGTTTTGCTTGCGAAGGTCCCAGCCGAAGTCGGTGAAATCGTGGCTGATGATGATCAGCTCTTTAACACCGCCCGCGACGAGGAGCTTCGCTTCACTCACGATGCCCGGAAGCTGACGTGACTGGAGATTGCCGCGGATGAGAGGGATCGCGCAGAACGCGCAACGCTTCTTGCAGCCCTCGGAGATCTTCAAGTACGCGCGATGGCGCGGCTGAGAATTCACGCGCGGAGTGGAGTCTTGCTGCAAGTAGGTCGGCAAGTGGAAGAACTTCTTCTGCGCGCTGCCGGCGTTCTTATCCTTCAAGATTTGCGCGATGTTCTGAAACTGTCCCGAGCCCACGAACAAATCGGCTTCGGGGAGGCCTTCCACAAGATCGTCCTTGTAGCGCTGAGTAAGGCAGCCGGCGGCGACCACGGTTTTCACCTTGCCGTCTTTCTTGAGCGCCGCCATTTCGAGAATCTTATCGATCGATTCCTGCTTCGAAGCCTCGATAAAGCCGCAGGTGTTGATGATCACGGTGTCCGCGTCCTCCGCCTCGCCGACGACTTGGTAGCCATCGCGCATGAGTGAGCCCGCCATGATCTCGGAGTCGACGAGATTCTTAGGGCAGCCAAGGCTGACAAAATGGACCCGCTTCGGGCCGGGGGGATTGATTTCTTTCATTAGAGAACTGTGACTTCCGCTTTCTTGGGAGGCTTGTAGGAAAACTTAGTTTTGGGAACTTTACCTCGGGTTAACTCCATAAACTCAAACGCAACCGTATTCTCGATATTGTCCTTGTACGCGATCTTCTCGAGCTCTTTCTTGGCGATCACGATCTCGAGCGAGCGCACTTCGTCTTTGTCCTTCTTGGCCTTCGGCTCGAAGGTGAGCACGCGTCGATCCGCATCGCCCTCGCTCTTGATCAGCTTAAAGCCGCGTAAGATGTCTTTCTTCTCGAACAGCGCCGTCAGTACCGAGCGCGAGCGCATCAGGTCGTTCTTTTTCATCTTCGTGACCTGAACGTTCTCATCGTCGAGTCGCGTTTCGAACCAAACGAATTTCCCGTCGTACACGAGCGTGGTCTTTTCGGGCTCGCTGAACTCGAGCCTCAGCTTGCCTTTCGAAAAGAAGAACTCTCCGTCCGATTTCGTCTCCGTACCCATAGTCTCCTGCGTGACGGTCTTCTTCACTTTGGCTTTGATCGCCGGGGCCTTACGGTACTGGGCCAAAACGGCTTCGACTTCCTTTACGGGGTCGGCCTTCTTTTTGGCTTTGGCCGCATCAGCGGGCGAAACCAGAGTGAGGAGGAACAGGAAGGACAGAATGCGCATAGGGCTCCAGTTTATAACAGTCACCCCAGGGTCCCGCAAGGACGCCGGTCCATTAAGCACCAGACTTCGCAATTTGCGGGCCGTCCGAGCGCGTGGTGGGCCGCCAGGGCCGTCGCACCCGTGGTCACTATGTCGTCTACGATGGCGACATGGCTGAAATCCTTGCAATTTTCCCTCTCAAAACGGGCGCTCTGTCGGGCTTTGCGAGAGAGGCGCTTTTGTTGTCGTTTGTGAGGGAGAATGAGGTTGTTCTCGACGGGCCAGCCGGTCCAGTGCGAGAGCGCTTTGGCGAACCCTAGTGCGTGGTTCGGACCGCGTGAGGGAATGGGGATAAGTGTGCGAGGAATGTGGATCGGAGTGGCTCCGGATGAAAATCCGTTCACCATCCACAGCGCAAGCTCGAGCCAAGGCTCTTTGTCGTCGCGACCTTTGAGCGACTTGATGATCCACGCGTAGGCTCGATGATCGTTCGGTCGCCAGGCAAAGAGCGAGCGGACGTCGAGGCCACGCTCGCTTCGAATGCGTGGATCGCGGTATTCGAAGAGTCGTCCGGCGCAGGCGAGGCAGAGTCCGGATTTCACGTGGCGGAACGACTTGCAGACATGACAGGGGGTCGGGACGCGCATGCGATTCGTGGATCGCAAGATGCGTGCGCACGCACTGACTTCCGCGGCGGAAGTACTTCGCGTCTATTCGATCCGAGCTAGCGATTATGATAGGGAATGTTCTTAAGAATCGTGAGCCCGCGATAGATCTGCTCCATCGCGGTGACGCCGGCGATCCAGTGATTCATCGTCAGCGGAGACAACGACCACTTCATTTGCGCGCGCGACCTCACGCTTTCATCGAATCCGTACGGCCCGCCGATGCAGAACACGACACGTGATTTCCCGCTCTCCAAAACCCGCGATAACGCCGACGAAAACTCCTCCGACGACTTCGCGAGCTTGCCGCCCTCGTCAAATAGAACGAGCATGTCTTTCTCATCCAGAAAATCCAGAATGAGCTCGGCCTCTTTGCGCGTTTTCACCGCGGACGAATCGCGGTCGACCGAAGGACTCTTTAAAGACTTAATTTCGAACGGTATAAATCCGGAAATCTTCTCGCGGTACTCCTGACGGGCCGACTCGCACCAGGCCGGCGCTTTGCCCTCGACGATCAGGAGCACGAGTTTCACTTTTTCGTCCAGAGCTGTTCGAGGCGATATTCCTGGCGAACGAAATCATAGAAGCAGTGAACGATGAGCGCGCCGTAGTCGACGACGATCCAGCGGCCCTCGCCCGCGCCCTCGATGCTCTCGGGCCAAACGTTGTAGTCTTTCTTCACTTCGCGCATCAGATGCTCGGCCAGCGCGGTCGCGTGACGAGTCGACGTGCCCGAGCAAATTACGGTGAACTCCGACGGCGCCGAGCGATCGCGCAGGTCGTACGTCATCACGTTCACGCCGCCCTTTTCGGTCAGGAACTTCGAGCAGTATTCCGCGAACTTTTCGAAATCGCCGATATTGCGCTGGCTGCCCTCGTAAAGTTTATGCTCGCGAATATATTCCTCGACCGCCGGGGGCACCAAGGACTGCACGCTCTGGCCCAAGCGGATCTTCTTGCGAATTTCGGTTCCCGAAACCTCGACGTCCTCGAGTTGATGGAAGGAGATCGTACGGCCCGTTTTCAAAACGGCCTGCTTGCTGTCGGCGTCGCCGACTAAGCTTCGAACCGCCAAGGGCCAATCGTCCAACGAGTACGGCAGATCCATCCCCGGGCGCGACGTCACGATCAGGTCGGCGAGTCCCAAGATCTTATCGAAGCTCTTCCACTGGTCGAACTTGATGAATTGATCCATTCCGATGATCAATGACAAGTCCGCATCGGTGTCTTTGAGAATCGACGTCAGCGTGTCGATCGTGTAGCTCACGCCGCCGCGATCGAGCTCGCGCGTGTCGAGCTTCAGAAGGTCGGAGTTCGCGGCGATCCCGCGCTTGATCATCTCGAGGCGATGCTCTTGTCCCGAGCCTTGCGTTTGCACGCGAAGGGGGCTTTGCGCCGCCGGAATCACGCGCACTTCATCGAGGTCGAACGCATCGGCCACGCCGAGCATGCTATTCAAATGTCCGTAGTGAAAAGGATCGAAGTTTCCGCCGAATACGCCAATCTTAGGCTTCGCCACTAAAGACTCTCTTTCCGAGTTTCTCCACGAGCTCTTTGATATTCTTACCCGTGGCCGCCGAGATCGTGGTGACCTCAAGCCCCTTCTTTCTAAAGGTATCCATTACGCCGCGCAAGCGGTCCTCGCTCACGGAGTCGATCTTATTCAACGCGACGATTTCCGAGCGCGGCGCCAGAGGGTCGAAGCCTTCTTCGTCCGCCTTCATCTTGTCGTACATCTCAAGCTCCGTGCGGATCTCCTGGTACGCGGCCCAGGGGTCTTTCCCCGACATTTCAGAGATATCGATGACGTGAACAAAAAGTCGACAACGCTCGATGTGCCGCAAGAACTGCGTGCCGAGCCCGGCGCCTTCGTGAGCGCCCTCAATCAAACCGGGGATGTCCGCGACGACGAACGAGAGATCTTCCGCGAAGCGCACGACGCCCAGGTTCGGAACCAAGGTTGTGAACGGATAATCCGCGATCTTCGGTTTCGCGGACGAGATGCGGGAAATCAGCGTCGACTTGCCGGCGTTGGGAAGGCCCACGATTCCGACGTCGGCGAGAAGTTTCAACTCGAGGTGAATGTCCATTTGCTGCGCGGGCAAGCCTTTTTGCGCGACGGTCGGCGCTTGATTCACCGAGGACTTGTAAAAGGTGTTGCCCTTGCCGCCCAAACCGCCGGCAAGAAGGACGACCTCCTGGCCTTCGGCGAGATCGTGGAGCACGCGGCCGTCATCGTCCTTCACGACGGTTCCCGGAGGAACCGTGAGGACGAGATCTTTCCCGTTCGGTCCGGACTTATTCTGCTTTTCTCCGGGCGCACCGTCTTCGGCTTTGTAGGTTTTCTGGAAGCGCAAATCGAGAAGCGAGTGCAGACGAGGATCCACGCGTAGGATGACGTCTCCCCCTTTGCCGCCGTCGCCGCCGTCGGGACCCCCGCGCGGCACCATGGCCTCGCGGCGAAAACTCACCGCTCCGGGCCCGCCCTTCCCGCTAATCACTGTGATTCGGACTTCATCAATAAACTTCATTTGGCACAATTCTTTCGCGACACAGTGTTTCGATCCCGGGATCGAAACGTCGCATTATCTCGCTGGGCATCTCTGCAACCACGTTCGAGCGCGACGCTTCTGCAAAAAGAACCGGGTACCTAAAACAAAAGCCCAACCTCTTCGGCTGGGCTTTCAAAATCAAACGGCGATTTAGGGAAACCCGCTCGAGCGGGATTCCCAACATATATCGCGGGAAAACCTTAGGCCGCTTTCGCTTTGCCTTCAGCTTTCGGATACACGCTGATCTTGAACTTCAGCTTATTCATGCGCTCGAACTTCACTTGGCCATCGACGGTTGCGTAGATGGTAAAGTCGCGTCCGAGGCGAACGTTACGCCCCGGGTAGAACTTCGTTCCGCGTTGACGAACGATGATCGTGCCGGCCTGAACCGTCTCACCGCCGAAGCGCTTAACGCCCAAGCGTTTACTCTGTGAATCCCGTCCGTTCTTTGTACTACCGGCTGCCTTTTTTGATGCCATATCACTTACTCCGTTAAGCAGTGACCCGCCCTTGCGAATCACTCTAATTTTCAATTCAAGCGATCCACTCGAGTGGGTCGCGCAATGTTCAAGCGATCCACTCGAGAGGATCGCGCAATGTCAATGCGGTCCGCCGTAGCGGATCCTAACTTCTTAACTAACCCTTCTTAGCCGCTTTCTTCGCGGTCTTTTTCTTCGAGGGCGATTTGCCCGACGCACGCTTCTTCGCGCCTTCCGGTCTTTTCGGAGCCGCTTTGCGAGTCTTTGCTTTCTTCGCCGCAGGCTTAGCCGGCGCTTCGCCCGCAGCCTGAGCGGCGCGGTTTTTCTCTTTCCACGCGAGACGAACTTCTTCGCTCTTCGCCTGGCGAGCGAGTTTCTTCTCGGGATTGAACACGGCCGGTTTGCCGTCGGCTTTCGCCGTCGTGCCTTCCGGGTTCGTAATCGACTTCACGAAGAGCTCCGTGTACGGCTGACGATGACCGCCCGTGCGGCGATAGCCTTGACGACGCTTCTTCTTGAAGATGATCAGCTTCGGTCCACGCTGCTGGTTCGTTACGACGACGGTCACGACCGCTTTCGCCGTGTCTCCGCCGACGAATGTTTTTTCGCCGCCGACCAGAACGACTTCTTTGAGGTTGAGCTCAGCGCCCAACTCCGCATCCAATTTTTCAACACGTAAAACGTCGCCCGGTTTAACGGTATACTGTTTACCGCCGGACTTAATAATGGCGTACATGGATCCTCCGAGAGCCTTTAACTAGGATCAAACTGATTGCCACGGCGCCGCTCCGCCTGTCAAGGCGAGGGATTCGTGAAAAGCGAATATATTTCAAATTGTTCGATGTGATAGCCGGGCTCAACTTTGAACACCACCGGGCGTTGGATTTTGGCCTCGACGGCCTCCAAAGCCTCCTGCTCTTCCTCGTAAATCCAATCGGCCACGCCGCTATGGCAATGGACAACCGCGCTGGTGGCCTCTTTCCGGCGCAGGACCTCGCGCTCCAGCGCCAGAAAAATCTCCTGTGCCACCGTGGACTTACGCTTGATGTAGCCCTTGCCCTCGCAGTACGTGCAGGGCTCGCAGAGCGACGAAACGAGCGACGGACGGATGCGCTTTCGGGTCATCTCGACGAGCCCGAGCTCGGACATCGAAACCACGGTGGTCTTCGCCAAGTCGTTCATCAGCTCGAGTTTAAGCTGGTTGAGAACCCGTTCCCGATGCACGGGGTTTTCCATGTCGATCAGGTCAATAATGATAATCCCGCCGCAGTTGCGGATCCGGAGCTGGTGGGCGATCTCCTTGACCGCTTCCAGATTGGTTTTGAGGATCGTGTCCTCAAGGTCCTTTTTGCCCACGAAACGCCCGGTGTTCACGTCGATCACGACGAGCGCCTCGGCCTCGTCGACGACGATGTAACCGCCCGACTTCAGCCAAATCTTGCGATCGAGAGAGCGCGAAATCTCCAGATCCAAATCGTAAAGGTCGAACAGCGGCGCGGGACCGGGATGAAGCGAGACCGACTTCCCGTGCTTGGGCATGAACTGGTTGATGAACGTCAGAACCTTCTTGTGCACTTTCGTGTCGTCGACGATCACGCGCGTGACTTTTTCGTTCAGAAGGTCGCGAAGCGCGCGCAGCTCGACGTCGATTTCGGCATGGATGAGCCCCGGCGTCTTGCGCTTGTCGTAAGCTTTCTCCACTTCCGTCCACAGGCGATTCAGGTAATCCAAGTCGTTTCCGAGCGCCTCGCTCGACGCGCCCTCGCACGCCGTGCGAATGATGACTCCGCCCTTCGGCTTTAAGCTCTCCACCAACTTTTTCAGGCGCTCGCGCTCGTTCGCATCTTCGATCCGGCGGGAAATCCCGAGGTGCTCGAGCGTCGGCATGAACACGACGTGACGGCCGGCGAGCGAGATGTGAGTCGTGATCCGCGCGCCCTTCGTGCCAAGCGGATCCTTCGCGACTTGCACCATGATGATCTGGCCTTCGTGAAGCAAATCCTGAATCACCGCGCGCGGAGCCTCTTCGACGTCCTTCTCGATCGAGTCCTCCTCGCTACGCTCTTCGCCGTCGAGGTAGAGCGGCGATTCGGTATCGAGATCCGAGCGCACGTCGGCGACGTACAAAAACGCGGCTCGATCGAGCCCGATGTCGACGAACGCGGCCTGCATTCCGGGAAGAACGCGCACCACGCGGCCCTTATAGATCGACCCGACCAACGTCGGCGATCCTCGACGCTCGATCTTCAGATCGTTCAAGACCCCGTCGTCGACGTACGCGACGCGGGTGACACTGGGCCTGACGTTGATCAAAATCTCTGCGGGCACGGATTCTCCTAGGCGGAACCGAGCTTATCCAAACTAAGGTCGAGCGACAATCTGTAAAGCGCTGGCCATATATGTCCGAAAAGAACGCATGGCTGAAATAGACAAGCTTTTCAAGTTGATGGTGCAACAAAACGCGTCCGACATGCACTTGTCCGCGGGGACGCAACCGTTCTTCCGGATTCACGGTGAAATGGTCGGCCTGAACCACCCGCCGCTCGAGAACGACGCGATTCAGGCGCTGATCTTCGAAATTCTGACGGAAAAGCAAAAACGCCAGTTCATTGAGAATTGGGAACTCGACACCTCCTACTCGGTTAAGAGCGTCGGCCGCTTCCGCGTGAACGTGTTCATGCAGCGCCGTGGAATGGGCGGCGTGTTCCGCGTGATTCCCGAAGTGATCAAGACCGCGAAAGAGCTTCAGCTCCCCCAGATGATCCTCGACATGATCGAAGTCCCGCGCGGCCTCGTGCTCGTCACCGGCCCCACGGGCTCCGGTAAGTCGACGACGCTCGCGTCGCTGATCGCCGAGATCAACACGACCCGCAAAGAGCACATCATCACTATCGAGGACCCGATCGAGTTCGTGCACGAAAACAAGATGTCGCTGATCAACCAGCGCGAAGTGCACTCGCACACGAAATCGTTCGCGAACGCCCTCAAGGCGACCCTACGCGAAGATCCGGACATCATCCTGGTGGGGGAATTGCGCGACCTCGAGACGATCTCTCTCGCCATGACGGCCGCCGAAACCGGCCACTTGGTGTTCGGAACCCTGCACACCAACAACGCTCCGAAGACGATCGACCGTATCATCGACGTTTTCCCGCAGGCGCAGCAGTCGCAGGTGCGCGTGATGTTGTCGGAAAGCTTACGCGGCGTCATCGCGCAATCGCTCTTTCCCCGCGCCGATCGCCCGGGGCGAATTGCCGCATTTGAGGTGCTCACCAACTCGCACGCCGTAGCGAACCTGATTCGTGAAGCGAAAACGCATCAAATCCCCTCGATCATGCAAACGCAGATGGATTTGGGGAACATGACTTTTGAGCATCATCTGAACAAACTGGTTTCAGAAGGCAAGGTCGACAAGGGCATCGCGAACACGTTCCTCGGCAAGAAGGACCGCAAGCTCGAAGCTGTTGAGGGAGGAGCCGTGAAATCCGCGTCTGCCCCGGCCGCGGGCAGTGGCGGACTCAAGATCACAGGTGATGTCAGAAATGCAGCCTCGGGACTCTTCAAGCGCAAGGGATAACATCCCCTGCGCTTCACCATAAAAAAATATAATCTTTACAAAATCCCCGCATCAAAGTTAGCTCCTATATGAAGTTCACAATCTAGTTCCTTTCGGGGGGGAATATTTATGTTCGCAAGCATGGCCGCTGCATTCGTACACGGTGGTATTTGGATGTGGCCGATTTTGGCTCTCGGTTTGGCGACTGTTGCCATCGTTGTAGAGCGCACCTACGCATTGTTCATCGTTCGCAAGCTCAATCAGAAGAATGTCGCGGATAGCTTCGAAGAGGGCATTCGCAGAGGGGAAATTGAGAGCGTCATCGAGAAAGCGCGCGCTCAAGAATCTCAGCCCGTCGCTCGCGCATTGATCGCCGGCGCGAAAGCCGCGAAGGCTCTC
>CAYPFC010000006.1:0-6806 GCA_964409815.1 uncultured Pseudobdellovibrionaceae bacterium
GTTCACGGTGGCCACAGTCATCTTGATCGCTGGCCTGGTGGACGACCTGCGCTCACGCAAGGTTCACAATGCGCTCGTGCTTTCGCTTTTCGCCGCGACCGCCGCCGCGACCGTGATTTTTCGCGGCTTCGAAGGCTCCCTGGTCGGTATGGGAGCGATGCTCCTCGCCTTAGTCATCACGATCCCGCTGTTCGCGGGCCGTATTCTTGGCGGCGGAGACGTGAAGCTCTTCGCCGTCTTCGCGCTCGCGGTGGATCCTACGATCATGTTTTGGACTCTGGGTTTTTCGTTCATTTGGGGCGCTCTCTTCGGCCTTACGCGCGCCGCTCTTCAACGTCAGCTCATGATGCTGGTACGCAACACGTACAACATCGCCCGCCGTCAGAAAATTCAGATCCAAGAGATTCATAAGATTCCGTATACGTTCGCGCTTTTGCTCGGTTGGTTTACCCAGCTCACCCTGATGCGCGCCGGAGGCTCGCTATGAGAACGCCCGGCCTGCGCTCGCAAAGCGGACAAATGATTACCGAAGCGATCTTGATCCTCGTGCTCTTATTCGGAGTCACCTTGCTGACCGCAAGGTACTTCAAGGACAAAGAGGTCTTTCGCACGCTCATCTCCGGGCCCTGGGTCGCCCTCGCGGGGATGCTGCAGAACGGGGTTTGGGCTCCGCCGAATGTCGGCGCGGCCATTCACCCGAACGCGCACAATCGCCACATCGCGATCGTGGGGGAGCCCGCGCAATGAAGATGCGGACGCTTAAGAACCAGCGCGGCTTGATTACCGTCGACTTCCTCTTCTCGCTCGTCCTCATTCTTGGATTCGCGGGTCTGATGTTCGTTCTGACGTTTACGCTTTCGATGGCGTCGGTCACTCAATATGTGACGTTCGCGTCGGCTCGCAATTTCTTCGCCGCGCACGTGACCCGTGACGCACAAATTTTGCGCGCCAACCAAAAATACGCCGAGTTGATTTCGAATCCGGTTTTCAAGCCGCTCTACACGAACGGTTGGTTTCTTATCGACGCCGTTCCTTTCGTCGGCGACAACACCCAGGTCATTCCCGCATTTCAAGAAGGAATGGCCGGCGTAAATAAATTCTGGGGCGTCGGCACTCACTTCACCGCCGCCGTTTTGGATTTTAGCGTTCCGTTTTTCGGCTCGACCGCGCCCGACGGCGACGGCACGGGCGCACAATTTAAAACCTATATGGGATCATATCTCGGCCGCGAACCCACGACAGAGGAATGTCAGGCGTTCGTCAATAACCGCTGGGCGATGATTCGAAGCTTATCAGTCTCAGGAGGAGCGAGCTACAGCACGGGTACACCCGCCGCCGGCGGATACTACCCGCAAACAGATGATGGATGCTGAGTATGCGCGCGCGTTCCGCTACTAAAATTTTGCAGAATGAGCGCGGTCTCGCGATGCTCGAGACCGTTCCGCTCATCGTGATCTTCGCGGTTCTCGTGAGCTTCGGTCTCGGCTTCTACGGAATCGTGCACACGGCAACGCTGCACTCGATCGGCGCGCGCACGTACGCCTACGAAACCTTTCGTCAACGCACGAATCTTTACTACTTCCGCGAGGACGGATCCGGTCTTTCGGGACCACTTGTTTATCACAATAAGGGATGGCGTTACAACGCCGTGAACAACGAGAACGACGAGCGAAACCTTTTCGTATCGACGTCTCGACCCATCGCTTTCGGCCGCGAGACGGCCGCCGTCGAGGCGAACGCGCAAACTCACAACCAGCAAATCTTCCAGCTCCAACCCCGCAACGAGAGGGTCGCGGTGAATCCGGCATGGATCATGGTTGGCTACGGAATCTGCCTCAACGCTAAGTGTGGCGGGAACTAGGAGTAGGAATGAACAACAACGAGACCAGAACATTATGGATTAGCGTCGGCGCGGCCCTCTTCGCCGTGTTCCTGCTCTATAGCTACACGCAAGAGAAGAGCGCGGAACTGCAAAAGAAATTCGGGGCAAAACAGCGCGTCGTTGTCGCCATCGCCAACATTAACGAGATGGAGACCGTCGACGAAACTCAGATCGACATTGTGGAGAAGCCGGTGGATTTCATCGAGCCGAGCGCGTTCACCGATATCGAGAGCGTCGTCGGGCTCATCGCTTTGGCTCCAATCAAAAAGGGCGAGCAGCTTTTGCAGACGAAGGTCATCAAGCCGGGAGTCATGACGGGTCTCGCGCTTCAGGTTTCGCCCTCGAAGCGCGCGATCGCTCTTCCCGTAAACGAGATGACTTCGGTCGGTAAGATGCTCCGTCCCGGGGATCGCATCGATATTCTCGCCGCGCTCGATGTAGGCAAAGGCGTGAACCAGCACCGCGAAGTGAAAACTCTTCTTCAGGACGTGGTCGTGCTTTCTACGGGTATTAAAGTGGTGAACCAGCTGCCAGGCATGCTCGAGCGCCAAGGCAAGGACGCGTTCGACGTATTTCCGATTCGCGACGACATGTCGTTCACGACGATCACGGTCGAAGCTTCGCCTGAGGAATCGCAGGATCTCATTTATATCTTGTCGACGTCCCCGGGCTCTCTGTTCATGACCTTGCGCCATCCCACGGATCACACCAAGAAGCGCATGCCCGAGTCGACAATCGAAAGCTTATTGGGAAAAGTGTCTCAGGAAATGTTGAATATGCAGCAACGGGCACCCGCGCAAGCGCCGGTTCCCGTTCCGGTACCGGCACCCGCGCCGAAGAAAAAAGGTCCGTGGAAGGACTTATAGGATAGGTGAGGAATGGCTGACTTTTATAAACTTGCAAAACTGATCCTCGTCGCGGCGGTGCTCGCGGTTTCCCCGTTGCACGCGCAAGAGGTTCAGGAAGGCGCGCCGGAGCCGGAAGATATGGCCGGCGACGAGACCGTGAAGAAGGAAAAAGGTTATCTAAACCTTTCGGTCGGCATTTACCACGACGAGCCTATCCCGGAGTCTTTCCCGAAGAACATTGAAATCGCGGGTACGTTCCGGAAACTCACGAAAGTATCGTGGAACCCTGAAGAGCGTAAGCTCCGCTTCGACCCGAAGACACCCGGGATCGGGACTCTGACGATCAAACATCCGGTGAGCGGCAAGATCCTCGCCGAGTACACGATCGACATTCGTAAAACCGATTTGCAAAAGGTCGCGCGCGAGATGCAGGCATTGCTCACGGGCATCGAGGGCATCCAGGTGAAGATCTTGAACAACAAGGTCATCATCGACGGACAAATTCTTCTGCCCGCGGACATGAAGCGCATTCACTCGGTCGTTAAGCAATACGGCGCACAGGCGACTTCGCTCGTCACGCTGAGCCCGATCGCGCAGAACAAGATCGCGGCGTTTATCGAGAAGAAAATCGGGAACCCCGAGATCCGCGTGAACGCGGTCAACGGCAAGTTCATCCTGGAAGGCTTCGCGAACTCGCGTGAAGAAAAAGACAAGGCCGAGATCGTCGCCAAGATGTACGTTCCCGACGTCGTCGTGGATGAGGCCGTGGCGGACAAAAAGGTCCTTGAGCGTAAGGTGGACGTGGTCATCAACCTGATCGCCGTTCGCCCGCCGCCCGAAGGCGAGCCGTCGAAGATCGTCCAAATGGTCATTCACTACGTCGAGCTGCAGAAGGATTACTCGAAATCGTTCCGCTTCCAGTGGTTGCCGGATATCGGCGACGGCTCGTCGCTTGAGTTCTCGACCGGCGGTCGTAGCCCCGGCGGCTTGACCGCGACCATCACGGGTACGGTCTCGAACCTGCTTCCGAAATTGAACTGGGCGAAGCAACACGGCTTCGCGCGCGTTCTGCAATCCTCGTCGGTGACCGTGGAAGACGGCCGCCAGGGTGTCATCAACTCGATCACCCGACTTCCCTACCAAGTGGTGAACGGGCAGGGTCAGCCCTCGACGAACTTCGAGGAAACCGGAATTCGCACGAACATCACGCCCCAAATCATGGGACAGCGCTCGGACTCGGTGAAGCTCGCTCTGAACTTCGCGGTGAAGAGCTTGCTGAGCTACTCGGACCAAGGTCCGTTGACGGCTTCGCGTGAGATTCAAACCGTACTTCACGTCCGCAGCGGCCAGAGCGCGGCCGTGGGCGGATTGATCACGAACGATAGCGGCACGAACTTCAACAAGCTGCCTTCGGGCGCTTCGCGGAACCCGCTGATCTCGCTCTATGCTTCCAAGGACTTCCGCCGCAACCAGAGCCAATTCGTCGTGTTCGTCACGCCTCTGATCAAGAGCTCCGCGAGCGCGGGCTCGGATAAGATCAAGCGCAAATTCAGGCTGGACCAGAACTAGGGTGCCAGGACCATTTTCCGGGTCATGGCGCGTCTCAAAAAAGTAACCGGGAACCTTTGAATGGTCTGTTCTCGGGACCAGAATTCTCCGATAAGACCCTGGAGGGTTTTCTTTGGCTATTCATGAAAGTTCAAATCTTATCGCGGTGATCGGCGGCAAAGGCGGCGTGGGTAAGTCCGTTTTCGCGGCGAACCTCGCGTACGCGTTCATGAAAGAGATGAAGGCCAAGACCCTGCTCATCGACTGCGACCCGAAAAGTTGCGGAGACCAGAACTTCATCACGGGCATTCGCCCGCAAAAGACGGTGATGGACCTCGCCCAATTCGCGGGAGCGATCACTCCTCAAGCGCTCGCGCAAATCGTAACCACGCACCAAAGCGGAATGAACTTCATCGGCGCCGTCAGCGGCCCGGACCAAATCTTCCACGTGCAGATCGATTTACTGCGCAAACAGCTTCACGCTCTCAGCCAGCATTACAAATACATCATCGTCGACCTCGGAAGCGAGGCGGACGCCGTTCAAATGGGAATCATCGAGGATGCGACGGCCATCATGGTCGTCACGACGCCCGAAGTTCTAGTCGTCAACCAAACGCGCCGCTTGATGAACGAGTTGCTCTCGGCCTCGGTGCCGGGCGATTTCATTCAGATCGTATTGAACAAGATGAGCCGTAACGGCCTCGATCAGAACGCCATCAGCCAAAGCTTGCGCCGCCCGATCATCGGCGGCGTTCCGCAGGATGACGCCACTTCGGTCGCGGCATTGCAGCGCTCGGTGCCATTCGTGCTCGGCGCCCCGACGACGCCCATGGCTTCGGCGTACCACGAAATCGTTCGTAAACTCACCGGCGGCGTTCTTCAGAAATTAAAAGCGCTCTCGAAACCGAAGATCTCGGCGCTCCCCAAAGAGGGCGCGGCCGCGGGCGGTGGAGGAGCGGCGTCCACGTCCGGACTGCCGTCCATGATGGACCCGAAGAACGCCAAGCGCGGCGCCCGCAAGCGCGAGCTTTCGCCGCTGACGCTCTTGAAGATGCAGGTCCATAGCGGCCTCATCAAAGAGATGGATTTGAAGAAAGACATTATGAATTCCGAAGGCGACCCGAATAAAGCGCGCGAGCTCAAAAACCGCACGCAAAAGACGATCTCGGAGCTCGTCGACCGCTTGTCGCCCGGGCTTAGCCGCGACGATCGCGCGCGCGTGATCAAAGAGACTCTCGACGAAGCCCTCGGCCTCGGCGCGCTTGAAGAGTTGCTCGCGGACCCGACCGTGACCGAGATCATGGTCAACGGCTGCGACATGATCTACGTGGAAAAAAGCGGCAAGCTCACGCTGTCGAACGTGACATTTACGTCGAACCTGCAACTTCGTAACGTGATCGAGCGAATCGTTTCGCCCCTCGGCCGTCGTATCGATGAGCGGACGCCATACGTGGACGCGCGCTTGCCCGACGGCTCTCGCGTGAACGCGATCATCGAGCCTTTGAGCATCGACGGCCCCGCGGTCACGATTCGTAAATTCCCGCAGGATCGCGTGACCGACCGCGATTACGTCGAGCGCTTCGGCTCGATGACCCGCGCGATGATGGACTTCCTGAAAATCTGCGTCGAGCAAGGTTTGAACATCGTGATCTCGGGAGGCACCGGTTCCGGTAAAACGACTCTCTTGAACGTGATGTCGTCCTTCATTCCCGCGAATGAGCGGATTGTGACCGTAGAAGACGCGGCGGAATTGCAGCTCAAACAAGAACACGTCGTGCGCCTTGAAACCCGACCCGCGAACCTCGAGGGAACCGGTGAGGTTTCCATTCGCGATCTGATTCGAAATTCTCTGCGTATGCGTCCCGACCGCATCGTGGTGGGGGAGTGCCGTGACGGCGCCGCCCTCGACATGTTGGCCGCGATGAATACCGGTCACGACGGTTCGATGACGACCGTTCACGCGAACACGCCCCGTGAGGCGGTCGCGCGTTTGGAAACCCTGTGCTTGATGGCCGGCATGGACCTTCCGGCGAAAGCGATTCGCGAGCAGATCGCGGGCGCGGTGAACTTGATCATTCAGATTTGTCGCTTGAGCGACGGCTCCCGTAAGATCATGAGCATCACCGAAGTCGTGGGAATGCAGGGGGACACGGTCACCTTGCAAGAGATCTTCCGCTACAAGGAAGAAGGCTTCGACAAAAATCGCAAGATCGTCGGACAATTCCAAGCGCTCGGCCTCATCCCGACCTTCATTGAAGAGTTCGAGCAAAAAGGCGTCAGCGTCCCGCGTAACCTCTTCGTATCGATGGAGCAGAACGCGGCCAAGCCGAAGCATTCGACGACGGGGCCAAAGCCGCCGAGCATTCCGCGCATCGGCGGTAGCGCTCCGGCCCCGGGCGTTCCGCCTAAGAAAACCGGAACCGGAGGAAGCGGCACATGAGTTTCATATTCGGTGACGATCGCATTTTCATTCCTTTGTTCGGAATCGCGGTCTTTATCTTCGCGTACTTCAGCGCCGACCGGTTCAT
>CAYPFC010000006.1:6816-29578 GCA_964409815.1 uncultured Pseudobdellovibrionaceae bacterium
CCAGAAAAAAGGCCTCGGCAGCCGTGAAGAAGTTCTGGATCTGATGGACCGTATGGTCATCGACACCGACAAGAAAAAGGTCACCCACGCGATGATCGCGGCGAGCTTCGGCCCCGCGCTGCTCGTATTCCTGCTCGTTTGGCCGAACGTGATCATCGGGCTCCTCTTCGGAGGGGTCCTTTGCGTGCTCGGATGGACGGCGCCTCGTTTTATCATGAATCACCTCTGGGAAAAGCGCTGCTCGCGCCTGACGAACCAAATGGTCGACGGCATGACGATCATGTCGAACGGGATTAAAGCCGGCCAGAGCTTGACGCAATCCATGGAGCGCGTGGTGGAGAACATGAACGGTCCTCTGCCGCAAGAGTTCA
This sequence comes from uncultured Pseudobdellovibrionaceae bacterium, assembly GCA_964409815.1. GTDB lineage: Bacteria > Bdellovibrionota > Bdellovibrionia > Bdellovibrionales > UBA1609 > JALHOQ01. Next base: position 7,188 of record CAYPFC010000006.1, read on the forward strand.
GCCTCGTGCTGAACAAAGTTCGCCTCGGGATGTCCGTCGAGGACGCTCTCAACGAGTTCGGCGAGCGCATTCCCCGCCAAGACGTGCAGATGTTCGTGACGGCCGTCGTGATTTTGAAAGAGACCGGCGGTAACCTCGCCGAAACCTTTCAAACGATCACCACCACGGTGCGAGAACGCCAGAAAGTCGAGAAAAAGATCGAAGCGCTCACCGCGCAGGGAAACATGCAGGCCGTCATTATTACCTTGGTCCCGCTGCTTCTGCTCGGGGTCTTCCTTGTATTGGATCCGCCCTACGTGATGCCGCTATTTACCAAGCCCTTGGGTTGGGTGGCACTGGCCCTAATGCTGACCCTGCAAGGGATTGGCTTAATAGTTATGAAAAAAATTGTTACCATCAAGGTATAGATCATCTCAGACCCCGAGGGCATTCATGAGAGTTATCCTTTCCGCAATCGCTTTGTTTTTGCCGATTTCCGCAATGGCGATCGTCGACATGAAGAGCGCGAACTATTCCGAGAGTTGGACGGACTTAATCGTTCCGGGCGTGGGTTACGACCTGCGCATCAACCGCGCGTACAACAGCCGCTCGCTTTTTAACGGACTTTTTGGGTTCGGCTGGTGCTCGGATTACGAAACGAAAATCGAAGTCACGCCCGAGAGCAACTTGAAGCTCACCGAGTGCGGCGGCGGCATGGAGATCATCTACACTCCGAAGAACTTCAATCCCGGCAAAGTGGACTCGACGATCAAGATGATCGTGGCGGAAGTGAAGCGCCGTCGTCCCGATCTGAAAGGCGATTACGTCGCGAGCCTCGAGAAGGAATTGAAAAACAACGATTTCATGCGCGAAGAGTTCAGCCGCCGCATGAATATCAAGGGTAAGGTCGAAGACGGAGTCGTCTATCTCGCAAACGGGAAAGAAGCGGAAAACATCACGCTCGTCTCGGGGAAGTATAAGCGCGTCCTGACCGACGGCACGTACCAGATCTTCGATGCGTCGAACGGACGCATGATTCAAATGTATGATAAGAACCAGAACTATCTGAAGCTCGCGTGGGAGCGCGACGTTCTTCAAAGCGTCGCCGATAACCTCGGCCGCAAGTTGACGTTCAAGTACAGCTCAGCTTCTAAGAAAGTTTCCGAGATTATCGGTCCGAACGGGCTGAGCTCGAAGTATACGGTCAAAGGCGAAGACCTCGTCGAAGTCATCGACTCGAAAGGCAAGAAGCATAAGTACACTTACGACGACGTCCATAACCTGCTGAAGATCGACATGGGCGACGGCACCCATAAGGCGCTGACGTACAATAAGGATAAGGATTGGGTGACTTCATTCCGCAACCAAAAGGGTTGTATGGAAACGTACGATTACCAAACAAGCAAAGACGATCCGAAGAACCATTTCTGGTCGCTTGTTACGAAGAAATGCGGCGACAAGATAACCAACCAGAGTAAATATGAGTTCTTCCATCGCATGCGCCCCGACGGGACGGGCGTTTACCTCTATCGCGTTCGCACGGAAGTGAATAACGACGTCACGGATATCGTTTACCACGACGTCTTCGGCAAACCGATTTCGATTCTTCGCAACAACGTGAAGACGGATTACACGTACTACGAGAACGGTTTCGTGAAGACGAAGAAAGAACCGGGCCGCGTTCTGGCGTTCGAATATAAGAACACGTGCAATAAGGTCTCGCAGCTGACCCTTCAGCTTCTCGAAGACACCGGCGTCGATTCCAAGCAGGCGCGCAAGACCGCCTCGAAAGGCGAAAAGGTCGTAAAGACGATTCGTACGCGCTTCACGTACGAGCAGCAGAAGTGCAATCTGACGCTCGCGGATACCTCTGAAGGTCAAAGTGTAAAACTTCAGTACGATGCCCAGGGACGGATCTCGCAAATCGAGGACCAGGCGAAAAAACTCGTGAAAATCAAATATGAAGCACGCTTCGGAAAACCGCACTTTGTAACCCGCCCGGGATTGGGTACAATACAAGTTACCTACAAGCCCGACGGTGAGATCGCGAAGGTCGAGAGCAAAGAAGGCCCGAACGTAGCGGTGCAGGTGGCGAGTATCTTCAATAACCTGCTCGATATTATCGCCCCGGCCACGAGCGAAACTCCGCTATAAGGACGTAGGAGAGGACTATGAAAGCGCTATTCTTGATTTTAACCCTCATCACCGCCTCAACGGCGAGCGCGCAGAGCTCGGCGGATGGCGCGACCGAGGCCGGCTCCATAAACGTCAATGAATGCGTGAAGGGCGATTGCCCGCAGAAGCACTTCGATACGCCAGCCTTCCATAACGTTCAGAACGTGCCCGCGATCGTCGACAACATTCTTAACCCAGAAAAAGCGCTTCCGGACATCCAACCCTCGACGAGCACTCAATAATCCCGGAGCGTCTCAAAGTGAGACACTCTAGAGGGCCGACAGGTGTTAATTTCTTGTACGCTGTCTCATCCCGGGATCCGCTATATTCGAACACACGCCGGCACGGCTTTGGCTTTACACTCTAGTTGTAAACCAGGGCTCAAAAAAGAGGAGTACCCTATGAAGACCATCCAATTCGTATTACTCATCATGCTCGCAGCAGGGTTGAGAAACGCAAACGCCGTTGCGAAAACGGATTGCGCGAAGCTGCAGAATAAAACCGGTCACAACCAACAGCTCCCGCAGGTTGCCGCGGCGAACTTCCTTCGAGTTTTTGATGGTGGCAAGTCGACGACGCCGGCATCCACGGCGCCGGCGAAGGGCGTAAACTAGTTTAGCCCGAAATTAAAATTTTCTAATTTGAAGAAGCGGCCGTCTCGAGCCGCTTTTCTTTTTTGGTGTTCTTCTTAACCTTGCTCGAAATCGTTTGGGTCACGTCCCGCGCAAGCTTGGCGGCGCCCTTGGCGACGTTGTTAAGCGGCTGCGCGACCGTCGAGCTCTGCACCCAGCTCATTGCGTGAGTTTCGAGAGACTTTTCGCCGACCTGAATTTGCATGACGACCACGACGGCCACGGTCAGGACAAAAGTTTTTACGAAGAATAGAAAATCCATCATGCTCCAGCCTCCTTGGCTTTGCTGTTGGCCGCGCTCCGCACGGCTTTGAGGACTTGCTCTGCGGTGAAGGGCTTCGTGATGTAGTTGCAGCATCCGGCATCCAATGCACGCATTACCATGCTGTTCTGATCGACGGTGGAACATGCCACCACTCTCACATCGGGAAGAGCTTTTAGAATTTCTTGAGTGGCCTCAATTCCGCTCTTTCTCGGCATGACGATGTCCATAAGGACCACGTGCGGATGCTCGCGCTTTACCACCTCGATCGCCTCTTCTCCGTCTTGCGCTTCTCCCACGATTTCAATTTCGCTACTCGCGAAAATGTGACGGAGAACCTCACGGATGAACGGGGCGTCATCCACAATAACTAGTTTTATTCCCATATCTCGTATTATAGTGTCAGGAACTTCACTCCCCAAAGGGTTTCTGAGCGGTCTGGTATGTCTTCTTTCAAAGAAACATTGATCACATCGATAGCGGCACTCGACGGATTCACCGCGTACTCTGCTATCGTCGGGCTGCTCCTGATCTGTGGTCTAGGAGTTCCGCTCCCCGAAGACATCACCTTGATCGCGGCGGGAGTCTTGGCCGCCCTCGGATCGATCTCGCTTCCCGGAGCGATGATCGCCGGTTTCGTCGGCGTCATGGCCGGCGACGCATTTTTGTATACCGTCGGGCGTGTCTATGGACGTCGCGCGTTTTCACTCCCCGGAATTCGCACGATCATGACTCCCAAGCGCATCGCGATGGCCGAGCGAAAAATTCGACGTAACTCGCACTTCATTTGTTTCATGGCGCGCTTTATGCCGGGCCTTCGCTCGCCGGTGTTCTTGCTCTCGGGGATCATGGGCGTTCGCCCGATCGTGTTTTACGGACTCGATGGGTTCGCGGCTTTGATCAGCGTTCCCTTTTGGGTGTGGGTCGGCTTCTGGGTCGGTGAGAACCTGGATCACGCGCTCGCCATCGCGGAACGGGTTCAGCTCTCGCTCGGCGCGGTCGTGTTGGTCGTGCTCGCGGCTTATTTTGGCTTCAGAAGATATCGTAGAAATCGCCGGGCGCAGAGACTCATGTTTTACATGAACTCGAAGTACTCGCCTCAAGATCCCCACTTAAATCCGAAATAGAAAAGCAAAAGGCTGTTGGTCACGCTGACTCCGTCGGGAGTCGTGTCGTTGTGCGGATCCATGATCGAAGCTTCGCCCTTAAATAAGTTTCTCTCGACGCTATACTGGGTTTTCCAGAACACTTGGTTGCGGCGATCCAGGGTCCATTCGCCTCCGACGGAGAGGCTGATCGCGTTCGTCTCGGAGTTGCTTCCCGACTTCACGTCGACGCCCGTGTTGGATTCCGAGTGAGTCAGGCGCGGGCGCATATCGACCTGGAACGTGTGCGCGTAGGTCACGCTCGTGGGAACAACGGCGCCGAGCGAGAGAGAAAGGCCCGAGCTCTTGCGTCCTATGACGGTCGTGGCTTCGCTGTTAATCTTATTGACCGAGTCGTGATAGTCGATGCCCCACTCCATACGCGCGGCCTTGCGAGAGAAGCCGAAATGCTTACGGAACCGGAAGCCGGCTTCGAATGTCTGTACATCCATCGGAACCATGTTGGTTCCGCCACTGCGTACGCTCGCCGAAGCGCTGGTGAAGAATCTCGACTGCAAGCCAAAGAACGGCGTAAACCAAAGATTCGCGCCGAGTCCCAAGCCGGGGCCGTGCGAGGCGTAGTCGCGAAACGAATAACCGCTGTCGGAGTCATTATAAAAGTAGGCGGGCGCGAAACTGATCTCGACGACATTCGCGCGCGGGTCTTGAGGGTGAATTTGATTTCGCGCTTCTTCAATCTCTTCCTGAGAGCCGCCTAAGATGAGCGCGCGCACTTGCTCGGTCACGGGCGGGCGCTTTTCCTCTGCGGGCGCTTCGGTCGTCGGTGTCGGCACGGGAGCGGGAGCGACGGTCGTCGGCTCCGCCGTCGGAACGGGAGCGGGCACGGCTTCTTTCGCGGGCGGCGGCTCGTTCGTCACTTGCAAGGTCGTGGTCGTTTGAGATTTGGAATCTTTCGTCGTTGCGGTCGCACTCGACTTCACGGTGACCGACTTTGACGGCACGGGAGTGGGAATCACGGTTCCCGGGCGCTCATCGAGATCGTCATCGTCTTTGCGCGACTCGGGCGCGCGAATCTTGTAGCGCGAGGAATCCAGGGATTGCTTGCTTGGACTCGAACTTTTGCTGCCCGAACGGAGCAAGACCGCGGACGACGAGTCGAGCTGAGCGTACGCGGAAGCGCTCGCAAGCAGCATCATCAATGGACTAAGGGCTAAGAAAACTCGACTCATGACTATAGAGTTCTTCGGCTTTTGGCTGGCCGGACTTAACGCCAATTGACCGGAATGCGGAGCCGCACGAAGATTGAAAAAGGGAGATTTTCCTTTGGCTTGTCTACTCCTTCGACGATTTACAGCTTGGCCGCTTTTGCTCCTCGTCATGGTCTCAGCGGGATACAGGACCTTGGCCCAGGAGACGCCCACGCGCGCGTTTCGCAGCGATGTCGACGACCTTCTCACCGTCGAGCGCGTCTCCGTGATGCCGTTCACCGACAACTTGCAGGGAATTTACTCTCGTCCGCTCGAGGCGCATTTCATTTCAACCATCGATAAGATGCACCGCTGGGATTACGTGCCCGCGTCTCCCTCGGGCCCGATCCTTTCTCCCGAAGAGCTCGAAGCGTCACCCGATAAAGTGAAGCAGCTCAGCCAGAACATGGGCGCCGACGCGTTCTTCGTTTCGAGGATCTCGAAAGGTCCGAACGGCGTCACGATTCACATGAGCCTCTTCCTCACGAAGGACGGAAAGCTCCTCGCGCAAGCCGTACTGAAGGACTACAAACAATTCAATATCGAGGACTTAAAAGAGCAGACGCAGCGGCTGCTTGCCGAGATCGTCGCTCGTCTGCCGTACGCCGGTCGTATCTTAAGCCGCGAGGCGAACCGCGTGACGGTGAACCTCGGTCAGAAAGACGGCTTGCAAAAAAACCAGATGCTGAGCGTGATTCAAATCGTGCAGGCGCACCGCCATCCGAAATTCCATTTCCTTATCAAAACGGAAAAGGAAATTTTCGGTAAGGTCAAAATCCTGAAGGTCGACGAAACGCTGAGCTTCGGCGTCGTCGTGAGCGAGAAAGAGCGCGGCGCGATTCAAAAGAACGCCAAGATCGGATCGATCGATTTCGTCACGTACTCGGGCGGCGAATCGCTTTCGCTCACGCCTCCGCCGGAAGACGCGCTCTCGAATCGCGAAGACGGCGCGATCGCGTTCGGAAAAGATCCGCGCGAGTGGCAGCCGCAGCGCCCGGCTTCGTTCGGACAAGTCGGCGCGCGCTTCGGGATGAGCCAATTCTCTGGCAGCACGCAAGTATCGGGAGTCGGCGCGCTTGAGTCGAGCACGTTCCTCGCACCGAGCGTATTGCTCGAGGGTGAACTGTGGATCACGCCCGAGTGGACCTTCCGCGCGCGATTCAAGCAGGGCATCGTTCCCGTCGAGAACCCGCGCAGCGGCTCGACTCCCGGGGACCTGAACCAATCTCTCACGTATTACGAAGCCGTCGGCGGCTATCGGCTGCGCTTCGGCCCCTACGGATGGTCCCCCTACGCCGAGCCGTTCTTCGGTTACATGACGTACAAACTCTTCACCGACAATGCGTCGCCCGAGGCGTACACCACTCAACAATTCAGCGGCTTCAAGTTCGGCGTGAACGGGGCTTCCCCGATGGGCGATCGCGGAGAGTACGGAATCGGCGGGGAGTTCGCGATGGTGTGGAAGCCGACGGTAAAAGAATCTCCGGTGACTTCGGGGGATTCGAGCGAGGCGCAGGTCGTACAATTCGGGGTTCTCGGATTCAAGAAGATGGGCGAGCGCTTGAAGATTCAAGCCAATCTCGATTTCGAGATGTACTCGGCGAACTTCTCGGGCGCGGGCACGCGCGCCGAGTCCGCGTCGAGCTCAAGTCACCGCTTCACCACGCTCTCCGGCGGCCTCTACTATCAGTGGTAAACTGTTTCAGTTTGAGACGAATCGACTGTTGATACGTCAAATCGGACGTTGACGCATGTTCTGGGCATCGACACTCCAGCTCCAATAGGGGGGTGCCTCATATTAATAACCTAATCCTTCCGTAATCTTAGAGATTGGTCGGGGGGTTGCTCTACTAGGGGGTATGAGCAAGGTTATTCGTTACAGATATCATATAATCGCCCTAATGATTCTCACGGTGGTTATGGCGGCCGGCAGGAAGACCAAGGAAGCGCATAAGGTTTCCGAGGACATCAAGGACTTGCCCATGGTTGAAGAGCACGGTCAGGTTGGACACGCCCTTGAGCTTCTTAAAGCGAAAGACGGCGCTCGCGTACTCGCTTCGGAATCTAAAACCGATCTTCGGCCTTTTATCTTTAAAAAGGTGAAGGATTCGCTGCCCAAGAAGTTCAAGCATCGCGCTTACGAGATCGCCCGCACTTTGATCGTAGAAGCTAACCACCACGATATGGACCCGCTCTTCTTGATGGCCGTCATCAGCACCGAGAGCAGCTTCAACATCGAAGCCAAGGGCCGCCACGGCGAAATCGGCCTCATGCAGCTGATGCCCGAAACCGCCCGCTGGATCGCGCCCCACGCCGGCATCGCGCTCGACAAAATCGACCTCAAGGATCCGAACGTCAATATACGTCTGGGCGCCACGTACTTTGCGCAACTCCGTAAGCGTTTCGATCATCACGGCACACGCTACGTCTCGGCCTACAACATGGGCGTGACCAACGTTCGTCGCTTAGTGATGAAGAACGTCGAGCCGAACATCTACTCCGCGAAGGTTCTGGGAAACTACACGAAGTTCTACGCTTCGCTCGAGAAGACCGCCACGAAGAGCGCGCTTGCTACTCGCAGCATCGCGAGCGTGAATGTGAAGTAATCGTCGAGACGTGATTCACGGGATCTTTATCCGCGGCGCCGCGGATCGCTGCCAAAGTTATCCGCGCTACGCGGATAGGATCTCACGTCGTTCTCTTAAAAATAAAAAACCCGAGCCTTTTGAGCTCGGGTTCTTATTGTGCGCCGTGACCCGGAAAATGGTCCTGGCACCTTGGCCTACATCATTCCCATGCCGCCCATGCCGCCCATTCCTTCATGGCCGCCGGGCATGCCGCCGCCTTTTTCTTCTTTCTTAGGCGCTTCGGCAATCATGGTTTCCGTGGTCAGCATCAACGAAGCGACCGACGAGGCGTTCTCGAGAGCGCAACGAACAACCTTCACGGGATCGATGACTCCGTCTTTCAGGAGGTCCGTGTACTCTTCGGTCAGAGCGTTGAAGCCCCAGCCCGCGTTCTTCTCGCTCAGTACGCGATCCAGAACGATGGCGCCATCAAGACCGGCGTTGAACGCGATCTGACGGATGGGCTCTTCGCACGCGCGACGGATAATGCTCACGCCGGCACGCTGCTCGTCGCTCGAGACTTTCAAAGTCTCGAGGGCGCGCGAAGCGCGGAGGATGGCGGTACCGCCACCGGCAACGATGCCTTCTTCAACCGCCGCGCGAGTCGCGTTCAGCGCGTCTTCCACGCGGGCTTTCTTTTCCTTCATTTCGACTTCCGAAGGAGCGCCGACGTGGATAACCGCTACGCCGCCTGCGAGCTTAGCAAGACGCTCTTTGAGCTTCTCTTTGTCGTAGTCCGAAGTGGTTTCTTCGATCTGAGCTTTGATTTGGCCAACGCGTGCTTGGATGGCTTTCTTCTCGCCCGCGCCGTCGATGACGGTCGTGTTGTCTTTGTCGACAACGATGCGTTTCGCGGTACCGAGATCTTTGATCGTCGCTTGCTCGAGCTTCTGGCCGACTTCTTCCGAAATCAGGTTACCGCCCGTGAGTACGGCGAGATCTTCGAGCATCGCTTTACGGCGATCGCCGAAGCCCGGAGCTTTAACGGCGACGACGTGGAGCGTGCCGCGGAGCTTGTTCACGACGAGAGTCGCGAGCGCTTCGCCTTCAACGTCCTCAGCGATGATCAACAAAGGACGGCCCGACTTCGCGACGCCTTCCAAGATCGAGATCATGTCTTTCATCGACGAGATCTTTTTGTCGTAGATCAATACGAAAGCGTTCTCGAGAACGGCTTCCATGCGCTCGGCATTGGTTACGAAGTAGGGAGAGAGGTAACCGCGGTCGAACTGCATACCTTCAACGACTTCGAGCTCGGTCTGAGCCGTTTTGCTCTCTTCAACGGTGATCACGCCTTCACGGCCGACTTTCGCCATAGCCTGCGAGAGCATTTCGCCGATTTCTTTATCGTTGTTCGCCGAGATCGTTCCGACTTGAGCGATTTCTTTATCGCCCTTAACCGGCTTCGCGATGTCCTTCAAAGCGCCGACGATCGTCTGAACCGCTTTGTCCATTCCGCGCTTAACTTCGGTGGGGTTGTGGCCGGCAGCCACGATCTTCGCGCCTTCGCGGAAGATAGCTTGTGCCAATACGGTTGCGGTCGTCGTACCGTCACCGGCGTCGTCGTTGGTTTTGGAAGCGACTTCCTTAACCATTTGCGCGCCCATGTTTTCGAACTTGTTCTCAAGCTCGATTTCTTTTGCGACGGTCACGCCGTCTTTAGTGATCAGCGGAGCGCCGAACGACTTTTCGATAACGACGTTGCGGCCTTTCGGGCCGAGGGTGACTTTTACGGCATTCGCCAGGGTGTTCACACCGCGAAGGATCGCGTTGCGAGCGTCTTCACTAAAACGTAATTCTTTCGACATGTTTATTTCTCCAAATATTGAGAGATCCCGTCGGGATCTCTGTATTCCTAGTTCATGATTCCGAGAATGTCTTCTTCGCGCATCATCAGATACTCTTCGCCGTTGAGCTTAAGCTCAGTGCCGGAATATTTTCCGAAGAGAATCCTGTCGCCGACTTTAACGTCCAAGGGAGTAACCTTGCCGTCTTCAGTCACGCGGCCTTTACCGGTGGCTACGATTTCCCCGCGCTGGGGCTTTTCTTTAGCTGTTTCGGGAATGATGATACCGCCGGCCGTCTTCATTTCTTCGGGCATACGACGAACCAGTACACGGTCATGCAGAGGACGAACGCCAATCTCTGCTTTTGCCATTAGAGAACCTCCTGACAATGGATAGATGGAATTGCAGACGCCAATATGGAGGGCGGCAAATTCCTGTCAAGGTAGGCACGTAAATTTAGTTGAAAATAAGAGTTATTGAGCCTTTGCGCGGACGGGGATGCCCAGCGGGTCTCCCGCCAGAGCGCCATTGCGCTTGGCGTCAGCGGCGCCTTGTCCTTTACCCACGAGGACCTTGAAGATCTCCGCGAGCTCGTCCTTTGAGAGCTTCTGGGCCAGTGCCTGTAGGGCTTCGGGCTGCCCCTGAAGGGTCGGCAGGTACACCGTCACATAATCTTCGAGGGTCAAGCCGCCCGCGATCTGAAGCGACTCTTGCGAGCGGCGCAGGTCGCGCTCGGCCGCAGAGACGCTGTCGCTTTCGGTCTTTTTCACTTTCGCGTTCGGGAGATTCACTTCCTTCGCGCTCGAGGATCCGCCCTTGGCCGACTTTAGCTGCGAAATACGGGCGGAAACACGTAACGTTTGATTCTGGGCTTCGAGGACTTGCTGCTCTTTCCAAGCTTGAAAGTTCAGGATCGCGGGCAGGGGCTCCTGCGCGAGGGCGCTGAGTGAAAAAATCAGACTTATTGCGATCGATAGAGACTTAAGCACGCTGACACCTTCTTCCGTGAACTTCAGCTACTCAGGCGTTAATCCAAGATTCGGGCCACGCAAGAGTGCGGATTAAATGCGGAATCACGCGGGCGGAGGCGCGGAATCGTCACCGGGGCATTGCAATTTTTTCCAGGACCTCCTAGGTTAGGCGGATGCCCATGACCACTATTCTTATCGGCCTTCTCGTTTTCTTAGGCGCCGCTCTCAGCGCGATCGTGGCGCTTTGGCGCCGTTACGAAAACACGCGAAACCAGCTGCAGGCGGCCCAGACCGAGGCGGCCACGCTGAAGGAGAAAGCGCGTCTGCTCGAGGAAAGCCTGAACGCTCAAGCCCGCGGAGAGAAAGAGCTCGGCGAAGCGTTCAAGGGCCTAGCGGCGACCGCGCTCGAGACCTCGATGAGCCAATTCCTGAATCTTGCGCAATCGACGTTTAAGCAGGCGAACGAAACTCATAAGCTCGATTCGGATCAGCGCCACAAGAAAATGGACGATCTCATCAAGCCCGTTACCGATGCGCTCAGCCGCTATCAAGAGCAGATCAACGCCCTCGAGAAAGATCGCGCCCGCGCCTTCCAGATGATCGACACCGAGCTCAAGCGCGTGGCGGACGGAAGCCTCACGCTCGCGCGCGAGACCACGGCGCTGAAGGACGCGTTGAAGCGTCCGCACGTGCGCGGGCGCTGGGGAGAGGTGCAGCTTCGCAATTGCATCGAGCTCGCCGGAATGTCCGAATACGCCGACGTTTCCTTTCAGTCCTCGACGACCGACGAAGAGGGCGTTCAGCACCGGCCCGACATGATCGTGCGGATGCCGGGCGGCCGGAGCGTGATCGTCGACGCGAAGACGCCGATCGACGCGTTCCTGAACTCGCTCGAGGCGACGACAGATGAGGCCCGCGGTCTCGAGCTTCAGCGCCACGGCAAGCACCTGAAGTCGCACGTGATGAAGCTATCGACTCGCGCCTACGCCGAGTCTCACAAGGAGAGCGCCGATTTCACCGTCTTGTTCTTGCCGAACGAATCGTTCCTCTACGCCGCGCTCGAGACCGAGCCGGACATCGTCGAGTTCGCGATTCAGAAGAAAGTTTTGATCGCGACGCCGCCGACCCTCGTAGGCCTTTTGAAGGTCATCCGCTTCGGATGGAATGAGCAGAAGCTCGCCGAGAACGCGCAGAAGATTTCGCTCTTAGGACAGGAGCTCCATAAGCGCGTCGCCGACTTTACCGAGACTTACGAGAATATCGGCAAGCATCTGGACAAGGCGAAAGAGGCTTACGACACCGGACGCATGCGTCTGGAGTCGAAGGTTCTCGTGCAGGCCCGCCGCTTCGAAGCGCTGGGCGCGAAGTCCAACAAGAGCCTGATCGACGGCTCGATCGCCTCCCAGGAGTCCGACGCCTAGTCGCTCCGTCATTCTGTTCGCGACTTCGCGGGTAGCTCGCTAGACAATGCGGTAAAAAATTCCATTCCGGTGACGGATTTCGTCCCGATAGTGCGGCTAATTTGATTTGGGTGGTCCGGAGTTTGCCTATAGAACCTTGCAATCTTTTGGAGGATGCAATGTTCTTGGCCGTGAAATTCACAATGCTTGTTGCGTTCTTCGCCGCCGCCGCGTTCACGGCCGGCTCGTTCTTAGCTTACATCCCGTAGACTGATTTCCGTTCTAAACAATTTAACGTTAGGAGAATCGTATGATGGTCATATGGGTGATCTTAATCGTAAAGCTCGCCGTCGAGGGCCTTAAGCATTTCGATCGATGGCGGTGGCTGAGGAATTTTCGGCGTGATACCGCCGGCGGCCCAGAGTTCCTCGGGTGATACCTTGCTGCCGTTTTTGTGCAGAAATCGCCCTTTGATGATCGCGCTCGCATAAAGGTCTTCTCGCACGAAAAACTTTTGCGTCAGGTAAACGTACTTGTCGTCCCAGCCTGCGGTTTGCGTGACGATGCGGAACTTGCTGAACAAGTTGATCGAGCGGCGGAAGCGAATCGCCTCGCTGACCACGACCGGGTAAATGCCTTTCTTGCGCAATTTTTGAAACGCCCCCATTCTCAGCATCAGATCCACGCGGCCGAGATCCATGAGCGAGAGGTACTTGCCGTTGTTCATGTGCATCAGTACGTCGATGTCCGTGAACCAGCAGCGGAAATGGGTAATGCATACAGGGTCTTCGGCTGTGAGGCGTTTTCGGAACGGGGTCGATACAAGAAGCCAGAACAATCGAAAAAGGTGATTCACTTATGCTCTCCAAGCGAGTAAGCGTAGCGCATTCATTCTAGGACAAAGGAAGGGCCGATGCGAGCCGATAAACGGACCGTCATTTTCACCGTCGTGATTTCCGCTCTGGGTTACTTCGTTGATATTTACGATCTTCTCTTGTTCGGAATCGTCCGCGTACCGAGCCTGCGCGCGCTGGGGGTTCCCGAGGATCAAATGATGTCGGTCGGCTTGCGTCTCTTGAACTTCCAGATGGCCGGGATGCTCGTCGGCGGAATTCTCTGGGGGGTTTTGGGCGATCTCCGCGGGCGTAAAAGCGTGCTCTTCGGGTCGATTCTCATGTACTCGCTCGCGAACATCGCCAACGCATTTGTGCCGAATACGGAAGTGTACGCATGGCTTCGATTCATCGCTGGTGTCGGCTTGGCGGGGGAGCTCGGGGCCGCGATCACGCTGGTCTCTGAAATCATGAGCAAAGAAATGCGCGGGTACGGAACGAGCATCGTCGCGAGCGTGGGGATTTTGGGCGCGGTGCTTGCTTCGCTCATCGGAGATTACTTCGACTGGCAGATCGCGTACCTGGTCGGCGGCGGAATGGGTCTCGCGCTGCTCGGGCTTCGGGCTTGGTCGCTCGAGTCGGGCATGTTCAATCACATGAAAGCGAAAAATCTCGCGCGCGGGCGTTTCCATCAGCTGTTCACGAAGCGCGATACGCTCTTGCGCTACCTCTGCTGTATCCTGATCGGCGTGCCGATTTGGTTCGTGATCGGAATCATGATCACGTTCGCGCCCGAGCTCTCGAAGGCGCTCGGCGTTCAGGGCGTGATCACCGGGAGCAAGAGCATCATGTGGTGCTACGTCGGCCTTTCGATCGGAGATCTGTCTTCGGGCTTGATCAGCCAATGGATTCGCTCGCGTAAGAAGGCCGTGCTCTTGTTCCTCGCGATGACGCTCGCGCTGATCTTCACGTACGTGAATTCGCACGGTATCGGCGAAGTCGCGTTCTACGTTCTTTGCGCGGGGCTTGGCTTTGCGACCGGGTACTGGGCGGTCTTCGTCACGATCGGTGCCGAGCAGTTCGGAACGAACATTCGCGCGACGGTTGCGACGACGGTTCCGAACTTCGTGCGGGGCTCGGTGGTGCCGGTGACGCTGACCTTCGCGGCGCTACGTGAGCCGCTCGGAGTGCTGAATGCGGCGCTCGCCGTCGGACTGGGGGTCGTGATGCTCGCGTTTGTCGCGCTTTATTTCTTGAAGGAAACGTTTGGGAAGGATCTCGATTACTTTGAGACCCTGTAACTAAAACGTCCCGGGTTTATAGATTCCCAAGTACGCCCCAACAGCCGCGACCGCGATCCACAAGATCAGCAGCATCGCGCCCCAGCTCGCCTTCCGCTTCGCGAGCGTCATGCTTACGCCCATAAAGAACCAGATCACAAGCTTCGCGTAAATCCACCACGGCCAAGCGGTCATGAATCCCAGGCGCGCCATCGCTCCGAATCCCGCAACCAACATCCCGAGCATTCCGAACCCGTGAATCAGCGCCAGCGCGCGATCGGTCTTTTTCGTCGGAGTGGCGCCGTTCAAGCGCGAGGCGAGAAGCCCGGCCAGGCCGGCAAGGATCATCAAAAGGCAAACGACATGAAGCCAACGGTAAAATTCAAGTGAGAACATGGCGAGGACGGTACCAAAGAAAATGCCGCCGACCAAGAAGTCGCGCGGCATTTCTGAGATGAGATTATTTTAATCTCTCGAGTCTATTCTCTATCGCGGTCTTCGATGATCACTTTCACGAGAATTTCCGTGGTCTTCGAGCCATCGGGCTTCGTGATCTCGACCTGGCCGCTCGCCGACGAATCGTCCAGCGTCCACACCTTTAAGGTGATTTGATCCTCGGTCGCGGGATCCGAATCGGTCTCTACGACCCGAGTCGTGATCACGCCGTCCTTACAGAACAACATGCCGAGATTGCGTTTTCCCTGAGCGTCGCCTTCGCGAAGCGTGAGGGTGAGAGCGTCTTGTCCAACGACGATCGACTCTTTGAAATTTTGCAGATCTGTATAGCGGAAGAGGCCGTCCTCGGACTTGTCGAACAGCGCGATCGGCGTCGTGTTGCCCGTGTCGTCCATCGTTCCCCAGAATCCTTGCAGCTCGGGACAGCCCGCCGTCTTTTGCTCGGGCGGCGGAACTTTCGGGAGCTTAGCGCGCATTTTATCGTTGTCGCATGCGATGGCCATCATGGCGAATGCCGCGACAAATGCGAGCTGGGTGATCTTCCTAACGCTCATTCTTTCCTCCTTGAAAGGCGTCCGTTCGGAACCAAGAGGAAGATTCGTGCCGCGGCCGGGGCAGAGTTATTTCGATCTGGTGTCGAATCCATGGACGGCTTTTTCAAAGCGCCGCCGCAAATGGTCTCTTTCATTAGGATAAATCCTCTGAATTTATTTCGCTGGAAGGCGCGCGCGGCCTCGGGGTAAATCGATGTCCTCGGAGATCAAAATCATGAAACTCAAAGCCTTCCTGACCCTCTCGCTTGCCGCTTCGTGCGTGACCGCTTGTAACGTCGATCTTAAGAGCGAGGACAAGTCGTCAAACTTCGCCTACGATTTCGATCAGAACGGCTGCAAAACCGGTCGTCATGAGTTCGGCACGATGGCCGAGTATTGCAACGCCCTCAAGAACGATCCGTTGAACAATTACTGCGCCTACAGTTTCCGTAAGGCCGATTACGAGGCGAATTGCGGCACCGACTGGGCGTTCTGGCCCGGATTTTACGAACAGTAAGTTGCACGCCCCCGCTTGAGTCTCCTACACTTTTCCCATGTGGATTTGGGGAGAGGGTTGGAAAGACGCCGCCTGGCTGTATGTGCCGGGCCTCATCGCGGTCGCGCTCGCGTTCTCGCACGTCTTTGAAGCCAACTCGACGGGATTTCTGATCTTCGCGTTCGTAGCGGGCGGACTTTTGGACTCCGGTCACGTCTACACGACGCTCTGGCGCACGTACTTCCACCGCGACGAGCGCCGCCGCTCGCACATGTACGTCGTCACTCCCGTTCTCGTTTTCGCGATATTCGCGCTTTGGCTCTCGTGCGGGGGCCTCTGGATCGGGACGTTCATCGTCTATGCGACGCTGTTCCACAACGTCCGTCAGTTTTTCGGAATTTCGAAATGGTACCAGCGCCTCAACGGCGTCATGCGGCCGGCGTCCGATAAGTTTCTCTACGCGCTCTCGTTCGGTCCCGCGGTGATCGGACACTTTCGCAGCGACGTCGTTTGGCCTTCATACTACACCCGCGACGAAGTCATGATCGTTCCGTGGCCGGAAGTTTACGGCGCACTCATGTCGGGATATCTGGCGGTCTTGGCCGCGTGGGTGGCTTACGAGATCTGGATTCTAAGGAAATCGCGCGAGTGGAACCGCACGCTGGCGATCGCGATGCCGGCGCTCGTGTACGGTCTTTCATTCTTACGCGGGCAATCGCTCGCCGAGATCCTATTTCCCTTGGTTGTCGCCCACGGCGCCGCGTACATCGGCCTGACCGCGCTCAGTACGCACCGCCTCGGGCGGCCGGTGAAGTGGCCGCTCGGCGCGATGAGCCTCGTCGTGCTCTTCACGGCGCTTGTGTTCGGGACGATGGAGGTTTTCTTCGAGGAATTCCAGATGAACCTGCTCGATCCGCGGGTCGCGCCGCTCATGGCGCTTTATCTAACTCCGCTCTTCTGCCATTTTATCTTCGATGCTTTCCTCTGGAAGGCGTCTCATCCCGAGGCGTCTCAGATTTACACGCCAAACTTAAAGGCGATTGTTAGAACCTGACGGTCCTTGCGCCGGCCGTATCGCATTTACCGGGGTCTCGCCGCGCACCAGGATTGCAATCATCCAGTTTGGGCGATTTCGCCCAAATAGGGAGAGGCACGCCATGTTTCACCATACATGTCCACGTTGTCGTCTGAGCATCAGTGAAGAGCGCCGCAACGCTTTTCCGGTTATTTGTGACTCCTGCGGATTCGTGCTGACCGACTCGCAGGCGGATGTCGAAGCAAAAATGGAGACGAACAACCTCGCCACCATGCTCGGCTTATCCGCGTTTCTTCTCTTCGGATTCATGCAAGTCGCGAATTGGGGAAACTACGCTTTCGAGATCATCCCGCTGAAAATCGGCGACTGGATGGGTAACAACTCTCCCGCCAGCAAAGAACGAATGGCTCAAATCGCTCTCGATTTGAAGAAGCACGACTTGGTCGAGCGTATGTACGCGGAAACCGCGCATGCCGATCCCGCTCAGTTGAAGCGACTTGGAAAATTTCAAATGAGCCGCGCGAAGTATCGCGAGGCCGCCGCCACGTTCGGAGCGCACCTCGCGCGATATTCGAACGACCTCGACACGCGCTACTATTATGCGCGATGTTTAGGTGAAACCGGGCAGATCGACGAAGCCGCGAAACACTACGATTTCATTCTCGGCTCAAGACCCGGCACGCTCCAGGTTACGGTTGTCGAGTACTACGTTAAGCACCTTCTCGCCGCGAATCGGCTAGAGGACGCCAAGCGCGTGATTGAGTCGGTTCAGAGACGCGCGAGCTCCGTCTCACAGTTTATGGAGACCGAGCTCAAGACCATCGTCGAGCGTATTCGCGCCCGAGGTTAAATCTCGCGATATTTCGAATAGAATGTCCGGATAGAGGAGGGAGTAAGGATGCTTCTTTCCAATAGGGTCGGACAGGTTTTCGTCGCCATCGTCATCACCGTGACGATGGTCACTTTTCAAAACTGCACTCGGAATTCGTCGCGCAAGCCTACGGCTGAGGCTCATACGGGCGCGGACTCACCGGCTCCATAGCCTCCGCCGGGACCGGCCGCCTCAGCAAGCGGCTCGTCACGCGCATTCTCAAGTGCTTTAAGTCCTCAAACACCAAGAGCATCGCCGGAATAATAAACAACGTCAGCAAGAGCGACGCGGACAATCCCCATCCCATCGAGAACGCGAGGGGCTGCGTGAATCCGGACTCTCCGCCGATCCCGTAGGCGGTTGGGAAGACTCCCACAAGCGTACAGCTCGCGGTGAGGAAGATCGCGCGCAGCCGGCTCGCGGCCCCGTCGATGATCAGCTCGGCGCTACGGCGGCCGGCCTCGGCGGCAAGGCCATTGATGTGGTGGACCATCACGATGCTATCGTTCACCGCCACGCCCATCGTTCCGATCAAGCCGATCATCGCCATCAATCCGAGCGGCAGATCGTGCAGCTTCAACGCCCAGATCACGCCGATGAGCGCGAACGGAATGGGAAGGCCGACGATCATCGGCTGCGTCCACGAGCGCAACGTCAGCGCGAGGATCAGGTAAATCAAGATTCCCGCGGCAAGGACGACTTTCAGCGTCCACTCGCGGCCCTTCTTGTCCTCTTCGTTCGCGTCGATCACTCCGATCTCGAGGCCCGGGTACTTACTCGCGACGGGCTTCACGAGCTCGGCAAGCTCGCCCTTGACCACTTGCTCGTTGGTCTTCGTGCCGTCGAAGCGAAAATCGATGCCGAGGACACGGGAGCTGTTCTTGTGCTCGATGGTCTCCGAGTGTCCCGACGGCGTCCACTTTCCGAGGTGCCGGATCGAGAACATCTCTCCATGCACCGGCGATTGGATTTTCAGGTTTGCCAGATCGTCGAGGGTCGGCTCGCGCAAGCTCATCGGCTCCAGGTAAATGCGCATCCAGCGGCCCGAGTCGCGCGTCTGCAGAAGCTCGACGCTTCCGGTTTGCGCCTGCACCTGGAACGCGAAATCCTGACGCGGAATCTGGAACGCGCGCATCGAGGCGCGGTCGGCGATGAAGTGATACGTCGTGGGTCCCGGATTGTCGGGTGGGACGCTTTCGCCGACGTTGCCCTTGTTCGCGAGCGCGGCGATCAGATCCTTGCGCGCCTCGCGGAACGAGTTCTCGTCGCGGCCGCGGATCTCGACGGTGGCCAAGTCCTTGCGGCGGTTGCCGGCGCCGCGGTCGGAGGCGACGGTGACGATCTCTTGAATCTGATCGTCCTTGAATCCGGCGACGACCTTCTCGGCGGCGACACGAACGCGCTCACGAAGGTCGCGCACGTCGGTCTCTTCGCGGTTGAGGCTCAGCTTTACGGTCGCGTACTTCGGTCCCCGGTACGCTTTGCCCTGCCGCTCGACGTAGCCAAGGTTGGTCTCGATGAAGGCAAGGTCCTTCTTGTCGACCGCGGCCGTGAGTCCCTGATGCAGAGGCTCGAGCTTCTTGATGACGTCATTGAAGGCGATCTCTTCCTTAAAGGTCACGTAGATCTGAACTTGGGGCGGATTGATGGAGATCGAAAAGTCCTGGGGCATCTTGGTCGCCGTCCACAACGAAAATCCGAGGAGCGCGATCGCCGCCACCGCGTAGAGATAGCGAAAGCGCAGCGTATGGCGAAGAGCGCGCTTATAGCCTCGCGCGAGCACGTGAAAAAACAGGATCGCCTTTTCGCCCGCCGGCTTCTGAACATAATGGCTCAAGTGGTTCGGCAGAATAAAAAACGTCTCGAACCAGCTGAGGAAGAGCGCGACCGCGACGACGATCGGAATCGCGAAGAAGACGATGCTCAGCTCGCTATCGATCATGATGATCGGGAGGAACGCGCAGACGATCGTGGAAATCGTGCCGGTGACCGGGACGATGAGCTGGCGGGCGGCGCGGCTCGCGGCCTCCTTGGGCGGGTGGCCCTCGGCGAGGAGCTGGTTGTACATCTCGGCGAAGATAACCGCGTCATCCACAAGGTTACCCACAACGAGGATCATCGCGATCATCGAAATCAGATCAATCGAGATCCCGAGCGCGCGCAAGACGAGGAATGTCCCGAAGTAAGAGATCGGAAGACCGATCGCGGTCATGAGCGAGGATTTCCAGCCCATCGCGAGCCCGAGCATGACCAAGACGAGCAGGAGCCCGCCGAAGCCGTTCGAAGTCAAAACGTTGATCTGCTGCTGAATGAAGTACGGGCCGTCGTAAAGAATGTCGATCGAGACGCCCTTCGGGAGCTCGGCCTCCTTCATCGCCTTCTTGACGTCCTCGAATGTCTCCATCGAGTCGCGCTCGTGCGTCTTCATGATCCACATCTCGACGGCCTTCTTGCCGTTCAGCAGGAAGTGGTACTTCTCGTTTCGCTCCATATCGAAACCGACGTCGGCGACGTCACCGAGCCGCAGGCCATGACCTTGCGTGTTCTTATAAAGCGGAATGTTCTTAATCTGGTCGGGCGTCATCGCCTGCTGCGAGAACTCGAGGAGCCACTCTTTGCCGTTGGCGTAGTTGTAGCCCATGACGTTGCCCTGGAGCTCTTCCTGAACGGCCGCACGGATCTGGCCGACCGTGACGCCGTTGCGCGAGAGCTTGTCCTTATCGAAGCGAATAAAGACGTGATACGGCTTCAGCGTCGTGCCGACGTCGATGATCCCGGGCACGCTCAAAAATTTATTGCGAAGAACTTCCAGAAACTTGTGGTGCTCCCAATTGTAGGCGTCAATGCCCGAAATCCCCAGGCTCGCGACCCAGCTCTGGTTGTCCGAGATCTGCGTGACGGACAGATCGCGAATCCCCTCGGGCATGAACGTCATCTGCGATTGAATGCGGCTGCGGACCTCCTCGATTTTCTCCGAAAGAGGTTTTACCGACTGGGGGAACTTCAGAGTGATGTCAACTCGGCCGACGCGCGTCTTGGACGTGATCTCTTCGAGATCTGGAATCGTACGTAGGTTTTCTTCGATCGGGTAGGTGATCAGGCGCTCGATCTCTTCGGCCGAGCCGTAGCGATATGTAAGGTAAACTTGGACATAATTGAATTTGAAGGGCGGAGTCAGGTCGCGCTTCATTCCCCAGAGCGCCACGATCCCCGCCACCGCGATCGCGATCGTGATGCCGTTCACCCAGGAGGTCTTCTCAATGAACAGGTCGATGAGCTTCTTCAACTTTTACTCCTGGCAAAAAGGGAGGGGAAAGTTTTCGATCAGTGAAAAGCTTGCTAGATTCTTCCAGTAGGAAGCTTGCTTCTCGAGCAGGCGTGTTTGCGTGTCGAACCATTGTTCGCGCACGCGCAAGAAATCCTGGAAGTCCACTCGACCCTGAAGGAAGCGGCGCTTGTTTTCCTCGGTGATTTGCCCGAGCAAGGTGGCGCGCTTCTTTTCGTATTCGATCTGCTCCGCCTGACGAATAAGCCCCTGCACGAATTCCTTGTAGCGATCCTGGCGGACGCGGGCGATCTCGCGGCTTTTAAACAATGCACGCTCGGCTTCAAGCTGTGCGATCCGCGCCGCCGAGTCGACGGCGCCGTCGTTCAGCTGCCAGGTGAGTTGCAAGGAGGCGGTGAGATTCTTGTCCTCGTATCCGGACGTGACGATTTTGCCGTCGCTCGTGTACTGCGTGACTTTCAGATCGAGGTTCGGTCGCGACCACGAGCGCTCGGACTTCGCTTTGAGCTTGTTCGCTTCGTATTGTTTCTCATAGTAGCGCTCGGCGTGGGTGGGCTCCTTCTTTTGCTCGCTCTTCAGATTGACCAGCATCTTTTGAAACGCGTCGGTGGGATCGGCGAGCGCGCGGTCTCCGATCGAGGGCGCCACTTTGAGCATCGCGAGCTTTCGCTGAAGCAGAAGCTGATCGGACTGACTCTTTTGATCTTGAAGGTTCAGGTACTCCGCCTGCACGCCCCACCAATCGAGCTTTCCGATTTGGCCGGTCTTAAAAGCCGGGGCGCCCTTGCGCTGAAGCTCGCTCGCGAGCTCAAGCACTTCCTGCACGAACGACGCGCGCTTTTCTTGCGTGTACGAGTCGACGTAGGCGTCCGTTGCGCGCCCGCAGGCGTCGTTGCGCACGGCCAGCGCGCGCGCTTCGGCGGCTTCGGCGTCGGTCTCGAACGCTGCGCGAGCGGAGCGCTCGGCAAGGCCGAAAGAGTTTCTCAGCAGGGGCTGAATGATTCCCACCGTGTAGTAGTTCTCGGTCGCGAGCGAAGTGCTGCGCGTATTCTCCCATGCGTGACCGTAACCCAGAACGAGCGCGGTACCGAGCGGGGTGAACTGCGTGTATCCGCCCTTCACGCCTTCTTCTTTGTAGGTCGACGAAAAATACGAGGTGGCTTCGTTGTCGTAGCGGTCGATGTAGGGGCCGAGCTCGAGTTTTCCGCGATAAAGGTTCGCGGCCGCGTCTTTGCGAACTTCGCTGATTTTTTGATCGAAGAGCGCGTCCTGATAATCGCCGTCGAGCGCGAGCGCCTCGCGCGTGAACTCGTAGATATCCAGACTCGGGGCGGGCGCGGCAAAAGCTGCGGAAAAACTCAAAAAGAGGTGTGCGAGCACGAGATGTTTCATGGATTGAAGATATTAGTGGGTC
>CAYPFC010000006.1:29588-32686 GCA_964409815.1 uncultured Pseudobdellovibrionaceae bacterium
CTGCGACGGATTTAAAGCGTTGGATACCGAAGTGGCGGTTTTTTCATGACGAGCCCCGAGAGCTACAACCTAAAGCCCATGGCCTGGATCCGCGCCGACTTTCGCCAGAAATTCGGCACCCCCAGGCAGGGATCGCTCGCCAAGAGCAGCCGCGCGATCGTCGAGCTCGCGCCGGAGTGGCGCGGGCGCGGGATTTTCAGCGGGCTCGAGGGATTCAGCCACGTTTGGATCGTGAGCTTCCTGCATCTGAGCGTGAACACCCGCCATCGCGGCAAGATTCATCCGCCGCGCCTCAAAGGCGGTAAGGTCGGCATTCTCGCCTCGCGCAGCCCGCACCGCCCGAACAACATCGGCCTCACGCTCGCGCGCATACTGAAATGCGAGGAGGATCGCCTGGAGATCGCCGAAGTCGATCTTGTCGACGGGACGCCGGTACTGGATCTGAAGCCTTACCTTGCGCTCGCGGATCGGCCGGAAGAGTACAGCTGCGGCTGGACCGACAAGGTTCAAATCACGCACCGCGAATGCGCGTTTTCCGAAGAGGCCGAGCGAGACTTGAAAGAGCTCGTTCGCGCCCGCAAGGTGGAGGAGCCTTCCCGCATTCGCGCTTTGATCGAAGAGATGCTCTCGCTCGATCCGCGGCCGCCGGCTTATCTGGGCCGCAAGGATGCCCGATTCGCCGTCTGGGTTGCGGGGCTAAATGTCACATTTCGCTTCCACGAGGATAAATTTACGGTGCTTGGGCTCGAGCCCATGTAGGCCTCGAGTTTGCTTAAGTCGGGGGCGTGGGGGAATCACACCATGCTCGTTTTTATTTTTAGTTTACTCGTAGGCCTGGTACACGCGGATACGCGTTGTTATCCGCTCACACGCGCGGAGCCCGAGGGCGAGCGGGTGGAGAGCTGGTGTTACGAGCGTCTGCCGGACGGCGGTCTTCGTATCTATAACGCCGACGCGGAAGTTCGTCCTGAGCTCGCGATCTCGATTGATCCCCACGGAACGATCACGCACGGATCGCTGCTCGCGGGAGAAATCACCTATCACCGCGTCCACCGCGACGAGTTCAATCCGTTCGCGATTCCGCTCAGCGAGCCGGTTATGCTCGAGCCCTCGTCGACTCCCGGGGCCGCGGTCCTAAACGAAGCGCGCCTAGTCTTCGAACGGATGGAGCAGGCGTCGGCGCTGACGGTGCGCCCGCTTTCGCTCCGGGCCGAGGACGGAACCTTGCGGGCGCGCGCGGATTGGAAACCCTGGCGCGGTTCCTCGTGGTCGTTCAAGAGCAAACAGCTTTACGAGGGTTGGGATTCGCCGCTCGCGAAATTCGATCGCTTTATCGCGAGCCGCGAGGGCGCGAATCCGGGCGCGCAGGCATGGGAGAGCGAGCATCACGCCGCCGGCTACTGGTGGGGCGGTCACTGTAACGGCTGGGCGGTGAGCGCGATTCTTCGAAAAGAGCCCAAGGTCGCGCGCTGGGACCCCGCGAGCGGAATCTCGTTTAAGATTTCGGCGCAGAAGGGATTGCTCGCGGCCAAGGATTTTTGCGCGAAGATCGCGATGTTCGGCAAGCGCAACAACGGAAAAGAGCCGCCGAAGACGGACATCGAGCCGCACGTCTTTCACAAAACCCTGCTGTATTACGTGGGCGAGCTCAGAAAGCCGCTCGCCGTCGATTACCGTCCCGACGATGTGGTCGATACTCACGTGATTACAGGTTACACGATCCGAATCTTCGCGGTGGATTCCGGGATTTGGCGTGTTGCCACGCGGGTGAATATTCATCGCTACGAGCAGCGCCCCTCCGAGCGCACGGGCGAGGCGAGCGAGTATCATCGTGATTACCATTACGACCTTCACGTCGATGGCGACCAGAAGATCACGGGTGGAGCGTGGATCTCGGACAATCCCGATTTTGTGTATTCGCCGCTCAGCTCAGCTTACTGCCCCGAGCGCCATCCCGCGATCACGGAACAGCGGCTCGAAAAGGTATTCAGTTTACAGGAAGTATTCTAGCGGAGCGGCGGCGCGAGGATCTCTTCCCTCCCGTCGCGTACGATCACGATCTGAGAGTAATCCGCGAGCTCGATTTTCTGCAGCAGAGTCGCGG
Organism: uncultured Pseudobdellovibrionaceae bacterium; assembly: GCA_964409815.1. Taxonomy (GTDB): domain Bacteria; phylum Bdellovibrionota; class Bdellovibrionia; order Bdellovibrionales; family UBA1609; genus JALHOQ01. The sequence goes on from CAYPFC010000006.1 coordinate 31,693, forward strand.
GTTTCTTCGCGTTACCGATCTTCTTTCCGTCGACGCTGATAATGACGTCGTCATTCTCGAGACCGGCCTTCGCGAATCCGCTCGCGCGGTGGATGCGCGTGCAAAGAAATCCCTTAAACGCCGGTCCGCTCGCGAGCGCTCGGGTCTTTACTGAATGCGGAACGCAATTGGCGGCGAGCGGGCTTTCTTCTTGAAGAGTGCCCGCGCCCGTACGCGGAGTTTCATTGTACCGCTTGAGCATGTCGCCGGGCGTGACCATCTCGTCCACGGGCTTGACGATGACGGTACGGATGCTCTCTTTCGAGCCGACTTGCTCGATCCCCATCATGCGGTCGCCCAGCTTCTGGCCGGAGACGCCGTCTCCGCCATTTTCAAAATTGTAAAGTTCGCGACCCGTTTTGTGCTTCTTTATGCCCGGATCAATCACGCGTTCGGGAGCCGGCTCCAGGGCGTCGTTAGCCGAAGCCATGAGCGAGAAGGCGAAGCCGGAAGCGATCAAGATCTTGTACATGAGTTCCCCCACCCAAATAGAATAAGGAATCCCGGGCGAGAGTGACAAATTCCCCGAGGTCAGAGGGACCTTGGTCTACTTGGATGCGGTATGGGGACCGTGATTGCCGGCGTCGAGGAGGCGATATTCCTGCTCCATGAAGCGGGCCGCCCGGGCGTGAGTCTTGCGCGCGCGCAGGATCACGGCCTGCGCTTGCGAGTAGCGTTTCGCGCGGGCCAGGTCTTTGACGTAGGCTTTCACGACGTCGGGCTGAAGCGTGCGGTTCTTCGATCCGATGATGTGCTCGTAGTAGCGCGTGGCTTCGTCGATTTGTCCGGTTTCGCCCATCGCGCGGGCGTAGGCGAGCATCGCGCTGCTGTCTTTCTTCTGAGTTTTCAGGTGCGCTTTCAGGTACTCGCCCGCTTCTTTGAATTTGCGGCGACTCATGAGGTAATCGGCGAACTTCGCCATTGCCGACTTGTCGATCTGCGCTTGGCGCATGTA
>CAYPFC010000007.1:0-1847 GCA_964409815.1 uncultured Pseudobdellovibrionaceae bacterium
CGCTCTTCCAGTCGACTTCGCCGAAGCTGAAGGCCGAGTACGTGAACTCATACGTCGATACCGCGCAGGCGGTGAAATACCTGTCGGATCAACCCGATCGCGACGCTTCGAACGTGATCGCGTTCGCCGAGTACGGGGAAAAGCGCGTGCGTATCGACGCGCCCTACGAAGAAGCGGAGCTGACGTCGGCGATCATCAAGGCCACGCGCAAGGGCGAATCGAAGGTTTACTTCCTCACCGGCCACGGCGAGAAAGATCCGGGACTCGACGACGAGCAGGGCTTAAAGGAATTCGCCCGTGCGCTCGAGCAAGCCTCGTTCAAGATCGAAACGTTGAACCTGATCGACCGCAAGGAAATCCCGAAGGACGCGGCCCTGGTGGCGATCGTAGGGCCGCAAGTTCCATACCTCGACGCCGAGCTGAATTGGCTGCGCGAGTACGCGCAGAACGGCGGTAAGCTTTTTATCGCGATCGATCCGGGGCAGCGGCACAACCTCGCGAATCTCACGAAGTCGCTCGGCGTGCAGTTCGGTAACAATTACGTGTTCTCGAACGTGACGATCGAAGGCGGCGGACCCGCGACGGTCCTGGGAAGGTTCTTCGACGGCCAGAGCGAAATCACGCGCAGTTTCCCGTCGGGCCGAAGCCTCGCGATTTTTCCGTTGGTGAGCGAGGTCGGTCCAGCGCAAGGCAAAGACGCCTCGATCGAGGTTCGTGACCTGGTCAAGTCCGACGCCGCATCGTTCACCGTGACCGATCCCACGCAAAAACTCACCCAAATGCCGAAGACTCAAGCGATCACGGTCGGGGTGCAGGCAAAGGGCGGATCGGACGCGAAGAAGTTCGAGGCCGTGATTTTCGGCGACAGCGATTTTATCGCCAACCGCGGGCTGATGTTCGGAGTGAACCGCGATCTGGCTCTGAACGCGATCGCGCAACTCGCGGATCAGAAAGACCTGATCAGCATCAAGCCGAAAGCTCCCGCGGGCACGATGCTCGTCTTGACCGGCTACCAGCGACTCGGCGTGATCATCATGGGGATCACGCTTCCGCTCGCGCTGCTCGTGTTCAGCGGCGTCATGTGGTTTAGACGGAGAGGCGCATGAAGAATTTCGGCGCGACCGGCGTGATGGCGCTCATCGTGGCCCTCGTCGCGGGCTACACGGCGTACGAGTATCGAAAATCCTTGGATGAAGGCGACCTCGCGGAAGGAGAGCGCCTCGCGTTTTCGTTCATCCCGGCGGAAGTCAGGGGATTTAAAATTATTCGCGGCGGAGAGGTCGTCGAAGTGAAGAAGGTCGACGGCAATTGGCAGGTGACAAAGCCGGTGGGCGATGCCGGCGACGCGGCCTCGATCGACGGTTTCCTGTACCCTCTGATCAGTCAGCGCCTCCGGCATTTCGAGAGCGAGGAAGAAAAGGCCGGAACGAAAGTCACCGATTGGGCCGGCTACGGCCTGGATCCCGCGGCGGCCGTCTTTGAGGTGGAAAGCGCGAAGGACGGAGACGAAGAAGTGAAGGTCGAATCGATCAGCGTGAGCACGAAAAACGCGTTCGACGGCAGCTTCTACGTTCGACAAAAAGACGTCCTTCTTCTCGGCGATCAGGCGTTCGCCCAGCTGAAAGAGCGGCCCGCGACGGTGTTTCGCTCGCGCAAACTCTGGCGTGAGAGTGGCGTTACGATCATCTCGGTGCGCGCCGAGAACTTCAGCGGTAACGAGACGTTCAAATTCAAAAAGAACGAGAAGGGCTGGGACGTCGACCCGAAACCGGCTTATGACATCGACCCCGAGAAGATCAGCGAATGGGTGAGGGCGGTTCAAGACTTCATGCCCGCCGATTTCGCGC
>CAYPFC010000007.1:1862-12071 GCA_964409815.1 uncultured Pseudobdellovibrionaceae bacterium
AGACTCCGACCGCGGAGGACCGGACCGAGTTCCTTCTCGCTAAGCCCGCGTACAGGATTCATATCGAGTTCAAGCGGCCGAACGATCACGCGGGAATGTGGACGGTCACGTTCGGGCAGGACCGCGCGGAGGATGTTTTCCTATATTCCACCACGCGGCCCACGGTTTACCGGACGACGGTGGCCGCGCTCAAAAACATCCGCGTCCCTTTGGCGTACTTCCGCAATGGCGCCAAAGCCTTTGATTTCCCCCTCGAGCAGGCCCGAAAAGTCGAAATTCGCACGCCCAAGTTCAATTACGCCTTCCGCAAGGGAGACTCCAATTGGACCCTGGAAGGGGACCAGGCCGGCGTGGAGCTCGATCAGGACCGGCTCATTCAGTTCATACAGAAGGTTCGCACGCTCGAGGCGGCCGATTTTCCCCAGGGGCCCGCGGCGGGCTTGAAAGAGCCGCAGGTGCGCATCTTGAACGAGGCGGGCAAAGAGATTTTCGCGCTCTCGTGGGGGGACGAATACAAAACGAAGGGCGGCGCGCCGTTGCGCTTCGTGAAGACGAGCCAGGCTTCGGAAGTATTGGGGCTTCCGAAGGATAAACTGGACGCATTGGTCGACGAGAAAATGGTGAAGGAGAAAAAGTGAAGATCACGAAACAGTCGGCCACGCGGGTGGACCTTTCCGGCGGCACTTTGGATTGCTGGCCGCTCTATTTGCTCGTCGATAGTTGCGTGACGATCAATCTCGCCGTTTCGATTTTCACGAACGTAACGCTCGAAGAACGGGGCGATAAAGGCATCGACATTCACATGCGCGATTTGAAATATCAGAAGTCGTTCAGCGGGCTCGAGGAGCTGCTTGCGTGCAAGGACGACGCGCTGAAAATGGTTCAGATTCACGCCGCGTTTTGGAAGCCGAAGAAAGGGTTCAAGCTCGAAACCTTTTCGGAAAGTCCCGTGGGCGGGGGACTCGGCGGGAGCTCGTCGCTTTCGATCAGCCTGATCAAGGCGTTTTCCGAATGGTTGAAAGAGGACTTCGGCGTTTACGATATGGTCACGCTCTCGGCGAACCTCGAGGCGCAGGTCTTGAGCAAGATGACCGGGACTCAAGATTATTTCCCCGCGATTCAGCCGGGATTGAACGCGATTCACTACACTCCGCGCGGCCCGCGAATCGAAAGCCTCGCGACCTCGAAGGATCAATGGGACCGTCAGTTGAGCCTCGTTTACACGGGACAACCTCACCACTCCGGGCTCAACAACTGGCAAGTGTTGAAGGCCGCCCTGAACGGGGAAGCCGCGACCCTCAAGGCGCTCCGGGACATCCGTGACGTGTCCTGGGACGTGTACGAAGCGTTGAAAAAGGGCTCCGTGGCCGATCTCCCTAGACTCTTCGACCGCGAGTTCGAGGCACGCGTGCGTTTGTCAACCTCGTTTTCCAGCCCCGAGATCGACCGCCTCCGAGACGTCGCTTTAAAGTCGGGCGCACTTGCTGTTAAGATATGTGGAGCGGGCGGGGGTGGATGCGTCCTGGTGTGGTCGCAACCCGAGCGCAAAACGCAGGTCGAGCAAGGATGTCGCGAACAAGGGTTCGAGGTACTCAACGCAAAAGCCGTCGTCTAAGCACGACGAAGGAAGCCGTCGCTCGCTTGGAGCCCGGCGCGCCTTTGCTGAGCCCGCGCAAAAGCCCGAAGTCCCATCGTTTCATCGGAATCTCCCTCGGTGGCGGCAAGACGGATAAGACCTGCCTGTCCGTCCTCGAGTATTTCCCGGCGCAACGGAAAATCTTTCTGAGTCGCCTCTTTGACAAGATCAAAACCGAAGGCGAAGTTTCGGCCGATTTGCAAATTCACCGCTTGATCACGCAGAGCCCGCCGTCGCTCGAGAGCGTTTCGTTCGACGTTCCCCTCCAGCTGCCGAAATGTCTGATTTGCGTTCACCGCTCGAAGTGCCCCGGATACGAAGACTGCCAGGAGCCCGAGATCCTTTGGATGTGGAAGCACTATCGCTCGCAGAAAAAATCGCCGTCGCGCTTGTTCACCCCGTACACCGAGCGCTGTGTGGAACAGTATCTGCAATCGGAGCTCGAGGAGCCGTTTCACCTTCCGCACGCCTTGGGCTCGAACCTCGCGCCGTTAACCGCGCGCGCCCAGTACATCACGCGCCGTTTGGACGTGCCCACGCGCGAAGTGTTTCCGAAGCTCGCGCTCTGGCGTATCGGCAACGCGCTCCACGTGGCGAAATCCCATCTGCGCTTTCACCGGCACTGGGAGGGCGGGCAAACGAGCCGCCAGACGATTCTTAACAAAATGATGGATAAGAATCTCGCGTTCATTTACGACCAGGACGTGAAGACGTTGGTCGACTCACCCCAAGCGTTCGACTCGTTCATTTGCGCGCTGACTGGCCTATTGTCCTTCTTGGGTCACACCGAGCCCCGACCGAAGGGCTTTCCCCGCAAGGAAAGTTGGATCGAAATTCCGAAAAAGATCTTTCCCTGGCCCTAGGGTCGGTTCACGACGCGCGGATTTTTGCTACTCTAATATAGATGTTGAGACTCGCGCTTTCCGCACTTCTTCTTTCCGTTTCCGTGAACGCGTTCGCCCAAACGGGCCACACGCTGATCCGCCGTATTACGGTATTTCCGGTGAAGGCGCCGGCCGAACTCAATTCCGAAGCCGATGAAGCGTGGTGGGAGCTGCGCGAGACGCTTACGCGCGACAAGCGCTTCCTCGTCGCGAGCAAAAACTTTCTAATGCAAAAGGATGTCTACCAGGCGCGCTCGGTGCTCTCGCCGGCGGACGCGATCATCCTTGGAAAGCTGCTCGACGCCAACGCGCTCGTCACCACCTGGGTCGACGATCGCGTGTTGCACATGCGCGTGTACGAGGGCGATTACGGTCGCCCGCTCTGGGAGCATCAACTGATCTTGCAGCCGTCGCTTCCCGTTTCGGACCAGTTGCGCCCGGCGGTGGTGAAGCTCGCCAATGATTTCATCGCGAGCATTCCATATCACGGCTTCGTGGTGGTCGACGCGCTCAAGGGGCGTCCGGTGTACCAGGAGGGGCGTCGACTCCTCGTTAAGGCCGAAATCGGCGTCGGCGCCGAAGTCGACGTCGGCGATCCCGTACAGATGATTCGCGTGTACAGCGATCACTTAAAGCCTCTGTTCACCCACGGCGCCTCGATCGAGGTGTTCGCCGAGGGGCGCGTTGTCGAGCGCGGCAAAGAAACGATCGTCGTCGAGCTCGACCGCATGAACCGCGCCTCCGCGGTGGAAGAGGGAACGATGGTGCGCCTGCCGCGCGAGCTCAAGCGCTTGCAGCAGTTCTACGCGCTTCAGGACTCTTTGAAGACGAAGATCGACCCCGAATTTTTCTCGCCCGGCATGACCAGCGCGCAGCAGGAGGTTCAGGAGCAAAAGCCCCTAGTGTCCTCGTTGGTGTTTATCGCGAACCTGGCGGCGTTCTTGCTTTTGGCGTTCTAAGAATATGAAAAAATCACTCCTCGCACTCATCTTGATCCTGACTTCCGTTCCCGCGCACGCGTATTTCCAGATGGATCTCCTCAAAGGGAAGAAGACCAACAAAGAGTCGACGCAGTGGACGCTGGTCGACTGGATGGCGCAGAAGAACAAGATGGCACTGCTCGATCAGTGGCTCGCGTTCAATCGCTCGGCGAACTGGTTCGAGCTCAATCTCGGAACCGAGCGGGGCCGCTTGAAGCTGAAGAACACGGACAACTCCTCGGTCACGACCACGATCAATCAGGACTCCGAGCGCTATCAGATGGATCTTTATCTCTCGATCTTCAATCTTTACGGCGAATACGAGAAAACGTCGGACGAGGTGAAAGAGGGCGAGAACTACGGAGGCGCGCTGGGGCTCCGGCTATTCGGAACGTCGTCGCAGACCACGAGCCTCGTCGCGCGCTATGGATACCAAAAGCGCCGCGATCTCACCGCTCAGGAAGAGTGGGAGACCCAGTACGGCGAAGGTCACCTGCAGCTTTATCTCATCAAGGCATTCGGGCTCCAGGGGCAGTACCGTCATTACTTTCCCAAGAAATCGAACCTCGGGACCGAAATGAGCGGCTACCGCGCGACCGCGGGGCTCTTCATGGAGATCGTGATCTTCCGCATCTACGCGAACGCGTTCCAAGAGCCCCTCACGTACACCGCCGCCGACGGAACGGTCACGAAGCAAGACCGCTCGGGCATCGAGGGCGGCGTCAGACTGTTCTTCTAATTCGAAATCGCTCGATCGGCCGCGCGGACGACACCGGTGTCGAACAAGTCCTTCATACGGCCGTCACGAAACGGACTCGCACCGGCGGTTTTCAGCCACGTTTCGGGAGCTTCCATGCACATAAAGATGCGCCAGTCGGCGGAGTGAGCGCGAAAGCGATCGAGCACGAATTTGAACATCGTCTGTCGCACGCGCTCGTCGTAGCGCATTTTTCCGTCGCGAGATTTAAAAGTTTCGGCGCTCGTAACGTAAGATTTCAAACCGAAGCGCTCGCGCATCATCGCACGCTGCTCGGGTTGAAAGCGGAGCGCGCCGACGGACATGTAGGGAAGCTCGGAGGGCGTGAACCGCGTCGCGATCTCGTCGACGAGCGCGCCGTACGAAGTTTCCCAATCGGGGTGCCAGATCATCGGGTCGATGTGAAACGCGATTTTGAATCCGCGCTCGACGCACGCGCGGGCGGCGCTAAGGCGCGCGCCCAAAGACGCCGTGAGGTGTTCTTCCGCAGAGATAATATTCTGCGGGTTCACCGACCAGCTCACGACGACATTGCCCGCGTGCTCGACGCCGAGGAACTGCTCCACTTTGGCGGACTTCGTCTTGAACTCGAGCGTCCACCTCGGATAATCCGCGAAGAAGCGAATCAAGTCGTGCGAGTAAAGCGTGAGATCGTCGAGGCTCAAGGAGTCGACGGTCTCGCCGGTGCCGACGCGCAAGGGCTGCTCGCCCAGGTTCATCGCGCGCAGCTCGCCGAGGGCGTCGTCCAGGTTCGTGTAGATCGTCATCACGGGTGAGTTGATGAAACTCTGCAAGTAGCAGTACGAGCAATTCATGTCGCACTGCTGGCCCCAGTTCAACACGAAGTAGTTGCAGCAGGCGAGGCCCGGCCGCGAACCGGGACAGCGCTTGAAGAATTGTCCCTTGAAGGGCGCGAGGTACAAGTGGCGCTTCGAGCGCGCGAACTCCGCGGGAGAGAGCTCTCCCGAAACGCTCGCGAACGGGCGCTCAGTGACGAAATCGATTTTCTCTGAAGGGAAAATCTCGAGCGCGCGCGCGGCGAGCTTCGATCCGCGTGAGTCGTCATGAATATAGATGCGATCGAATTTGGAAATCAGCTCTTGGTGGACCAAGTGTTGCCGATCGAGATGAGGCGTTCGAGTTTTTTGCCGAAGTCTTCGGGGGACGTCGTGCGAATTTTGATCTCAAGTCCGCTCTGATCGCCGAACCGCTGCCACTCGGCTTGTACTTGCGACGGCCACGGCCATTGCGAGATTTCGGACTTCAAATCGCCGTCCGCGGCCGAGGCGCGCGGGCGACGCCACTCTTCCAGTCGGGCGAGGTAGCGCGCCGGATCCGCGCTCGAGGGCAATAGGTCGCTGAGCGGGCGGCCCATCAGGAACAATTCCGCCCCGAGCTCAAGCGCGCGCACGCCGTCGCTTCGCGAGAAACGCATTTCGGTCATCGCGGCCAGGAAGGGTTGAAACTCCATCTCGCGCTCGCCCAGCGCGAGCAGGGCCGCGAGGTCGCGCGGGGAAACGGATTTCTCGTCGATCCAATCTTGAAACTCGCGCGGCGCCAGGCGAACGCACCCAAGCAATTCTCCCAGGCGATCGTTCCACTTCAGTCCGTAGGCGCGGAAGAAATTCTCGCGCAGCTCTTGAAGCGCGTCGGGCGCGAGCCACTTTTCGAGGCGGGCGCTCAGTCGCGCGATCTCCGCCAGACCGAGCTCAGGGTGGCACGCCTTCAGCGTGTCGATCAAAGCGGCGTGTCCGTTCTCCCACACGTCGACGGCAATTCCGGATTTGCGCTCAAAACCACACACGAGCTCGCCCTTCCAGGTGATCGCGGGCAAGGCCGCGGGCCACGTCCGGTGGGGCTGGAAATCGAGACTTTTACCGCATTGCGTTACTGAGGGGTTGGTCATAAGGCGGACTACCATAAACGCGCGTCTTGGGACAAGAATTGATGATGGCCGAGTGGCGTTCTCGAGCGGAAATCACCTCCGACGTCGTTTTATTTCGTTATGTGACCGATCCGGTGGAGCGGGAGACGGCCGAGGTCTACGTTTGGGATCTGGATAAAACCTACCTCGATACCGCGTTCGAGTCCTTGGGCGGATTGTGGCGGACGGTGAGAGAAAAGGCATTTCAAAAGCGCAACATTCCCGGCACGGGCACGCTCGTGCGCGCGCTTCGCGACTTCTGGCAAGAACAGCAGAAGGGCGGCAAGGATTTTCCGATCTACTTCATCACGGCGTCGCCGCCGCAGCTCGAGAACAAAATTCACGACAAGCTCGCCTACGACGGGATCTACCCATTCGGTTTATTTTGTAAGGACAATCTGCAGAACGTGAGACCGGGTCGTCTGTGGCGTCTCACGCAACAAGTCGGTTACAAGTTGCAGGCTTTGTTGCAGTTGCGGCTGCACTTGGCGGATGACGTCCGGCAAATTCTTTGGGGCGACGACTCGGAAGCGGATGCGGTCATTTACTCTCTGTATTCGGACTTGTGCGCGCGTCGATTGGAAGAGCGCGATGCGCGCCAAATCTTAAAGCACTTCAAAGTTATCGGACAGCAAGTGGACACGATCTTGCTTTTGCTGGAAGACATTCCGAAGCAAGATCCGGTCGAGAAGATCTACATCAACCTCGCGGCCGATACGGACGCCGAGTACTACTTGAAGTTCGGCCGCAGAATCTTACCGACGTACAACACCTTTCAGCTCGCGCTCGATCTCTTTCAGGATCATCGTTTGAGCTCACCGCAAGTGGTGAAAGTCGCGATGGACCTCGTTCAGAATTATAATTTTGGCGTGGATGAGCTCGAGAACTCGCTCGACGAGTTGATTCGCCGACCGATTATTGCCGATAAAACCCTGGAAGCGATCCTTCCGGTACTTCAGCAAAATCGACTGATCCGCCCGGAATTTCAGCCGACGGTCACGCCCAAGTCGGTGGTCTCGAGCGTGGGCGCGCGCATTTTCGAGCTCGAGGGAGTGACCGAGCCGTGGGTGCTCGATCACATCGATTACATGCGGGATGATCGTTAGTTAGAACACGAAGTACTTGTACTGATTCTTCGCTTCGACCTTACGGAACTTCCATTTGAACAACGCTTCCAAGGCGGCTTTGCTCGCGGCTTCGTCGGATTTCTCGAGCACGCGGAAGTTCTCGGCCAGACCTTCTTTGGTGATTTCGTAGGTGATCAGCGCGCAGCCGGGAGCGGGTTTGCCGTCTTTTCCCGTCGGCGGAACGGGCTCGACTTTCTGGGTGATCATATTCGATGCGGTCTCTTCCTTCGGCGGCTTTTCTTTTTGCAATTTAGCCAAGGCCTTTTCGCATTTCGGAAACGATTTTGCGGCGGTCGCGGCGGCGGGAGCCTCCGTCTTTGAAGCGCCGGCGCAGCCTGCGATCGCGATCATGATTGAGAACGGAACGACGAATTTCATACTAAACCTCCGGGCGTATGCGAAAGCCATATAAGCGCATGGGCCCCGAGGGCAACCGCGGACTCGCCGCGCGGTGAATTATTCAAACGTGATCGGGTAGGAGAGCGAGATCTCGGGCCCTTTATACGGCCTGAACGAAATTCGCTCGATGACGGTCATCACGCAGCGCTTGAGCGTGTCGTCGTCGAAGGTCGCGGTTTGCACGCGCATCTCGCGCACTTTCCCGCGGCGGGAGATCTCGAACTGCAGGGTCATCTGTCCACGCAGATTGGGTTTATCCTTCAGGCGCGAGAGCCAGCATTTCTGCAGTTGTCCCTGGCGGCCGACGATCATTTCGTCGATATACTCGTTCGAAAGCGTGGTCGGCTCATCGCCCATCGGAAGCTCGGCATCGCCTGCGGATGCGTCCTCGTTCCCCGCGGCGGTAACCGGCTCCTCGTTGATCGGCGCTTCCTCGCCGGCGTTGGCGAGCTGCAAGTCGGGAATCACGGCTTTAGAAATGGTCAAAGCCATAGCCGGCGCCGACGTCTTCTGTCCGGGGAAATACAATTTCCCGTCGCGCACGATGTACGCCTTTCCGCGAATCCCGGCCTTCTTGGCGCTGACCGTGCCGTTCAAAGTTTGAATGTACAGGGGAGACGCGGGATCGCGCGGGTTCCATATCTGCAAGCTCACCGACGACAACTCCGGAAGCTCGAGCTCGTCCTGCGAGTTCAGCACCATCAACAGCGTCGTGCCTTTATGGGTCTCTAATCGGTCGCCGTCGAAAAGCTCGAGGGGCGCGGGCAAAGTTTTGTATTCTTCCGCGAGCCCGTCGCGCACGCGCGTGAACGGACCCGAGGAGGTCTGAACGCGGCCCACGCTCAAACCGCTCGATGCCGATTTGGAAAGTTTGGCGGCCAGCCACTGCGAGCCCTGATCACTGAGGAACAGAAACCAAATCAGACCGCCGGCCAGAATAAGCGGAAGAAACTTAAGTCCGCGCATCTCGGAAATTACTTCTTATCGGAAGATTCAGCGGGAGCCGCGGGCTTCGCGGGAGCTTGATCGACAGTCGCCGGAGCGCCTGCAGGAGCCGTCTCGCCGCCCGTCGGGGGAACCGCGGGAACGGCGCCGGGCGCGGCCGCGGGAGGAGCGTACGTGTCCATAACCGAAGTGCCCCGATTGGCCGTAATGTACGTGAGCGCCAGGCAGCTAACCGCGAAAAGAATCGCAAGCCATTTCGTCGTCGTCGTCAGGAAATTCGAAGCGCCGCTGGCGCCAAAGAAGCTTTGCGAGCTCGAGCCGCCCGAGAACACGCCCATCGCGCCGCCCTTCGGGTCTTGCAAGAGAACGAAGACCACCAACAAGAGACCAAGGATGACGTGAACGATGGCCAACAATGTGAGCATGCGCTAAAAACTCCTTCAAGGGTGCCTAAAGGAATGGAAAATAGAAGATAAGTGCTTACAAGTCTACGAGTTTTTGACTTTGGGCAGCGGACGCAGGTGAAGCACTTCCGCGGGAGCGTTTTTCAGCCAGAAATCCCCGGATTCTTTGTGAATTTCGTTGCCGAGAACGAGCGACACCACGTGCGAGACGATCTCCACGAAACGGATCTCGTTGTCGGAGACGGTTTGCTTCTCGGGCGGCAGGCGCAAGCTAAGGACGCCGAAGGGGCGGTCGTGGCGCGAGACCGGGCAGACGATCATGGCGTTGAAGGTGATCTCTTTCACTTTCTCGCGCACTTGACGGAGCTCGATGGCGTCGTCCAAGTTTTCGATCGCGATCATGTTCTGCGTGTTCAGTACGTGCAGAACCTCCGGATAATTGTACAGATCGAGAGTGATGCCCGAGGCGCCGCGGTTGTCGTTCGAGGTCACGACAGTTCCCATCTTCTGATCGTGACAGTTGATGATCGAGCAGCGAACGCCGTCGACTTTCAAGGTCACCATGCGCGTGAGATTGAACAGGATGTCCTCGAGCGGCTGACCGCCGAGCGCCTGGCGCAAAACCAGATCGGTGAGGTGAAGCATGAGGCTCGCCTCGTCCACGCGCGAGTAATCCTTTGCCGAGAGATCCTTAAGCTGGCGGTAGCTGCGCGAGTGGAACACGAGGCGCTTAACCACGTCTTCGTGGCGGAACGGCTTGACGATGTAATCCTTGGCGCCGCGCTGAAGGGCTTGGCGCACGTTGGTCTCGACGTTGTGACCCGACATGACCATCACGTGCATGAATTGGTGGCGCAGCGACTTCTCGCCCTTAATAAAATCGATGAGGCTGAGCGCGTTGCCGTCGGGGAGCATGAGGTCGGCGAGAATGAAGCGCGGCTTCCATTCCATGATCTGGGCGCGCGCATCTTTGCCGTTCGAAACGACGCGCGCTTCGAAGCCGCGATCGCCGATGTAATCGGCAAGTCGACGCGACAACTGGTTGTCGTCATCGGCAATTAAAACTCGAATCTTCTCGTGACTTTTCACTAGAGTTTTATCGGTGGTTACGCGTCATGGCATGAGAACGAATGATTGCCTCCGACCTTGGGCT
>CAYPFC010000007.1:12081-13288 GCA_964409815.1 uncultured Pseudobdellovibrionaceae bacterium
TATGAGATTTTTGGCGTTTGAAGGCCTGGACGGATCGGGCAAATCCACTCTCATTTCAGGACTAAAGAAGGAGCTGGAGACGCGAGGTCTAGCCGGCGTCGTCTCGCGCGAGCCGGGCGGAACCACGCTTGGAACCGAGATCCGCGAGCTCCTCTTGCGCGTGAAGGGCGAGGCGCCGGTGCCGCGTGCCGAGGCGCTGCTCTATCAAGCCGACCGCGCCCAACACGTCGAGACGCTTATCAAGCCCGCGCTCGCATCGGGAAAATGGGTCTTGAGCGACCGTTTCGCCGCGAGCTCGATCGCGTTTCAGGCGGGCGGCCGCGCCCTGGACAGGGAATCCATTGACTGGCTCAATCGCTTCTCGACCGGGGGCTTGGAGCCCGATCTTTACATTCTGCTCGATCTGCCGGTGGAGGAAAGCTTGCGGCGCCTGCACGGCCGCGGCGAAGCCGATCGCTTCGAGCGCGAGAAGAAAGAGTTTCACGAAGCCGTTCGCACGGCGTATTTGGAATTGGCGGGGCGAGATCCCAAGCGATGGCTGACGGTCTCGAGCACGCTTTCGCCCGCGGAAATCCTGAAACAGGTTTTGAGCGCGCTGAAGGAGCGGAAGTGGCTCGACTGATCGCATCCATCCAGGGGCACGACGAGGTGTGGAATCGCTTGAGCGCGCAGATCTCGGGCGAGCGTTTGCCGCACGCGCTGGCCTTCATCGGCCCTGGCGGAATCGGAAAAAAGAAGATGGCCTTCGCTCTCGCGCAGAAGCTCGTTTGCGAACGGCCCACGGAGTCTCCGTGCGGGGAGTGCGGGCCGTGCAAGCGCGTGGAGGCGCGCCAGAGCGAAAGCCTGCTTTTCATCGAGCCTGAAGCGAACACGATCAAACTGGAGGCGGCCGAGAAAATTCTGGCGTTCCTCTCTTTACAGCGCATCGGCCGCGCGCGCGTCGTGATCGTCGAGCACGCGCAGATGCTGAATCCGCAGACGGCGAATGCTCTCTTGAAAGCGATCGAAGAGCCGCCGCCCGAAACTTATTTTATTTTGCTAAGCCACGAAATCTCGCAACTGCTCCCGACCTTGCGCTCTCGCGTACAGACGGTACGGTTCTCGCCGCTTTCGGACGAGGTCCTGAAGAGCCTCGAGTCCGTTCCGGACTGGATGCTGAAGTCCGCGCGCGGAAGCTTCGAGATCCTCGAGCAGTTCAAAGACGAAA
>CAYPFC010000007.1:13298-31211 GCA_964409815.1 uncultured Pseudobdellovibrionaceae bacterium
GATCGATTTTCTGAAAGACGCGAGCCAGGATCAGCGCACGGCGCTCGAGCGGGCTCAAGGAGAAGCGAAGGACCGCGAGTCCGCGCTGCAATTCTCCCGCTTGCTCCAACAGCTCCTGCGCGACTGGGCCGTGATGGACTCGAGCCCCGTCATTCACTCGGACCTAATGCAGACGCTCCAAGCGCTGCCGCCCGCGGCGGCCAGCAAACGTGTGGACCTTTGGCAGGGCGCTTTCCAGATGGAGATGGACATTCTCGCTCACGTGGATCGCTCGCTTTGCTTGGAAAACTTTTATTACCGCACGCGCGCGGCTTTGCGCTAAAATCGTAAGCAAGATGTCCCATATCGACGTGCACACGCATATCAACATGCTTGAAATGACGCCCGACGAGGCCCTGGCTTCGGCGGCCGCGAGCGGCGTCGGCCACATGATCACGATCGGCACGTGTCCCGCGGACTTGCCCGTGGTTTTGGGGCTGGCGAAGAAGTACGCGCCAAGAGTGGCGTGCACGCTCGGCATTCACCCGCACGAGGCCGAGCTGTACAGCGAGGACATCGCGAAGTTCATTCGCGCCAACGCCGGGGCGCCGGAAGTCGTAGCGATCGGCGAGACCGGCCTGGATTACTATTACAACAACGCTCCCAAGGAGCGTCAGATTGAAGTCTTCCGCGCCCAGATGGCGCTGGCTGAGGAGCTAAAGCTGCCCGTTGAAATTCACACGCGCGACGCCGAGCCCGACACCATGATGGTTCTGAACGAGTTCAGGGGCCGGGTGCGGGGTTTACTGCATTGCTTTACCGGTACGTGGGAGATGGCCAAGAACGGCTTGGATAACGGCTGGAACATCTCGATCAGCGGCGTGGTGACGTTTAAAAACGCCAGCGCGCTACGCGATGTCGTGAAGCAAGTTCCGCTCGACCGGCTCCATGTTGAAACCGACGCGCCGTTTTTGGCGCCGATTCCCCACCGCGGGAAGAAAAATCAGCCCGCCTGGGTCACGCACACCGCGGATCTGGTCGCCGAGCTCAAGGGCGTGACGGTGCCCGAATTGTCGGCGCAGTTGCGCTTGAACGCGCAGGATCTTTTCCCCAAGCTTCAATTGAACTGACGCTTGCCAAATCCGCCCCCAAGGGCCTAAGTTAGCTCCCGAAATCCACAAGGAGTTGTTCTTTGAAAAAGGTCCGCGTTGGCATCAATGGCTTCGGCCGCATCGGCCGCTTACTTTTCCGCGCTGGTTTCGATCAAGTCGAGTTCGTCGGTATTAACAACCTGAGCGACGTCAAAGGTGCCGCGCACCTTTTGAAGTACGACTCCACTCACGGCCGCTATTCGAAGACGGTCGGCCACGACGAGAAAAACCTGATCGTCGACGGCAAAAAGATTCCGATGTTCGCGAGCAAAGATCCCGGAGCCATTCCGTGGAAAGACATCGGCGTCGACATCGTGGTCGAGTGCACGGGCGCTTTTAAATCCAAAGACGATTTCATGAAGCACGTCCAAGGCGGAGCGAAGAAGGTTCTGGTTTCAGCGCCGGCGGACGGCGTGGACCTCACCGTGGTTTACGGAATCAACAATAACGCTTACGATCCCTCGAAACACACCGTGCTCTCGAACGCTTCGTGCACCACAAATTGCCTCGTGCCGATCGCGAAAGTCCTTAACGACTCTTTCGGTATCGAGAGCGGGTTGATCACCACGATTCACTCGTACACCAACGATCAACAAGTCCTCGATGCTCCTCACAAAGATCTGCGCCGCGCGCGTGCGGCGGCTCTTTCGATGATCCCGACTTCGACCGGCGCCGCGAAGGCGATCGGCCTCGTCTTGCCGGAGCTCAAGGGTAAGCTCGACGGCACTTCGATCCGCGTCCCGACGCCGAACGTATCGGTGGTGGACCTCGTGTTCCGCTCGGTAAAACCCGTTACGGTCGATAGCATCAACGAAGCTTTGACGAAAGCGGCGGACGGTCCGATGAAGGGCGTGCTCGCGGTCGAAAAAGACCAGTTGGTCAGCGTCGACTTCAACGGAAACCCGAATAGCTCGATCGTCGATCTGCCCAGCACGATGGTTATGGGACAAAACTTGGCGAAGGTTCTCTCGTGGTACGACAACGAGATGGGCTTCTCTCACCGCATGATCGATATGTGTAAATTCATGGCGGAGAAAGGTCTTTAAGAGTTATGCGCTCCAAAACGCTCGATGGCATTAAGTCGATCGAAAATTTTCAGCTCGAGGATAAGCGCCTGTTCCTGCGTTTGGACCTGAACGTCCCGATGGACGACGAGGGCAAGATCACCGACGACACGCGCCTGCGCGCGGCCATGCCGACGATCAAGTACGCGATCGATAAGGGCGCGAAGATTGTTTTGTCTTCGCATCTTGGCCGCCCGAAGGGCGTGGATAAGAAGTATTCGCTGGAGCCCGTCGCGGATTATCTGACTGCGGCTTTGAACAAAGAAATCATTCTGGTCGAAGAGCCTCGCGGACACGCGCCGCGCGCGCTGCTCGCGGGTTTAAAGCCCTCGCAGATCATTTTGCTCGAGAACCTGCGCTTCGATCCGGGTGAAGAGAAGAACGATCGCGAGTTCGCGCAAGCGTTGGCCAGCATCACCGACATTTACATTAACGACGCGTTCGGCGCGTCCCACCGCGCGCACGCTTCCATCGTCGCGTTGCCCGAGCTGATGGAGAAGCGTGGCTTGGGCTTCTTGATGAAGAAAGAG
Source organism: uncultured Pseudobdellovibrionaceae bacterium (assembly GCA_964409815.1). GTDB lineage: Bacteria > Bdellovibrionota > Bdellovibrionia > Bdellovibrionales > UBA1609 > JALHOQ01. The sequence goes on from CAYPFC010000007.1 coordinate 16,023, forward strand.
ATTGAGATGCTCGATCGCGTGCGTCTGACGCCCGATCATCCGTTCCTGACCATCCTCGGCGGGGCGAAAGTGAGCGATAAGATCGAGGTCATCGAAGTGTTGATGGACAAAGTCGACACGATGATTATCGGCGGCGCGATGGCGTACACGTTCCTCGCCTCGCAAAATATTCCTACCGGAAAGAGCCTCGTCGAAAAAGACAAAGTGAAGTTCGCCGGCGAGCTCATCGAGCGGGCGAAGGCGCGCAACAAGCGCATTCTCACTCCGATCGACCACAAGATCACGAAAGACATCAAAGATACGGCCTCGTTAAAGACCACCGAAGGCGTCGGCATTCCCGAGGGCTGGATGGGCGTCGATATCGGCCCGAAGACCGTCGCGCTTTACGCGAATGAGATCCAGCGCGCGAAAACCATTTTCTGGAACGGCCCCATGGGCGTTTTCGAGACCCCGGAGTTCGCGGAAGGCACGTTTGGCGTCGCGCGCGCGATTTCCGAGAGCTCCGCATTGAGCGTCGTCGGGGGTGGAGACTCCGCCGCCGCGGCCGAAGCGTCGGGCCTCGCGGACAAGTTCTCTCATATCTCCACCGGCGGGGGCGCCAGCCTCGAGTTCATTCAAGGGGATAAGCTTCCCGGGATCGAAGCCGTGCGCGCGCCGAAGCGTTCCGAGCAAATCGTCGAGGAATAAACCTAAGGAGTCAGCGATGAGCGGTTTTTATTGCGCCGGCAACTGGAAGATGAACAAAAGCCCGGCGCAAGCCGCCGAGTTCGTTCGCGCTCTGAAGTCCGCCGCGAAACCCGAAGAGCAAGCGCAGTTGATCGTGATTCCACCGGCGCTCGTGGCGTTTGAAGTCGTGGCGGGCTTGAAGGACACGCGCGTCGCGTGGGGCGGGCAGAACTGCTATTCGGAAAACTCGGGCGCCTTCACGGGCGAGAACTCTCCGCAAATCTTGAAAGAAATGGGCGCGAAGTTTTGTCTGGTGGGTCATAGCGAACGACGTCACATCTTTGGCGAGCGCGACGACGGTTTGGCGAAAAAGGTGAAGGCCCTTCAGGATCAGGGCGTGACGCCGATCCTCTGCGTGGGCGAAAAGCTCGATGAGCGCCAAGCGGGGCGTACGAAGGACGTGATCGTCGGACAAACGCAGGCCGGCCTGGCTCTGGCCGACACGGCGAGGCCCTATTGGATCGCCTACGAGCCCGTATGGGCGATCGGAACCGGTCAAGTGGCGACGCCTGAGCAAGTGGAGGAAGCGCACACCGTGCTTCGCAAGGTGGTGGGCGACGGCGTTCCCATTCTATATGGCGGCAGCGTGAAGTCGGACAATTCCGCGAAGCTCGCGGGCCTGAACAATGTGAATGGCTTTTTGATTGGCGGCGCCTCTTTGGCCGTGGACGAGTTCCTGAAGATCTATCGCACCTCTCAAGAGGCGCGATAGCTTATTTGCAGTTCAACTTATTCTTAGAGCAGAGTGATTGGTACGTGACGGACGAGATCGAGAACACGCTCGGCCCGTACTGTTGAGCCACGTCGGTCGCCTTGGTAACGGTCGCCGCCGCGACGGCGTTTTTCTTCGCGATAATTCCCGCGGGATCTCGCAAGACGTCCTCGACGCTATAAGCGCTCGAGTTCGAGCCGCCGCCACCGCCTCCGCCGCCGACGCTCATGTCCCAGCCCTTGAGGCCGCCTTCGTTGACCGCGCCGAACGCGACGCCGCCGCCTTGTTGAACGGAGGCATCGCCGCCGAGATCTCCGCCACCGCCTCCGCTCGCGCCGACGCTTTGGGACGAGAAGCGATCGCTGGCCGCGCCGGTACCGAGGTCCGACAGCGATTGAGTCGAGATGCCGGTCGAGGGCGTGGAGTTCATCGCCGCCTGTACGGCGGGATCTTTAAATACGGGATCGTTCGGGCACATGTTCTGGGCCGATTGCATTTGATCCGTCGTGCTTTGAGCGAAACCCGCGGCGCTCGTGCCTTTGCAGGTCGGGCATTCCGAGTTCGCGGCGTTTTGGCAGAAGAGCTTTGAGTCGCGCAGTTTGGCGACCATTGAGCAAAACGCGGAAGTCGTGCCTTCGCCGCCAACGTCGAACGTGAAGCCCGACTGATTTTGTTGCTGTGTTTGCGACGAGAACGTGCCGACGACGGTGTCAGGATTCGGAGGAGTGTAGGGCTGGTCCGCCGTGCCGTTGTTTCCGGGAGTGGTCCCGCAGTAGCGATTCGCGAAGGCTTCGCAGCCCGGAGCGCTCATGTCGGCGGTACATTTTTGCACGTATTCGTTATTGCATTCGGAGATACGGGCGGCGTCCGCGGTGTCGCACTGTGGATTGTTCTCTCCGGGTTTGCCTTCTTCTTTTTTGTCGTCTTCAGAGGCGTCTTTCGCGGCCATCATCGCCGCGGCTGCGGCGGCGAGCGCGGCGAGGGCCATGCCGGCGTCGCCGATAGCTGCGGCCATGGGGGCTACGCAAGAGTTCTGCTTTTCGCTGTCCACTTCGGGGCCCAATTCGCCATTCGGACCTGCGGGAGTGAAGTTCTGTCCATTATCACTGGTGGCCGCGCTTTTGGCTTGGTCGCACTCTTGCTCGCACTTTCTCTTTTCTTCTTCGCAGAGCCTTAAGAGCTCTTGTTTGTCCATCTGTTGAAGGGCGACGTCTTTGCCACCTTCGCCAGCGGTATTGTGGGCCGAAGTTCCGGCAGCCGCGGAAGTCGTCGGGTTCTTAGCGTATTGAGTGGCTTCGCTTTGTGCTGCTCTAGCCTTACACTTCGCTTGAGCGGATTCGCCAGCGGCCTTGCAGCGTTGCGCGTTCGCACCCGCAAAAGCCTGCCCAGGCATTAAAGTGAGAGCGATACAGAATGATACGATTCTAAAAATTGTAGCGTTCATATACTCAATGTACTCGCAAGATAGATACCCTAACCAGTCCAGCTTGCAGCGATTTGAGTGTCGACGGACTTTACGGGTGCGCCAAACAACGAACAGTTTCTCGAGGGAAAACGTCTCATTTTGAGTGTCTCATCCGGAGACGAATCGCGCATTCCCGCATGCGGATCTTCGGCGAGTCGTCGCTCGCGGCGCGCACTCGGGAACCATATGCATTCTTAGAACAAGCCGTCTCACGCGAAAAATTTTCGACGCGAAGGCGGGTTTCGACCGCCCTCGTAAAGTCCGTGCAATCCTTCACAAACTTTTCTGACGCATCGTGCTTTGTTGATAATTTCGACATGTATTCAAGGGGTTATCTCAACACGGGATATTGAGGTTTCACGCTCCTCGTGAGAGCCTGTGAGTGTCTGTGGGGGAAATCGAGTGAAGTATGCAATCCTCGCGCGCGTTTCGTCGGTGCCACGTTTGTGGCAAGCTCTGCGAATCACCCGCTCAAATTCGCCGCTGCTCCGATTGCGGCAAACCGTTCGCCCCGTTCTATTATTTCAACGATAAGTTCTCTCCGGTGCACACCGAGAGCGGATTGCGTCCTCCCCATGTGGCAGGACAATGGCGCCCCATTCACGGCTTGACCGCCTACTGGCAACCCGATTGAATGCGAGGGCATGATCACTAGCTATGAAGACATTCTCGCGGCACGAAAGAAGATCCAGAATTCGATTCAACTCACACCGGTAAACTCCTCGCGCTCGGTCAGCGAGCGCCTGGGGACCCAGGTGTTTTTAAAACTCGAAAATCAACAAACCACCGGCAGCTTCAAGATCAGAGGTTCTCTGAACAAGATGCTGTCGCTTTCGAAGGACGAACTCGCGAAGGGCGTGATCGCCTCGAGCGCCGGCAATCACGCGCAGGCGCTCGCGCACGCCGCTTCCAAGGTCGGCGCGAAGTCGCACGTCGTGATGCCCGAGGCGGCGCCGCTCGCGAAAGTTCTGGCGACCCGCGCGTACGGGGCGGAGGTCATCCTCAAAGGCAAGATTTTCGACGACGCTTACGAGCATGCGCGCGAGCTCGAAAAGAAAAACGGCTACATCTTCGTCCACCCATACGAAGATCCGTTGGTCATCGCGGGACAGGGCACGATAGGCCTAGAGATCCTCGAGCAAGTGCCCGACGTCGACTCGATCGTGATTCCGATCGGAGGCGGCGGTTTGATTTCGGGAATCGCGACCGCCGTTAAGAAGGCGCGCCCCGCGACTAAAATTTTCGGTGTCGTATCCTCGGCGTCCCCGGGGATGATGCAAATGTTCCGTAAGCAAAAACCCGAAGGGCCCAACTCCGCGATGACGATTGCCGACGGGATCTCGGTGAAGAAGCCGAGCGAGCGGATGTACAAAGAGTACATCTCGCGCTTGGTGGACGACGTGATCGACGTGAACGACGAAGAGATCGCCGAGAGCATCGTGTACTTCCTCGAGCGCGCGAAGACGATGGTTGAGGGCTCTGGCGCGGTCGTTCTCGCCGGCGCCGAGAAAGCCGGCTGGGATCTGGGCAAGAAGTGTTGCATGATTTTGAGCGGCGGCAATATCGATTTGAATTTGGTGTCCAAGATCATCGAGAAGGGTTTATCGAAGCGCGGGCGCCTCGTGCGCATGACGGTGATCGTTCCCGATCGTCCGGGCTCATTGAATCGTTTGACCTCGATGATCGCCGAGAAGGGCGCGAACGTGATCGACGTCGAGCACGATCGCGTGGGCTCGGACGTGCGTCTGAGCGAAACGGCGATCGAGTTTTTAATGGAGACCCGCAGTCACGAGCACGCGCAAGAGCTGCGCGAAGCTTTCATTCAAGGCGGCGCGCGGATTCGTTAGACTATTCGAATGCGGGTGGTTTCTGGGGGCCCGCATCCGCGATTCTACCTTCCCAATCCTACTTTCCCATTCCTCCACGAACCTTCTGCCGAATGATGGATTTTTCGCCGTGGACGGCGAAAAATGCGCTCTCTCTTGGATGGAAAGATCTTGGCGGTTCCGCAACCCGCGTCCTCCGAGTCGCGGACTTCGTGGCCGGTACGATTTCGGTTTTGGGGCTAGGGTTTAAGTCGAGGTTCCCGTCTCCGATGGGCCCATCCCGGAGGTGCGAGGTCTGTCCGTCCATGCGAGTGCCCATTCGTCGCCGTCCGTGGCGACGAATCCGGGGTTCGGGAGGAGACTTGGAATTTTTTTGGAAGAGTCGGGCTTGGGATTCGTGAGAGTGACGGGGCTTGGGTTTTGTGCGCTTTTTCAGGATTTGTAAGTGGCTTCGTATAAATATATTTAGTAGATCTATTCAGATGCAAGAATCCCTATTTCCCATGAAGACAGAGAACAAGTTCGGCGGAAGTCTACTCACCGGGAAACGCAAATCCGCGCGGCCCATCTACACGAAGCGCGCGATGCATTTGGTGTTAAAAGCCGCCGAGTTTCGATTGAAGAAGAACGAACACTTCATTCGCGTTGAAGTCGGCCGCGCGGCCAAGAAGTGGGGAGTCAGCATCTACCAGTACGCGATCGCTTCCGACCACATCCACCTCTTGATCCGCGTGCCGACCCGGAGGTCTTACCGATATTTCATCCAGCGCATCAGCGGCGTCATCGCACTCAAATTAAATCTCAAATGGGCTTTCCGCCCCTTTACCCGCGTGGTGGAGTGGGGCTTGGGTTATAAGCGCGCGAAGAACTACATCCGAATGAATTTCTTCGAGGCGATGGGATTCGTCGACTATCAAGCTGGAGGCAGGGGAGCTCTTCGTCGAAGGCTTAGGTATATTGGAGCCTCAATTTAACATCAAGGCTGGACGTACGCGGCGCGCGGATTCGTTAGGTCAGCCCTCGGGAACGGCTTCCGCGGGAGAAGTGGGCTGTTCCGTGGGCCTACATCCGGACGTCGTGCCCAGAACCGCGCTGTTAGCGTTCGCTCCGTCGACGTAGCCTTTAATGAAAAGGCGGCGCTTCTCCCTAATCAGCGCGTTTAGTTCCTTTAAACTTCCATTGGCTCTGACGCATTCCCGTTCCTGTTTCCCATCTGGCGTGCGCGATAGGGAGCTGCAATCTTGAGGCTTTATCTCGCCAACATTTATGAGGTCGTCGTACGACTTTATGGCATCGCAATGCCACGACATTACCCCGAGATTTTGCGCAGCCAGCGCATCGCACACGGTACGGGCTTGGCTCTCCGTGAGGTTCAAGCTCATTGCCGCAGCCGAGAAAGGAAGCGCGATAGCGAACAATATCAAAGGCACCATAATACCTCCGCAGGTGGATTGAGAATAACGGAACCAGTAGGAAAAAGAATTCGACAAGTTAGGATGTACGTTTGGAAACATCGGAATTATCCGCCTTCTTTTACAGCTTCGGCGTTACCTTGCTGTAGCCCGGAGGGACCCTGTGTTGGTTCGCCGACAATAGCGCAATTCGCTTTGATGCCGGCGGCGTAACCGATAACGATCAAGCGACGCTTTTCCCGACTGCTTTCATTGCGGCGTTGGATATGTTCGTTTCGCTCGACGCACTTCTTTTCCGCGATCGTCGTAGGCCTTTTCCCATCTAGCCCGCAAACTTCGAGTGGTTCCAAATTCAGATTGATCAGATCTTCGTAGGATTTCACTTTGTCGCAATCCGAAGCCTTCACACCCAAATCCCGATTCGCGATTACATCGCACGCGCTACGCGCCTGACTCTCCGTCAAATTCAAGTTCAATGCGAGCGTCGACAATGGGAATACGCCGATCAATAACATCCACTTCAGCATGGAAAACTCCTTCGATGTTTTCAGGATACCGGATTCCTGGCGCGAGCGCATTTGGACTGGCCTTTCGGAGGGTATAGATTCTACAGGCTCCCGGGATTTTCATGGCGCCTCGGCCGCGAAGCTTGGTATCCCTCTCTCACGCCTTTTTGAGAGCAGCTTGCGGGCGTTAAACGGCTAAAGCGCGAGGGAGAATCTTCCCGCACACCAGCCGTACATTTTTAAAGTGAGTTTGATGATACGGCTAAGCTTCGCAATATTCGTTTTGTTTCTGTCGACGCTCGCGCACGCGAAGACGCTCGACATCTGCTTGCGCGCGGTCGGCGCGCAGGGCCTCGAAGCGCAACTCGCGACCAATGACTTCATTCTGGATCGCGGCCTGGAGGATTACGCCTCGTGGCTGCGCGGCCGCGAAATCCCGGCGCTTACGGAGCTTCTCGAGAGGTTGGCTGCCGGCGAGATTTTTCTCGACGCCGGAGTCGGCGCGGGGAGAGCCGCGATCGAGATTCTCGAGCGCTACCCTCACGTGCAAGTCGTCGGGGCCGCGTTTAAAAAGCCCGACAGCCGATCTCTCGAGCAAGGTCTTCGAAAATTTTCCGCGCGCTTCCGCTACGTCGACGGCGGCGTTATCGAGAAGCTCGCCGCGGATCCGCGCTCGCCGCTTTTCGATTTGCGCGGGAATGTCGCGCTCCTCACCGACGTGTTCGGTCCGCTCGCGTACACGAACGATTTGCCGGCCGTTCTCGACGCCTACGCGGATCTCTTAAAACCCGGCGGACAAGCGCTACTCCAATTCTGGGAGCTCGAGACGGTCTTTCACCTCAACGACAGTCAGGGGCGCGCGACGCGACCGTCGCTTCGTGAGCTCCGCGCGCTCATTCCGCTGGTCACGGGCGGGCGCTTGAGAGTGAACGACGCGCGCATGCGCCTCATGGGCGTGTGGCCGCACTTTGAGTCGAGCGTTCTGTGGCTCGAGCGCGTCGAAGGGGACGGCGGCGCCCCGCAGGCGCTGTTCGAAACCGTCGCGCTCGGCGCCGGAGCGCCTCCCAAGCGTGAAATCCGTGTGCACTTGCCGCCGGGCTTCGTATTCCATCGCGATCTTTCCCGCGCCGAAGACATGAAGCGCGAAGAGACACGCTTCCAGCACGCCTACGTTCCCGACGGCTTCAAATTCGAGCCTTAGGCGAGGATCGTCCCTGAGCCTTAAAATTCGACAGTGATTTCGCCTATAAGCGCATATATTTGAGTTGGAGAGGGCATTCCCGTTGCTCTCCATCCTCTTGGATATGTCCCTTCACAATCAAAGGTGGAATATGAAAAAGCAGATGGCTTTCGTGCTTGGTCTCTTGCTCACGGTCTCAAACGCTTTCGCTCAAGATGAAGTGAAGAGAACCCGCGCCCGCAAACGCGCGGATCAAACTCAGTCGTACCGCTTCGGTTTAAACGCCGAGCCGATCTGGGTTCTTATCGGTGGCGTAGGCGCGCGCGCGGACCTTGCGTTCACGCGTCGAATCGCTCTGAGCGTTCATGGAATCTACATCCCCGAGCGCAGCAATACGACGAGCGAGGACGATAAAAACACCACGACGATCGACAACGATTACAAATGGTCGTACAGCGAGTTCAATATCGGCCCGACGTTCATGTTGACCGGAGACCTGAGCCGTCACGGTCTCTACCTCAACACATCGGTCGGCTACGTAAAAGCCCAGATCTCCGAGTACAGCTCGCTCAACTTGCAGGGTGAGCTCGCGGCCGCGCAAGTTCGCGCGACGATCGGTTACCAGTGGCGTATCGGCGGATTGCGTTTGGCGGCCGGCGGAGGCTTGCGCGCGATTCAATCCGACGACATCATCGTCAAAGACGGTCAGGGTCAGGAAGTTCATCGCGAAAAATCGTCGGCCCTCGGCGGTCTCGCGCTCGACGCGCACGTCGGCTGGGTGTTCTAGCTCAATAATTCGCATGCAAATCGGGCCCGGCTTTGTTATGTAGGGCCCGATGCAACCACCAAAAGAAATCGCGAGTCTCACGCCGTACTTGCCGGGCAAACCGATCTCCGAAACCAAGCGCGAGCTTGGGCTCAAAGAAGTTTATAAACTCGCGAGTAACGAATCGCCGATCCCTCCCAGTCAAAAAGTAAAAGAGGCGATCATCGCCGCGCTCGATGAAATTCATCGCTATCCGGACGGGGCGGCGTTCGAGATGCGTAAAGCGGTCGCCGAATATTACGGCGTTCCCGCGGATTGGCTGCTGTTTGGAAACGGCAGCGACGAGGTCGTCGATATTCTGGTTCAAGTGTATTGCCAGCCGGGAGACTCGATTCTCACGTCGCAAGCGGCGTTTTCGGCCTACGAAATCTCGGCGACCAGCGTGCGCGTGAAGGCGCAGCATACGCCGCTCACTTCGGACCTGCGCTTCGATTTGAAAGCGATGGGTGAGAAGCTTAAAGCCGACCCGACGATCAAGATGGTCTTCCTGCCGAACCCGAACAACCCGACGGGCACGTACTTCACGAGGAGCGAGTTCGACGCGTTCATGGAAATCGCGGGCTCAAAAGACATCTTTGTCATTCTCGACGAAGCGTATGTCGAGTTCGTGCGCGCGAAAGATTATCCGGAGGGCCGCGAATACCAGAAGAAGTACAAGAACATCCTGCTCTTGAGAACGATGAGCAAAGTCTTCGGCCTCGCCGCGCTTCGCGTGGGCGTCTTGATCGCCCCGCCCGAAGTTTGCGGGTTTTTGAATCGCGTGCGCAAGCCGTTCAATAACAACTCGCTCGCGCAGGTCGCGGTCGTCGCCGCGCTGAAAGACCGCGAGCACTTGAAGAAGGTTCAGAAGCTCACGTGGGACGGGCTCGATTACTACTACCGCGAGCTCGATAAGCTCGGATTGAAGTACTGGCGCTCGGAAGGGAACTTCGTGCTCTTCGACACCGGCCGGGACGCGGGCGAGGTCTTTAACGAACTGCTCAAAGAGGGCGTCATCTTAAGGCCGGTTAAGCCTTACGGGTTTCCGACGTACTTAAGAATGTCCGTCGGGCTGCCGGAAGAAAACGAAATCGCTATCCGCGCCGTGAAGAAGGTCCTGGGCCGCTGATTTGTGGCCTCGAAGCGCGCCGCGCGCTCCGGCTCGTTGCCCCGACTACTTAATTTGAACGAACTTATCCGTCTCTTTATCGAACTTTGAGAGTTTTAACTGGCTCTTGTCCACCGAAGACATTCCATTCGGGCCGTCGTTAAACGTCGTGAACGAAGCGATGAGCACGATCTGTCGATTCTCACCATCTTCTTCCACGCTCAGCAAAACGTGATGGTCCTGCCAGTCCTCGTCGCTGCCGTATCCGAGCACGAGGTGGACGACGGGCAAGCCGTCCATGCCCCATTCGGTGGAACTTGCGCTCACGGAAACCGCGCCCGTTAATCCGTTGAGATCATCATTGTCAAAGACTTCAACGGCGCCGCTCGAGCGCAGCACGAACTGAATCGATTCTCCGAAGCCGATATCGAGGCGGTAGCGACCGGCGACCTCCTTGGTCACTTGTTCTTGCGACAACGACGCGGAAGCCAAGGCCGGGAACAAAACTAAAAATGCGAAAAGGATGCGCGACAACATAAGAATTTTTCCTCCCCAAAAACGAATTTGTGTTTTCAGATAGTGCAAACACCAAAGTTACGAAACATCTCTTTCCGATTTGGAAAAGTTTTATGGAGCCGTTGCTTAATCCAGCGTCGAGTCTTAAGATTCCACACGTGCAGTCGAATTCCGTGAAAATCATTACCATCGATGGCCCAGCCGCCTCTGGGAAATCCTCAGTGAGCCGTGCCCTGGCCGCGCGTCTCGGTTGGAAATGGGTTTCGACGGGGGCCTTCTACCGAGGGCTCGCGTACGTCGCCCTCAAAGAGGGAGTCGACATGACCGACACCGCCGCGCTCGTGAAACTGACTTCGAGCTCGGTATGGGAGGTGCGCATGGAGGACGATCAAACACGCGTGTTTTATAAGGGCGCCGACGTCACCGTTCACATTCTGAGCGAGGACAACGGCAGCCGCGCGAGCGTAATCAGTCAAAATCCCGAAGTGCGAAAAGCGCTTCTCCAAAATCAGCGTGACTGCGCCCAAGGCGTTACGGGGCTGGTTGCGGAGGGGAGAGACTGCGGGACCGTGGTTTTCCCTCAGGCTACGCTTAAAGTGTTTCTGACGGCCAGTCAGGAGGAGCGCGCGCTCCGCCGGGCCACGCAACAAGGGTTAAATCTTCAACAAACGCAGGATCAGCAACGTCAGCGCGACCTTCAAGACGCCAATCGCGCTGCGGCGCCCATGCAGGTGCCCGCGGGCGCAAGGGTCGTTGATTCCAATGGGTTACAGCTCTCGGACGTGGTCGATCAGATTCACGGCTGGGTACTCGATGCGATCAAGGAAACCAGCCCGAAATGAGGCCTGGGCCTGGCCCGAAATTCTTTTGACATAGATAGGTAAGCCTCTATAAACAGTCATAATCTCATGACTCAATAAGCTTTCGTGAGAAATTCAATAAGGGAAAGCCTTTGTTGACGTAAGGCTTCGTCCCACGAGGAGGTATGTTTGCGTATGGTCAACACGTCGGGTGGTTCTAAAAATAAGAGTCGAGCACAGGCGGAAAGAGAGAAAATTCTGGCTCAACTCGATGCCGCCGACAGCGAGGTCCCGCAGAATCCGGGCCTTTTTAACATCCAAGGTAAGTCTGGAGAGAATTTCGCCGACTTGTTCGAGAAATCTCTCGGTGAGCGCGACAACAAAGTCGGAGACATCGTCACCGGCCGCGTGGTCGAAGTTCAAGAAGACTACGTCCTCGTCGACATCAATTACAAATCTGAAGGTCTGATTCCGATTTCGGAATTCCGCGTGGTCGATGGCCAGCGTGACATTCAAGTCGGATCGGAAGTCGAAGTTTACATCGATCGCATCGAGAACGAGAACGGCATGGTCGTTCTGTCGAAAGACAAGGCGGATATGCTCCGCGCTTGGAACGACATCTCGCGCGCGGCCGAGAACGAAGAAGTGATCGAAGGCACGATCATCGCGAAGGTCAAAGGCGGATTGAGCGTCGATATCGGCGTGAAAGCGTTCTTGCCCGGAAGCCAGATCGATCTTCGCCCGGTTCGCAACATCGACGCGTACATCGGCAAGAAGTACAAATTCAAAGTTATCAAGTTCAATAAGAAGCGTGGAAACATCGTCCTCAGCCGTCGCGCTCTCCTTGAAGAAGAACGCGAGTCCTTGCGCACTCAAACTCTCGATGCGATGAAAGAGGGTTCGATCGTTAAAGGCGTGGTCAAGAACATCACCGATTACGGTGCGTTCATCGACCTCGGTGGCATGGACGGTCTGTTGCACATTACGGATATGTCGTGGGGCCGCGTGAAGCACCCGTCGGAAATCCTGAATGTCGGCGACGAAATTGACGTTAAAGTCTTGAAATTCGACAACGAGAAAGAGCGCGTGTCGCTCGGCCTCAAGCAACTCAAAGCGGATCCGTGGGATGCCGTCAGCGGCGAGTTCACGGTCGGCAAGAAAGTTAAAGGCAAAGTTGTCAGCCTGACCGACTACGGCGCGTTCGTCGAGCTCGCGGAAGGCATCGAAGGCCTCATTCACGTCAGCGAAATGAGCTGGACGAAGCGCGTGAAGCACCCGTCGCAAATGCTCAAAGTCGGCGACGAAGTGGACGTGCAAGTGCTCGAGATCGACGGAACCAACCGTCGCATCAGCCTCGGCATGAAACAGCTTGAAGCGAACCCGTGGGTGGAGCTCAAGGAATCGTATCCTCCGGGCACGATCATCGAAGGCGAAGTCAAGTCGATCACCGATTTCGGCGTCTTCATCGGCGTGGACGAAGGCATCGACGGCATGGTTCACATCTCGGACTTCTCGTGGACGAAGCGAATCAATCATCCTTCGGAAATGTTCAAGAAGGGCGACAAAGTTCGCGCGGTTGTTTTGGGCGTAGACATCGAGAACGAGCGTTTCTCGCTGGGCCTCAAGCAGCTTGAAGCGGATCCGTGGTCCAACATCGAAGACAAATATAAGATCGGCAATCAGTACGACGTGAAAGTCGTTAAGCTCGCGGACTTCGGCGTATTCGTCGAGCTCGAGAGCGATATCGAAGGCTTGATCCACATCTCGGAGCTCTCCACGAAGCGTGTTGAGAAACCGGAAGACGTGGTTCAAGTCGGCGACACCTTGAAAGCCGAAATCATCACGATCGACCGCGATTCGCGTAAGATCGGCTTGTCGGCGAAGCTCGTGAAGCTGCGTGAGCAAAAGGCCGACGTCGATGATTACGTGAAGAAAGCCACCGCCACTTCGAAGACCAGCCTCGGCGACCTCTTCGGAGACACTTTGAAAGCTTCGCTCGAAGCCGACAAAGATAAGGCGAAAAGCTAATAGTCTAAGAGGGGAGCGGTAAGCTCATCGGAGCCAAACTCCCCCGTAAAAGGCGTACCGAAGGTACGCCTTTTCACTTTTGTTGAGGAGTCAGCCATGAAACGCGTCGTTCAAGTCCTCTTCGTTCTCATCCTCGTCGTATTTATCGGAAGCATCCTCGCCGGAATCGGCGGGATGATCGCGCTCTTCAGTCCTCCAAGCGAACACGTCACGAAGGCCTCGATTCTCGCCCTCGAGCTCGACGGCGCGATCATCGACGGCAAGGATTTCCTAGAGCTCCTGCGCAAGCACCGTAAAGACGATCGCATCAAGGGCGTTTTGATCCGCATTAATTCTCCCGGCGGAGTCGTCGGCCCTTCGCAAGAGATTTTCGAGGAGATCAAACGCACCCGCGAGGAATTCAAGAAGCCGGTCATCGCGTACTGTAGCGCGGTCGCGGCCTCGGGCGCGTACTACGCGGCCGTCGGCGCGGACAAGATCTTCACCACGCCCGGATGCATGATGGGCTCGATCGGCGTGTTGATGGAGTTCGTGAACCTGGAGAGACTCTATGATTGGGCGAAGATTCAACGCTACGCGATCACCACGGGTAAGTTCAAGAACGCCGGCGCGGAATACAAACCGCTGACCGACGAACAGCGCGCGCTCTTCCAAGAGATGCTCGACGACGTCCTCGGACAGTTCAAAGCCGCGATCGTCGAGGGCCGCAAGATGAAGCCCGAATTTCTCACCCAGTACGCCGACGGTCGCATCTTCACTGGTCAACAGGCCGTGAAGCTCGGCTTCGCCGATCAAGTGGGATCGTGGGACGACGCCCGCAAAGCGTTGGGCGAGATGACCGGGCTCGGCGCCGACGCCGAAGTTTTCAAAGCGACGAAGAAACGTGGGTTTTTTGAAATGCTTGAGGAAGCCTCGGGCGAAGCGAAGCTCACCAAGTGGGTCGACTCGCGTATGGGCGCTTCGCTGAGCGCAAAACCCTTATTCATTCTTCCTGGAGCCGTGGCGTTTTGAGAAAGGCGAGCGCAAAGAATAAGAAAGCCGCGAAACGGTCGCCGGTTGCGAAATCGCGCGGCGGTGTCTCGTCGTGGTCGACCGAGGTCGTACGCGCCGTATGGCCGCAGGAGCGCGATTTCTTCGAGCGGCCCGAGCGTTATCGCTACGTGCGTAAGCTGATCAAGACCGAGGGCTGCGTCTTTTGCGAGGCCCGGCGCACGGGCATTTCGCCCGATTCGCTCGTGCTCACGCAAGACGAGCACGCGATGGTCGTCATGAACAAGTATCCGTACAACACGGGTCATTTACTCGTGCTTCCGCGCGAGCATATCGGCAATATTTGGGACCTGCCCGAGGACGTGAATGCGCGCCTCGCGTTTTGGCTGAAGGCCGCCGGCCGCATTCTCACCGCCGAGCTCGGCTGCCACGGACTCAACCTAGGCATGAATCACGGGCAAGTCGCGGGCGCGGGTATCCCTGAGCATCTGCACTGGCACATTGTTCCGCGCTGGGGAGGGGACACGAACTTTTTCCCGCTGATCGCCGAAACGAAAGTTTTGCCGGAGTCTCTGGCGCAAACTTACGGGCGGTTGCGCCCGCATTTTGATAAGGTTGAGCGATGAAAGATTTTGAGTTGGATCACATCGGCGTCGCCGTCGAGTCGCTGGAGAAGGGACGGGTTTTTTGGGAGGCTTTGGGTCTCGGGCCCATGACCATCGAAACCGTGGCCAGCGAAAAGGTGAACGTCGGGTTTTTCGATCTGGGAAACGGGATGCGTATTGAGTTATTGGAGCCCACGGAAAAGGACAGCCCGATCGGCAAATTTCTTGAGAAACGTGGTCCGGGCATTCAACAGATGTGCTTGCGCGTGAACGACCTTCGCGCGACGCTTAAAACATTGAAGGCGAAAGGCATCCAACTCATCAACGACGAGCCCAAGGTGGGCGCTCATGGCGCGCTCATCGCGTTCATTCATCCGAAATCCACCGGCGGAATCCTCGTCGAGCTTAGTCAACCGGGAGGCGCGAAGTGAATCAACAATTCATGAGTGTTGCGCCGTTCACGCGCGCGGTGAAGTTCCTGGTCATCGCGAATGTGTCGATTTGGGTTTT
>CAYPFC010000007.1:31221-31750 GCA_964409815.1 uncultured Pseudobdellovibrionaceae bacterium
TTCTGCAAGGCCTCGTTCTGCGGAACACGGCGGTCTTCGATCTCTTCGCGCTCGTTCCGGCGAAAGTGATTACCGACTTTTGGGTTTGGCAGCCGCTGACGTACATGTTCCTTCACTCGACGGGCGTCTTTCACGTGCTGTTCAACATGCTAACGCTCTGGTGGTTCGGCTCGGAGCTCGAGTCTCGCTGGGGCACGAAGTTTTTTGTCTCTTACTACCTCACGTGCGGTGTCGGCGCCGGGATTATATACCTCATCGGCACGGTCATTTACTACCTGATCACCGGCCAGGTGATGAGCATGGCCTCGCCCCTGGTCGGCGCTTCGGGCGCAACTTACGGTCTGTTGCTCGCGTACGGCTTGCTGTTCGGAGAGCGCGTGATCGCGTTCATGATGCTCTTCCCGATGAAGGCCAAGTACTTCGTCATGATTATCGGAGCCGTCGAGCTGCTCACGCTCATGGATAGCGGCATGGGCTCGTCCGTGGCCAACCTCGCGCATCTGGGAGGGATCGCCGTCGGCTTCGTATT
>CAYPFC010000008.1:0-7124 GCA_964409815.1 uncultured Pseudobdellovibrionaceae bacterium
AAAACGAAACCGACCGGCTGATCCGACTGATCAACGACATCCTCGACCTCGCTAAGATCGAGGCGCGTAAACTTCCCTTACATCAAGACTGGTATTCTTTTAACGAGCTTGTAAAGACCTCGCTCGAGAGCCTGCAGGGGCTCGCGAATCAAGCGCAAGTGAAGCTCGTCGCGGAAGTCATGCCGCCGATGGATGTCTATATGGACTCCGACCGCGTCCAACAGGTACTCACGAACCTGCTCTCGAACGCGATTAAGTTCTCGCCCGCCGACGGCGTCGTCGTCGTACGTTGCGAAATTACCGAGAAGAACGAGCTCCTCGTCGAGGTCCGCGACCACGGCCGCGGCATCGCGCCCGAGGATCAAGAGGCTATCTTTCAAAAATTCCGTCAAGCCACGAGCTCCAGCAATCCCCTTGTGAAAGGCACCGGCCTCGGCCTCGCCATCGCCAAGGCGCTCGTCGACCAGCACGGCGGCGACATCGGCGTGAAATCCACGCCCGGCGAAGGCTCGACGTTCTACTTCACGATGCCGGAATGGCGCTACGGCGCTCCCCGCTCCGCCGAGGCCGCCGCATGAATTTCGACGAGCTGCTGAAGTCGCTGCAAGTGGATTACATCGCGGCTCTCCCCAACAAAATCGCGGTGATCAGAGCGCAAATTAAAGCGCGGAGCCTTAGCGATCTGCGCGAGTCGTTTCATAAGTTCAAAGGCACGGGCCGCACGTACGGTCTTCCCGAGGTCAGCGAACTCGCCGAGCTGGTCGAGCGCCTCTGTATTGATGAGCACTCCGAAGCGGTTACCGCGGCCGGCCACGCCGTCGCGATACTCGCCGACATCCATAAAGCGCGCAAAGAGGGAAAATCCTACTCTCTTCCGCACGACCCGCGTTTCCTCGAGATTCGAAACCTCTTGCTAAAATAATTCGCCGTTCGCTAAATTCGAGTGAAGGAGATCCCATGGACATCACTCCCGAGCTCACCCGCATTTTCGATTCCTCGCGCGTTCTGACCGATGACGCCAATTTGGTCGAATACGGCCGCGATTGGACGAAATACCTTCAGCCCAAGCCGGCGGCGGTGGTTTTTCCGAAGAGCACCGAAGAGGTCGTGAAGCTCGTGCAATGGGCGCGCAACGCAAAAGTGGCGCTCGTCCCGTCGGGCGGTCGCACGGGTCTAAGCGGTGGCGCGGCCGCGCTCAACGGCGAAGTCGTGGTCTCTTTTCAAAAAATGAATCGCATCCTCGAGTACGACGAGTTCGATCAGACCGTGACCGTCGAGGCCGGCGTCGTCACCGAAACGTTGCAGAATTACGCTCACGAAAAAGGTTTGTACTTCCCCGTCGACTTCGCCTCGCGCGGGTCCTCGCACATCGGCGGGAACGTCGCAACCAATGCCGGCGGCATTAAAGTTCTGAGATTCGGATTGATCCGCCAGTGGGTCGCCGCCCTCGAGGTCGTGACCGGCGCGGGCGAGGTCCTGCAGCTCAACAACGCGCTCGTGAAGAACGCCACCGGCTACGATCTCCGTCACTTGATGATCGGCAGCGAGGGCACACTCGGCTTCGTGACCAAGGTTACTTTAAGTCTCACCCGCCCGACCGAGCGTCCGGCGCTGTTCGTATTCGGCGTCGCGGACCTCGCGAACGTGATGAAGATCTATCACCAATTCAAAAAAGAGCTGCCGATCCTCGCCTTCGAGATGTTCACGGACCTCGCGCTTAAGCACGTTCTTCATCACCATAAAGACCTCAAGGCGCCGTTCGGGGAGCGCACGCCTTACTACGTCCTCGCCGAACTTGAAGTGACGAGCGATAAAGTCGAAGAACGCGCGATGGAGCTTTTCGAAGCCGGCGTCGAGCAAGGCTGGATCCTCGACGGCATTCAAGCGCAAACTCCCCAGCAGGCGAAAGACCTCTGGCGCTTGCGCGAGGACATTTCCGAAGCCACGTCCCCATTCACACCGTACAAGAACGACATCAGCGTGCGCGTCTCGCGCGTGCCGGAGTTCCTCACTTCGATGGACAACATCCTCAAAAAGGAATATCCCAACTTCGAAGCCGTCTGGTTCGGGCATATCGGCGACGGTAACTTGCACATTAATATTCTGAAGCCGAAAGACATGGGGACCGAAGAGTTCCTCAAGCAGTGCAAAGTCGTGGACCAAAAGATGTTCGCGATGATCGAGCGGCTGCAAGGAAGCGTTTCGGCCGAGCATGGCGTGGGCCTCACGAAGAAACCCTACCTCGCGCACACGCGCAGCGAAGCCGAGATCCGCCTCATGCGCGGGATCAAACAGGTGTTCGATCCCGACGGCATCATGAACCCCGGAAAAATCTTTTAGTTCGAATCCGAGCGGCTCTTATAGCGTGGACGGCGCGACGGCTCGGCCTCGAGCTCGTCCTCCCAAAACCGGCGCTCCCAGCGCGGATCATCGAGCACGCTCTTCACTTCCGCGAGCCTGCGGAAATCCGAAAGACGCATGTTGAGCTCCCAGCTTCCGTCGACGTCCAGCTCCATGAACGGGTTCGAAGCGCGCACCGAAGCTTCGAGTCGCGCGTAGCAGCTTTCCGCGAGCTCCGAGTGAGGCAGGAAGTTAATGCAGCTCTCGTAGTAGTACTGATCCAAGAAACCCATGTTGAGCTCTCGCAGCGAGTCCGAAACGATTCCCGCATAGAGAAGCGTTTCGCCATACTTGGAAGACTGGGTGTCCTCCAGAAGCACGTGCACCAAACGCGAGGCACGCAAATACTGAATGAGAGACGCCGAGCTGCGCGGTCCCGCGGCTTGCGCGCGGTCGACGAGGCGCACGGCGGCCTTGAAGTTATCGCGCGTGCGCGGGCTTCGAGACTCTTTTTTCCATTCGCGAATGTCGCGCAACCACGCGCCGGCGTCGCTACGCACGTAAAACGGAGCGGACTTGTTCGCATAAACGAGGGAGACGAGTTGCTCCGCCTGCGCGGGATCGTCATTCACGCGTACGACCATCGCGAGCGCACGCTCGATCGCGAGGATCCAGGCCCTCGGGTCACGCGTCGGCCAAGACTTATCGGAGGCGAGCTCCCTCGCCTCCGCGAGCGCGGATTTGTAACGGCGGTTCGCGAGCAGGAACTCCACCCTTTGCACGGCATTCAATGGTTTCAGATCCTCTTCCCAAACGGCCGGGAAGTCCTTCACTCCGCGATCGGCTCGCGTATGGCAGCTGATGCAATAGCTTCCCGTTCTTGAGGCCGCGAATCGCGACCATTGAATGTCGCCCATCTCGAAGGCGGCGTACGCTTGGCGGGTTTCGTTGGCCAATCGGGCCGCCGTGAACTTGATGATCGGATCCGCGTCGGGAGCCTTGTTGTCGTTCAGGATATCCCCGGCCGTGGCGACCATCTCTTTCATCTCGCTACGAATTTGCCGGCGATTCGGGTCGGCGAACTTTTTCGCGTCCGCAACAAGAGGCATGAGCCGCAAATGCGCGGCCGAAAGCCGATGCATGTTATTGATCCACTTCGCTTCGGGCTTCGACGACTTCGGGGCGCTCGCGCATCCGGCAAGAAGGATTCCCGCGATCACGCACGCACAACGATTCCAGTTCGGCTTCCAATTCATTTCCAACCTCCGTTTGCCGAGGGTGCATCGCACGAGCCGTGCCAACGCCAGGACGAAAGGACGCGGGGTAAAAGACGCGCCCCCGGGACAGATTGCAAAGGGCGAGACAATATGGCTCGCGGGCTCATTCGACATTGTCCTCATCGCCCAGAACGACCGCCAGCAGCCGCGCTCCCGACTCCGACCCGTTGTTCTCGAGCTCCCGGATCAACTGCTGGTAACTCTTTCCTTCGGGATACCCGAGCATCGCCGCGAGCAGAATCTCCGCGTTCGATGAATTCAGAGAGAAATAGCTCGGAAGCCCATGGGCGAGAATATCCAAACCCCTGGTGCCCTTGGGATCCGATTCGGGAAAGGCCTCGGCCTTGAACTCGAAGAACGGAAGCGTGTAGTAGGAATAGCTGTTACAGCCGCCCCAGTACACGATCTGGTACTCATCGGTGATCGTGTAATAGGCCGGATCGCGCTCGAGGATTCTTCGGAACATATTCGCGTCGAACCCGCCACCGACGCGCGAGTGGCCCATCCACGCGAACACGGAGTCGTGTCGATGCGCGAAACTCTGCGCGAACAGATAAATCTGGTCGATCCCGGCGGCGATCAGAACCTCGATATCGACCGAGCCGCCGTTCACCCGGCCCTCGAACCGGTAACCTATGATCCGATCGGAAACCGTCGCGTTTCTGTATTCGCTCAAATGAATCGGACGCGCGCTCAGGTGCGGGAGCCGGCTTCCCATCATGAATAGGAATGCGCGATATTCGGCGGCGCCCGCATCCGCGTCCTTCTCGGGTCGGGGATTCACCGGATCTTCCACATATCCGAAAGCAAATGTCATTTTCAAGACGCGATGGCCGTTCTCCTCTCGAAAGAGCCGTTCGTACTCGGGGAAAGTCGTCGAGGGAGAGGGCGTCTCATCGTCGATTCTCACCCGCACGTTATCGTACTGAACGCCCATAATGTGATCGCAGCCGTAGCGCGCAGGGTCCCAGTAATACCAAAACAGAGTTTCGGTCGCGTGCCCCGGCGAGGGGTCCGTGCAGCGCTGCCACTCATGAGTGAACAACTTCCGAAACGAACGCGGCACCGGAAGAGTTAATTCTCCCCGCTCGGCCAGCGACTTTTCGATGATCCACGTGGCCTTATAATCAAAAGTCAGCAGAACTCTTCCGTTCTCGGCTAAGCGCGGCTCATTCCAGCGGATGGTGACAAAGTCGTTTCTCTGGGGCCCGCCGATTCTCCGGTGCGTGAGCGGCCCGAAAAGAAATTTCAGGAGCGGGCGCACCGACTGATTGATATAGTCCGCGCGATCCGCGGCGCCCAACGCGTCGACCTGCGAAAGACTCGTAAACTCGGTCTCGAGTGTGTGGGTAAAGCCCACTCGCCGCTCGGATCCGGCGAACGAATAGAAGGGCTCGGCGATTTGAGCGTGGCCGGTGACTGACATAAAGAGCAGCGAAAGTGCGATCGACAACATATTTCCCCCTGGTTGACGACGGCAGTTTGTGCACGCCTTATGCCCGGGCGGAAGGCCGCAGGGCTCATTTAGGGGGCCGAGATGAGATCAATTGTCCGAGAATCTCTCGAAATTGAGACAGAAACTCGCGAGATCCGGCGATTTCGGATGATGGCACGTTTGCAGTTTGAAGTTCCTGCGTAAGGAGGCTTTATGCTGCACAAAACTTGGATTGCGCTCGCGTTCGTACTTCTCTCTTCCGGAGCGGGGGCCGAAGAAGACTCCAGGTCGCTCGCCGAAACCATGCGCGCCATGGCGGCCGAGTTCGAATCCGCAAGGTCTTACTCCGCGAATGAGGAAACCTATTCGCGAGCCGCCGATCATTCCCGCCGCTTGCGCGCGCACGTGATTTCCGCGGTTTCCAAAACCCCGCGCAGCCTCGAGCTTCGGGAGCGCGACGAAAAACTGCGCGGTCTTCTCGAATATCACCAGCTGATGTCCCGTCTTATATATATGAGCGCGAGCCTGGAGGATGCGTTCACCTCGGGCGAGGACTACTCTTCGATCAGTGTCTCGCGCGAGATGGATATCGAGAGCCTGTTTCACGAGATCGCGAAGCTGATGAAGGCCGCGCATGAGCGTTTCCGTTGAACGGTCGCTCCAAGGCCATCGTCAGCCCGCTTAATTAAGGTCGACTGGGAACGGACGGGATGTCAAATTCCTCTTTGTGCCCTTTGCGATCCACCTTCAATTTGAGGTCGTAAGTTTGCACGCGCTCCGCCTCCTTGGGCGCGACGATCTCGAAAAAGCCGCCGTTTCGCTGAGGCGTATAGGTCCACGTTTTTGTTCCGATCGTGACCTGGGCGGTAAGGCCCGCTTCCGTCGCTTCAACGAGCGCCGATTCTTTACCCATAATGTACACCTCCGCGCGCCCGGCTTTCGGGACGAGCTTGATCGTGAACATCTCGCCCTCGTACATTTGCGGAAATTTCATCTGATCGGCATCGACGGCCGGGCGGCTCGCGGCCAAGACTGAGACCGGCAGAAACGCCATTCCCGAGGTTAGACCGATAATCTTAAGAACGCAGAAGATACACATAGTGCCTCACTTCACGGTTTGAACGATTAGGGAGCAGGCTCCGTGCCACGACCCGAGCTCGGCTATAGGCAATCAAGACCGATTTGAGACGGGTTGAATTGTCTCCGTGAAAAAAAAGCTCGGGACATTCTGGCTCGAAGATTTTCTCTTTAATCCTTTAGATTTCAGGCGAGCTTGGCACCGGTCTCGCAAATCCCAGGGATCATGGGCACAACCGCATTGCAAAAACCGACTTCGGCGGATTTCTCATTTTTGGACGCGCGCGGTTTGCGCGAACGCTACTCGACCAAGGGAGAGCGCGATTCCGTCCGCTTCTTCGTTCGCGGTATCCGCTGCGAAAAGTGCGTGCGAAAACTCGAAGATCTGAGCGGGTCCTTACCCGGGCTTCATAACGTACGCGCGGAAATGGGCAAAAATCTGGTGCACATCGAGCTCGATAGATCGGTCCTCCCGCTCTCGCGAGTCGCCGAGCTCATTCAAGCGCGCGGGTTCGAGCCGATTCCGCTGATGTCGGACGAAAACGGAGTCGACCTCGAGCTCCGCGAGCGTCGCCGCGAGCTCATCCGCCTCGCCGTCGCCGGCGCCTGCGCCGGTAATATAATGACATTCAGCTTCGCGGTTTACGCCGGGGTCGACGCATCGATCTTTCACTGGCTCAGCTTCCTCCTTTATCTTCCGGTCGTTACTTACGTCGCATGGCCATTTTACAAGGAAGCTTGGCTTTCTCTCAAAGCACGCTCGCTTTCCATCGACCTGCCGATGGCCGTGGCGTCATTCGCGGGCTTCGTGATCTCCACCGTCGAGCTCTTGCGGGGAAATCCCTCCGGGATTTATTTCGATTCCCTCGCCGGATTCCTCTTTCTGATTCTCACCGCGCGCGCGTTTCAAAAGCGATTGCAGGGCGCTTTTCTGGGCCACCATGAACGGCAAGGTCTTCCCGACCGCGTCCGCATCGGCGTGCCGGAAAATTGGG
>CAYPFC010000008.1:7134-9594 GCA_964409815.1 uncultured Pseudobdellovibrionaceae bacterium
GTGGCGACCGCTCGAAGCCCTAACCGCCGGCGACGGCCTGGTTCTGAATCACTCCGAGACTCTTTCCGCCGACGCCGAGTTGACGTCCTCGCGAGCGCGTTTCAGCCTCGCGTGGCTGTCCGGAGAGTCGAAACCCAAAATTTTTCTTCGCGGCGCGCGCGTCCCGGCCGGCGCGCGCCTGCTGGACGAGCACGCTTCGCTCAAGACCATTACTCCGCTGCCGCAGACGGAGTTCGGGGCGCTTCTGCAGAGAGTCTCGCGTTTTTCGCTAAGTCAAAACCGCTCGGTGATCGTCTCGGACCGTTGGGCGCAAGTCCTGCTCGCGAGCGTCTTCACTCTCGCCGCGGTTTTCGTGGCCGTGTATTGGAGCGTTTCGCCGGAAGAAGCGGTTCGCCGTGCGCTCGCCCTTATCGTTCTGGCATGCCCCTGCGCCATGGCCTTCGGAACGCCTCTCGCGTTGGCGGCCGCTCTCAAGAACGCGCGCGCCAAAGGTATCGTCGTCCGCGACGCGCGAGTTTTCGAAGCCGCCGCGAAGGCGAAGACGATCTTCCTGGACAAGACCGGCACTGTGACGGAAACCGATCTCACGCTCGTGTCCGAGCGCAAATTCCTTTCTCAGAACTACCGCGAAATCATCTTGGGACTCGAGAACATTTCGATTCATCCGATCGCGTTCGCGTTCCGCGCGGCGTTCGCCGAAGTCGCCGACCGCGCCGAGATACTGAACGCCGTCGAGATCCCAGGCTCCGGCGTCCGCGGCACTTACGGCGGAAAGCTCTACGAAATCAAACCTGAGCGCTCGGCGCCGCGCACGGCCTGTGCCTTATACGAAGACGGGGTCAAAGTCGCTTCGTTCGAATTCGAGCCGGGCCTGACTCCCGGCTGCTACGAAAGCATTCGTGAGCTGCGCGAGCAAGGTTACCGGCTCGCGCTGCTTTCAGGGGACGCTTCGTATCCGACTTTCGCGACGGGCGTAAGGCTGGGATTTTCCCATTCGGAGATCGCCGCCGGCCTTTCGCCCGAGGAAAAAGCGAAAATCGTACGCTCCGCTTCGCGCGCCGTTATGGTCGGAGACGGAATCAACGACGGCCCCGCGCTCATGAGCGCGTCGGTCGCGATCGCTGTTTCGGGCGGCGTGGAATCCGCTCTGAAGTGCTCGGGGGCTTACCTTTTACAGCCCGGGCTCAGCGGCGTCGTCACGCTCCTTAAAGAAAGCCGCATCGCCCGCAAGCTCATCCGACGCAATTTAATGGTGTCACTCGCATACAACGTCGTTGGAGGAACTCTCGCGCTCCTCGGATTCGTAAATCCGCTCGTCGCGGCGCTACTGATGCCCGTGAGCAGCGGCTTGCTTCTGCTCACGACGTGGATCGGGAGCCGCAGATGAACATCCTGATTCTGATGATTCCCATATCGCTTCTGCTCGGCGCGGGATTCCTGGCGGCGTTCATTTGGAGCGCGAGCAGCGGACAGATGGATGACACGCAGACCCCCGCCTACAGAATTTTAAACGATGGAAAGGAAGAAACATGAACGTTAAACCAACCTCCGTCGAGGAAATTTATTACGACGACGAAATCGTCAAGAAGTTCGTCCTCGCGACACTGATATTCGCGGCCGTCGCGTTCGGCGCGGGTCTCTTGGCGGCCATTCAGCTCGCCTACTGGCCCGCGAACATGAACCTCGAGTGGCTCACGTTCGGGCGCCTCCGCCCGCTTCATACGAACGCGGCGATCTTCGCCTTCGCCGGCAACGCGATCTTCGCGGGGATCTACCACTCTTCGCAAAGATTGCTGAAGACGCGCATGTTTTCCGACACCCTCAGCAAGCTTCACTTCTGGGGATGGCAGGCGATCATCCTGTCCGCCGCCATCACGCTTCCGCTCGGCTATTCGCAATCGAAGGAGTACGCGGAGCTCGAATGGCCGATCGACATCGCGATCGCTGTCGTCTGGGTGATCTTCGCCGTGAACTTCTTCGGCACCATCGCCAAGCGCCGCGAAAAGCACATGTACGTTGCGATTTGGTTTTACATCGCGACGATCGTGACCGTCGCGCTTCTGCACATCATCAACTCGATCGAGATCCCGGTCTCGGCCATGCAAAGTTACCCCGTTTACGCCGGAATTCAGGACGCGATGGTGCAGTGGTGGTACGGACACAACGCCGTGGCGTTCTTCCTCACCACGCCCTTTCTCGGCCTGATGTACTACTACCTCCCGAAGGCCGCGAATCGCCCCATTTACTCGTACCGACTTTCGATTATTCACTTCTGGGCGCTGGTTTTCATCTACATCTGGGCCGGCCCTCACCACTTGCTCTACACCGCTCTTCCCGAGTGGGCCCAGACTCTCGGAATGGTGTTCTCGCTCATGCTTTGGGCGCCCAGTTGGGGCGGAATGATCAACGGCTTGCTCACGCTTCGCGGGGCGTGGCACCTGCTGCGCACGGACCCGATCA
>CAYPFC010000008.1:9604-20255 GCA_964409815.1 uncultured Pseudobdellovibrionaceae bacterium
ATTCCTCGTCGCGGCCGTCACGTTCTACGGCATGGCGACGTTTGAAGGCCCTTTGCTTTCGATCAAAGCGGTCAGCTCGATCGGCCACTACACGGATTGGATCGTCGGTCACGTTCACGGCGGCGCCCTCGGATGGAACGGCTTCCTGACCTTCGCGATGCTCTACTATCTCGTTCCGCGACTCTGGAAGACCGAAATCCATTCGCAAAAGCTGATGGTCTATCACTTCTGGATCGGGTTCCTCGGAGTGATTCTCTATTACCTTTCGATGGTGGTCGCCGGCATCACTCAAGGCTTGATGTGGAGAGCGGTCACTCCCGACGGACGCCTGCTCTATCCCGACTTCGTCGAGACCGTCACCCGGATCATTCCGCTCTACTGGGTGCGCGCGCTCGGCGGCGCCCTCTTCCTCGGCGGATTCTTGATCATGGGATACAACCTCTATAAGACCATCCGCAAAGCGCCGGCCTCCGCGCCCGAAAAAACGCGCGTGACGAACACGCGCGAGAAGCCCGGGCATGAAGACAAAGGCCACCGCGCGCTCGAGGGCGCGGCGACGGTTTTCACGATTCTCACGATCATCGCGGTCCTCGTCGGCTCGGTGATCGAGATCTATCCGACGCTCTCGCTGCACAAGTACGTTCCCGCAACCGATGCGGTAAATCCCTACACGCCTCTCGAAATCGCTGGTCGCGACATTTACATTCGCGAAGGCTGTTACGTTTGCCATTCCCAGCAGATTCGCCCCATCGCTTCGGAAGTATTACGTTACGGAAACCCGTCGACAATCGCGGAGTCGATGTACGACCGTCCCTTTCAATGGGGCTCCAAGCGGACCGGCCCGGACCTGGCGCGCGTCGGAAAGAAATATCCCGACCTCTGGCACTACCGTCACATGATCGATCCCCGCGCCGTCACCGCGCCATCGATCATGCCGGCGTATCCGTGGCTCGAAAAGAAGAATACCGACTTCGTCACCTTAAGAAAGAAGTTCTCGGTCTTGAAGAGTCTTGGAGTTCCGCTGTCGGATGAAGAGGTCGCGAACGCCGATATTCTCGCCGAGAAGCAAGCGGCGGAGGTGGCCGCGGCACTCGCCAAAGAAGGCGGTCCGTCGGGCATGGAGAAGAAAGAGATCGTCGCGCTGATCGCCTACCTGCAAGCGCTAGGACAAAAATCGAAAGGAGCCACGCCATGATGCAAGAGGGACTCAGACACTTTACCGGCATTCCGCTCACTGTAGCCGCGATGCTGATCTTTTTGACGACGTACGTCTTCGCCATCATTCGCGTCACGCGTCCAAAGGGCACGGACTTCAAAGAGATCGAGCGACTTCCCCTCGAAGAGAACGGAGCACAAGATGAGTAAAGATAAAGACGCGCCGTTACTGGATCACGAGTACGACGGCATTCAAGAGCTCGACAATCCCCTTCCGATGTGGTGGCTCGTCACCTTCTTCGTAACGATCATTTTCGGATTCAACTATTGGATCCACTACGAGTTCGGCGGTGGCGAAACCCTGAAGCAGGAACTCGCCGCGGACCTCGCGGTGATCGAAAAACTAAAGGCTTCGGCGCCGCCCACGGGTGACTCCGAGGACGAGCTCGCGAAGCTCGCGGCCAGCGGCGCGGGAGTGCTCGCGAGCGGCGAATCGGTATTTCAAGGAAAGTGCGCGGCCTGCCATGGCGCCCACCTCGAGGGCGGAATCGGCCCGAATTTAACCGACGAATACTGGTTACACGGATCCGGAAAACTCACGGAGATTTCCGGTACGGTCCGAAAAGGCGTGCTGGATAAAGGAATGCCGGGTTGGGAAGGCCTGCTCAAAAACGAAGAAATTCAAGCGGTCACCGTTTTCATTGCGAGCCGAAAAGGCAGCCAACCCGCCAACGCCAAGGCTCCCCAAGGGGAGAAATTTGCAAACTGACCGACTGACTACTCTTGACGAATACGGGGGACGACGATTCGTGATCCCCGCGGAAACCGACGGACGCTTCCGGCGTCTGCGGAATCGGGTTTATTTCGTTCTGCTGATCGTCTTCCTGGGACTTCCCTGGTTAAAGATCAACGGTCTGCAAGCGGTGCTCCTCGACATCCCCAATCGGCGCTTCGCGCTATTTGGAAAGTTATTTCTCGCGCACGACGCGCCTCTGGTTTTTCCGATCCTCACGCTGATCGCCATGGCCCTCGCCTTTATGACGGCGGTGTGGGGACGCGTGTGGTGCGGATGGGCCTGCCCCCAAACCGTGTTCATCGACGGCGTTTACCGCAAACTCGAAATCTGGATTGAAGGAAACTACCTCGAGCGGCGCCGGCTCCATCGCTCGGGTCTTACTCCCGAGCGCGCCCTGAAGTCCTCATTGAAATGGCTCGCCTACTTCGTGGTGAGCTCGCTGATCGCGCACAGTTTTATCGCGTATTTCACCGGCGCGGACGAGCTTATCCAAATGATCTCGGGACCGCCGGCGGCCAACCGCGCTTACTTCCTCATCGTCTCTGGGATGACGGCGCTCCTGATGTTCAACTTCGGCTGGTTCCGCGAGCAGTTTTGCACGATCATGTGTCCCTATGGTCGGTTTCAGTCGGTCCTCATGGACGAGCGCTCGCTGGCGATCGTTTACGACGAGGCACGCGGCGAACCCCGAAAGAGCCCCTCTCTCCCCGCCGGCACCAAGCGCGGCGCCTGCGTGAGCTGCAACCGCTGCGTCGAGGTGTGCCCCGCCGGAATCGACATTCGCAAAGGCATTCAGATGGAATGCATCGCCTGCACGGCGTGCATCGACGCGTGCGACGCGATCATGAAGAAAGTCAATCAGCCGCCCGGACTGATTTCTTACCGGAGCGAGAGCGGAAAGCCCGTTCGCGTTTGGCGGCCCCGAACCGCGGCCTACTTCGCGATCGGCCTGCTCTGCGTGGGCGCGCTCGCTCTAAGCTACGGGGACCGCGAAGCCTATTCTGTTTCGGTCTTAAGGGCCAAAGACACGCCCTTCCAAGTGCTTTCCGAAGAACGCGTGCTCAATCATCTGAAGGTCATGGTCTTCAACCAGTCGCTCGACGGCCAAGAGTTCACGGTTTCGCTCGCGCCCGCCCTCACCGCGCGCGGATACTCGCTGATCCACGCGGACGGCAAAATCGCTCTCGCGTCGGGAGAAAAGCGCGAGTCTCATGTCTTCATTACCTTTCCGGCACAAGAGTTATCGAACGGAAAAGTGTCGGCTCAGCTCACGATCACTGAAAGCCGAACCGGATCCACCGCGCTTCGCGAGGTCACCCTCGTCGGTCCCGACCATGGGCCAATTGAGCCCGCGCGAGCGCCGCGGCAGCCCGCGCCTTGAGCCAATCGTGCTCAACGCCCTCGCGTAATTTCGCGTCCAGCCCGGCACGAACGTTGTAATTCCCCATTCGTGTCGGCCAATGACGGCCGGAAGATTCCTAAGGGGGAAAACTTGAAATACCTAATCACCGCTCTCGCACTCTCGCTCTCGGTCACGCTCTCGCCTTCGGCTACCGCCGAAGTGGTCAAAGAAATCACGATCGCGGTCAGCGACGTCTTTGTACCTGAAACCGTCGAACGAGGCATGGACGCAAAAATCGTGATCTCGGGAATGTTCCCGAACAGCTGCTATCGCTGGTCACGCTTCGAAGTCACGAGCCCCGTTCAGACGATCCACGAGATCAAATCGAAAGCTTTCGTCACGATGAATACGATGTGTTTGATGGTTTTAGTCCCTTTCAGCAAGGAGTTGAATCTCGGCCGCTTGAATCCCGGCGAGCACACCCTTCGCTTCACCAGCGGCGACGACACGTACTTTGAACGCAAGTTGATCGTACAGTGATTTCGCTCCTCCTCTCTCTCCTTACCTTCAGCGGGCTGGGTCCCTCCCCAGCCCGCGCCACTCTTCAAAACGAGATTCTCGGTCGCTGGAGCTACGACGGTTTTCAATTCGAAGGCGTTCGCTATCCGAAACCGAATCCCGATCTCACCCTGACTCTGACTTTTCGCCCCGACGGAACGAATACGCTGTTCTGGCAGCGCGCGAACGAATCGGAATTCTGCGAGCGCGTGGCTGAGTATTCCGTGCGCGAAGAAATCCTTTTTCAAAAAGTAACGTGGGTGAACCCGGCGAACGGCCGCGAATGCGCGGGAGATCCCGATATGCGCAGCGGGCTCGAAACCGAGACGCGGATTTCGATCCTAGGGCCCGAGTTGTGGTTGCATCTGGAGATGAATGGAAAGCCTTTTTATTATATCTTAATAATCAGTTCGGAGGATGGCAGCACGCCGGCACCTCATCCTCAAGCGCCTTCAGCGCGGCCTGCGCCTTCGCTAAGAAATTTTCGGAGCTCGGAATAGCGACGTAGCGCGGGTGCGCGGACCAGATTTCGGCGATGCGCTCATCGATCGCGCGCGCCTCCGCCGGAGTTTCGAGGCGAAGCTCGTTGAGATTGTTGTAGCCTTGGTCTTCTCCCGGAGTCCGCAAGTGAATCACAGCATGATATCTCAGAAGCTCGGTCGCGCGTCCCGATCCGACATCGCGCCAGAATCCCTCTTCGGTGCCCGGCCAGTACGCGAGCCCATCCAACGTGCCGCGATCGCAAAGCCCTAACGCCCACCGCGCGTCCTGAAGGACGATGCCTTCCAGCTCGCGTTGCACGTGAAATATCGCGCGTTGGACCGCGGATTTTCCGGCCACGGAATTGATCCGCCAGAAGCCGCCTTTGAAAATAATCGACGCGGACTCGGGAAGAATGGCGACATGACTGCAAAAATTCTTGCGCGCCATTTCCAGGACCGCGGTCTTACCCGCTCCGGGTCCGCCCGTTAAGACGACCAGCGCCGGCTCGTGCCGGCCCGTCTTACAGAAACACTTTCTCTCGCATGGTACCGGATGCGAATTCATTGATTACTCCAAAGGAAATTCGTTACCTTGCGCGGGAGTTTCCGATTCCCAACCGAGCCTTTTTTGAATGGCTGACGCCAGCGCCGCGCTCGCGGAGGGCTCTCCGTGCGTGACGAAGACCCGGCGCGGACGCGCGCCCGAGCGTTCGAGCCATTCCAGGATCTCGCTCGCGTCGGCGTGGGCCGAAAGATTTTCTATCAGCCGCACTTCCGCGTTCACAGGCACGAAGCCGCCGTGAATTTTGATTTCTTTCGCTCCATCCTGCAGCGAGCGACCGCGCGTGCCGGCGGCCTGAAATCCGGCGAGCACGATGGTGTTCGCGCTCCCCGGAGCGAATTCCTTCAAGTGGTGAAGAATTCGGCCCCCGGTCGCCATTCCGCTCGCGGAAATAATGACCATCGGGCCCCGTCGCATGTTCAGCGCTTTAGATTCGTCCGCCGACTTTACGAAACGCACCACTTCCCGCATGCCCTCGCATTCTTTGGGCGAAAGCTTGTGTAAGTTCGCGAATTGAAAGAATACGTTGGTGACGTCCGTCGACATCGGACTATTGAGATAAATCGGAATGTCGGGAATCTCCCCCGCCAGCTTCAACTGCGCGAGAAAATGCAGGATCGTTTGCGAGCGTCCGACAGCGAACGCCGGGATCAGCACGACGCCTTTGCGATTCGCCGTCTCGGTCACGATTTGACCCAGCTCCCGCTTGGGATCCGAGCTCAGGTGAGCGCGATCCCCATAGGTGGATTCCACGACCAAATAGTCGAATGGAGGCAGCTTCTCCGGCGCGCGGAAAATCGGATCGTTGGGCCGCCCGACGTCGCCGGAGAAAAGAATCTTGCGCCCGCCCGCCTCAAGGGCGGCACAGGCGGCGCCCAGGATGTGCCCGGCGTATAGGAACTTGGCGACGACGCCGGGAACGGCCTCGAAGTTCTCGTGAAAATTGCGCGGAACGAAGGATTTCAAAGCCCGCTCGGCATCTTCTTTCGTAAAAAGCGCAAGCGCCGGGTGGTGCTTGGACACATGCTTGCGATTCATGTACTCGGCTTCTTCCTCGAGCAAGTATCCCGTGTCGGGAAGCAGGATTCGGCAAAGAGCGAGCGTGGCGGGCGTGCAATAGACCTTTCCGCGAAAACCTTCTTTGATCAGGCGCGGGATGTACCCGGAATGATCAATGTGCGCGTGCGTGAGAACGATGGCGTCGATGGTCTTCGGATCAACATCCGGCGGTGTCCAGTTTTTAAGCCTCAGCTCTTTAAGCCCTTGGAATAGGCCGCAGTCTATGAGGACTTTCCGCCCTTGATAGGTAAGAAGGTACTTCGAACCCGTGACGGTTCCGGAGGCGCCAAGAAATCGTAGGCTCATATTCATACGGCTTACGAATTCAAAATTCTCGCCAATCCCTTCTCCCCTTAAACTCTTGCGCTCCAAGAGAAAGGGGACTTCTTGTCTCAGCCAATCCCCTTCCCAAGAAATACTGTCCCACGTCGCCCGACCACGCCTCGGACAGGCTCAAAATAATACACCAGTTACTTATACTTAGGCGATCGTCGGAATTCCGGTTTAGGTCCAACCGTGGCATGACATTTGAATTTCGTTTAGCTATTAAAGGACGAAAGGACAATTCATGCGAATCGCTCAGAGAGTTGCGGTTGTAGACGACGATTTTGAAATGGGCCAATTGGTGACGGACCTTTTGACCGAGGAAGGCTTCAACGTCACTCGCTATTCCTCCGCGCAAGAAGCGCTGGTCAAATTCAAGAAAGAGCTCCCTCAAGTCCTGATCACTGATCTCAAAATGAAAGAGATCGACGGAATGATGTTCTTGCGCAAGATGCAGTCGGACTACCCGAGCGTCGTCTGCATTATGATGACCGCCTTCGGCTCGATCGAAACCGCGATCGAGGCGATGAAAGCCGGCGCCTACCATTACATCATCAAGCCTTTCAAGAACGACGAGATGGTTCTTCTCGCCCGCCGCGCGATGGAGAAGGCCTCGCTGAGCCGCGAGAATACGCTGCTCAAGCGCGAGCTTAACAAGTCCTTCAGTCTTGAGTCGATGGTCGGCAAGAGCGCGGCCATGCAGGAAGTTTTCGATACCGTGAAACGCGTGGCGCCCGCCATGGCTAACGTTCTGATTCAGGGCGAGAGCGGCTCCGGAAAGGAGCTTGTCGCACGCGCGATCCATAACTCGGGCCCGCGCAAGAGCAAGCCTTTTATTCCGGTGAATTGCACGGCGATCCCGGAGCAACTTTTGGAGAGCGAGCTCTTCGGTCACGTCAAAGGCTCCTTCACCGGCGCCATCGCGGATAAGAAAGGCCTGTTCGAGGAAGCGAACGGAGGAACGATCTTCCTCGACGAGATCGGCGATTTGAATCTTACGCTTCAGGCGAAACTGCTGCGCGTGATTCAAGACCGCGAGATCCGCGCCGTCGGCGACAGCCAAATCCGGCAAGTGGACGTCCGCATCCTCGCGGCAACCCATAGGGATTTGAAAACAATGGTTGCCGAAGGGAAATTCCGCGAGGACTTGTTCTATCGATTGAACGTGCTCCCCGTGCGCGTTCCCCCTCTTAGGGAACGGCCGGGCGACATTCCCCTCCTGGTTGAAAGTTTCATCGCGAAATTCGCGGCTCAAAACAATTCGAAAGTCGCCGGAGTGACTCCCGCGGCCATGACCGCGCTCATGGCGCACCCGTGGCCCGGAAACGTGCGCGAGCTCGAAAATATCATTGAGCGCGCGGTCGTGCTCTCAACCGAAGAGCTCATCGACGAGAAAGACGTCATGGGCAGCGCCCTCGCTCAAGCGAAGCACAACATCGACCAACTGTTCTCGGACAGCCCGACGCTCGACCAAATCGAAGAGCGTTACATCAAGCTGGTGCTCGGCCAGACTCACAATCAAAAAGACAAGGCGGCCAAGATTCTCGGGATCAACCGCCGCACGCTCTACCGCAAGGAGCGCGTGTACGGCTTGGTCGCGGCCGACGCCCCCGAGCCCAGCGAAGACGAGGGGGACCATGGCAACCCATGACGGGCTTTCGAGCCGCGACTTCATGCACCTCAAGTCGGCGATCGACGAAGCCGCGATTGTCGCGATCACCGATGCCCGCGGAATCATCACGTACGTAAATAAAAAATTCTGCGCGATTTCCAAGTACTCGGCCGAAGAACTCATCGGCAAAACTCATAAAGTGATCAACTCCGGCTACCATTCGAAAGAGTTCTTTCTCGAGATGTGGAAAACGATCGCCGCCGGCAAATCCTGGGAAGGCGAGATCCGCAACCGCGCGAAGGATGGCAGCTATTACTGGGTGCACACCACGATCGTTCCCTTCATAGGGGAAAACGGGAGGCCCGAGCAGTACGTCGCGGTCCGCTACGAGATCACCGAGCGCGTGCTCGCCCAAGAGCAGTTGAAGATCCATGCCAAGAAGCTCGAGATCAGTAACCGCGAGCTTCAGGACTTCGCCTCGGTCGCGGCGCACGATCTTCAAGAGCCGCTCAGAAAAATTCAGTCGTTCTCGGACAGGCTGCAGTCGAAAGCGCGCGAGGCCTTGAGTGAAGAGTCGCGCGACTATCTGGACCGCATTCTGGGATCGGCGCAACGAATGCAAACGCTGATCAACGACCTGCTCACCTACTCCCGAGTCACAACGAAGGCTCAACCCTTCGTCCCCGTCGACTTGAACGAGACGGTGCGCTTAATTGTTTCGGACCTCGAGGTGCGCCTCGAGCAGAGCCATGGCAAAGTGGAATGGAGCGGGCTTCCCACTCTCGAAGCCGATCCAACACAGATGCGCCAGCTCTTTCAAAACCTCATCAGCAACGCGCTTAAATTCCACCGCCCCGGCGTCCCGCCGGTCGTGCGCGTGACCTCGAAGCTTCAGGAGACGATCGCGGGCCGAGGTCGCGGTTACGAGATTCGCGTCGAGGACAACGGAATCGGATTCGAAGAAAAATACTTGGATCGCATATTCACGATTTTCCAGCGCCTTCACGGGAGATTCGAGTACGAAGGAACCGGGATCGGACTCGCGATTTGCCGCAAGATCGTCGATCGCCATGGCGGCGCGGTCACCGCCACGTCCAAGCTGGGAGAGGGATCCACGTTTATCGTCAATTTGCCATTGAAACAAAACTCGGAGTTGAGTCATGAATCCACGAGCTAAAATTCCAATTTTAATCGCTGACGACGACCCGGAAGACCGCCAATTGATCAAAGAGGCGCTAAACGAAAGTCGCCTGCTGAATGAGATCGAGTTTGCCGCGGATGGCGAAGAGCTGATGAAAAGGCTGAACTCGTCGGACAAACTTCCCGGCCTGATTCTCTTGGACTTAAACATGCCCAAGAAAGATGGCCGCGAGGCTCTTAAAGAGATCAAATCGAATCCGCGGTTTCGCCAGATCCCGGTCGTCATTTTAACGACTTCTAAAGCGGAAGAAGACATTTACCGGACGTATAATCTGGGCGTGAACTCGTTCATCACGAAGCCGGTCACGTTCACGTCCCTCGTCGACATCATGCGCGACCTGGGCCGCTATTGGTTCGAGATCGTCGAGTTGCCCGTCCATAGGGAGAACGACAGCCCGTGAATTCGCGGCGGATTCTTCTGATCGACGACGACGAGGACGATTACGTCAATATCCGCGGCGTACTCGGCGAAATTCAGAATCCAAAATTCAGTTTGGATTGGAAGTCCTCATTTGCCGACGGTCTTTCCGCGCTTGAGACCGGAAGATATGATGCCTGTCTTTTGGATTTCCGTCTCGGGAGCCGCACAGGGCTCGACCTGCTTCACGAGGCGAAAGAGCGCGGGATCGTCTGCCCGATCATCCTCTTGACTGGACAGGGCGATTTTGAGTTGGACGTACAGGCGATGCAATCCGGCGCCGCCGATTACCTGGTCAAGGGACAGATCAGCGCGCCCCTGCTGGAGCGCTCGATCCGCTACTCGATCAAGCACGCGACGGACGTTCACGATATTTTCGCTCAACGGGAAAATTTCAAGACGTTGCTCAATTCCACGTTCGAAGGAATTCTCGTGCATCATGACGGGCGAATCCTCGACGCCAACGCCGCGGCCGGCGAAATTTTCGGCTATCGCTCCGACACGATGGTCGACGCGAACTTCACCGACTACATTCGCACCGACCACCGCGACGCCGTGATGGAATTGCTCCGATCGGAATCACCGGTGCAACTCGAGGCCTACGGGATTACCGACGACGGCCGTGAGATCGTACTTGGTCTCCTCAATCGCAAGATCGTCCTCAACGGCGAAACGCAAGGTTTGATCGCCGTTCGGGATTTGACGAAGCAAAAGGAAATGGAATCGCAGATTCTCCAACAGGACCGACTGGCCTCGCTCGGACTGCTTGCGTCCAGCCTCGCGCATGAGATCGGCACCCCTCTGGGAGTGATTCGCGGTCGCGCCGAACTGATCGGCAAATCCGCGGACCCGAAGGTCAAAGGCGCGATGGATCTCATCACCACGCAAATCGACCGCGTTAGCAAGCTTGTTCACTCCCTTCTCCACATCGCGCGCGGAAAACAATCGGAGTTCGTCACGGACGTCTCGCTCGAATCCGTTCTGGGGGACGTCAATAACCTGATGAGCCACGAGCTCAATCGCAAGGACATCGCCCTCGACGTCACGGGAGTAAACGGCGTCATAGTTCGCGCCGAAGCGGGCCCGCTCGGCCAGGTTTTTTTGAATTTGATGGTCAACTCGGTGCACGCCATCGAAGAGGCG